>CAZFRH010000007.1:0-38473 GCA_964521235.1 uncultured Gammaproteobacteria bacterium | reverse complement strand
TTTGGTTCTCCGGTGTACCTCCAGACCCGTCCGGTGACGGACCAAAACAAAGGGCGCTATTGCCCAAAACATTTTCCCCGGGGAAACCCGGAGGAGGAACCTTTGGAAACAGAAGAAGAAGAGGTCGGCCCCCGAGAGGTCGACTTTGGAGACGACTTCTCCGTCCTCGAAGAGGAGGAGGGGTCGGTTCTCGAAACGTGTTGGATCGCGCACGATCCGGCCGGTTGGCTCGAACGCTGCAAGGCAGCGGACGAGGACCAACCAGTCCCGCATGCCGGACGGCTCGCGTTCGCTGACCCGGACGAAGTTCGGGTCGTCGTGGACGAAAGCGAAGAGGAGTTCCGCACCCTGCGGGACGAGGAAACCATCACTCTCCAGGAGTGGAACCGGGAGAACGAGGACAAACACCTCGACTTCTGGACCACCCTCCTCTTCGCCTTCGGCCACGGTCCCGACCAGGCTCGAATCAATTTCGTCTTCCAAGAGGAGACGGAGTTGCTCGAGCAGCGACTCGCGCGGAGGCTCGCCGAAAACGATCCGGGGCTGGCGCCCGCCGTGCGCTCGTCGCTTGTCGCGACGCAGAAGGCGGCGCGGCGACTGCAGGGGCTGCTTGGAGAGGAGAAGCTTCCTCTCACCGCGCAGCCCGCCTGGCCAACCCCGCACGTAACCCCCTTCCCTCCCTACCACTCCGACGCGAGTCGTGAGTGGTGGGCGGTGGTGAAGGCGCCCTTCCTCGAGGAAGCTGGCAAGCTCTCGCGCGAAGAACCGATCCTCGGTTCTCGGGTGAAGAAGCTCGACCAGCATCTCGAGAGGAAGGGTCTCAAGGTTCTCGACCGGGTGCGCGGACTGCTCCCGAGCCTGCGGATGCTCAAGCAGGAGCAGCTCGTCGAGCTTCTGAAAGAGCTCCGCGAAGCGGGCTACGAGGAAATCGCTCGCTCGCTTCATCGCGAATGGCTCGGCCCTACCAAGGCCAGCCTCCTCGCGAGGACGAGTCGAGACCAGCGACCCCCGCCTGCCCCGATCCGGGAGCTTCTCGACGCAGCCTTGCCGAACCTCGAAGAGGCCGGCAAGGTGAAAACGATCGAGAAGAAGGAGCTCGAGACGATGCGTAAGCGTCTCCAGCTCGTCGAGCACGTCCTTTCAAACCTGACGGAGTGAGCGTCCACGCTCCTCTGTCTCACGCCTGACTCCCTGTCAGGCGCCCACCCCCGCACGGGATGGTGCCAGCGATTTCGTTGGCGCAATCCTGTGCGTAGGCGGGCGAAGCCCGAACCTAACGACCGGCCGAGCCGGTCACGCACGTTCAACCGGTGCGCCGAGCGCACCATCACATCAGCCGCCGAAGAGGCGGAGAGGAGGCCACATGGCCAAGGATCGTTTGTTCGACGGTCTGTGCTACGGGGCGGTAGACCACATCGCCGCCCGGGACATCAAGGACAACGAAGGGAAGGAGGTTGCCAGTTACATCCCCAGCTGGCTCGAGCTGCGCTGGGCCCGGTCGCGCGCGAAGTCGTTCGACGAGCCGGGGCTGCGGTTCGCCCTCCGGCTCCAGCACGGAGATGTGCTCCGCGAAACGACGTTCCTCCAGCGGATCAATGCCCCACTCCCTGCGACGACCATGGCCTGGTTCCAGGACCATGCGCCCGAGGGCGACGGCAAGCCCGCGCGCCCGTATGTCGGGTGGGACGGCCGGAGGCTCCGTGCCGCCGCCCGCTGCTTCCTCCCCCGCCACGACCCCACCGTGGTCGCGGGGATGGAAGGGCTGATCATGGTCGAGGAGTTCCACTTCCCGACCATGGAGGAGCTCATGTCCGCGAAGTTCACTCCCAAGAGCTTCGCAGACAAGCAGCGACGCTCGCTCAACCCGAAGGAGTTCGGTGGTGCGCACTACATCGGGGTGGACATCGGTCCGCGCGAGGACGGCACGCTCGGACCTTTGGGGTTCGTCCTCGTCCGCGCCCCCTACCTCCGTGAGGAGGGCGAGAATCTCCGCGTCGTCCGCGAGGGTGCCGTCGTCTACCTCTACCCGGAGGCGGTCGCCACGCTCGCGGAGGCACACACCTGGGCGACATGGGAGGTTCCGGCCGCCTTTGTCGGTCAGCCGGACGACGAAGAGGAGCAGAAGCTGCTCCCCGCCTCCACCGAGAGCGGCAAGGCCATCACGAGCGACGGCACGCCCAGCGTCACCTCCCCCGGCGGGAGCACCTAACCTACGGCCGCGCGCATCCTGCGCCGGCCCCACTCACCCCACGGAGAGATCCTTTCTCCGTGGGGTGTGTCATATCTAATATTGACACGGTCCAAAAACAGGCATACCGTTGAGTTCCCCTGGAGGTGACCTGTGCGCGTCCGCATCGTGGCTTGGATTCTGACCGCCGCCATCGCTTTCCCCGTCCTTTACCTTCTCGTGGACTTTGCCCGCATCGTCGAGTTCGACCTCTTCTTCCTCCTCGTCTGCACGGCAATCGTCGGTCTCCTCGTCGACGACATCGTCGCCAAACGCTCCCTCACCAAGACCAAGCGCTAGAGGCCCACGCCTCGCGCCACGCCTTCTCCACCGGACTCGCCCACACAGCGGGTCCGTTGCTTTTTACACATGGATTGACATGAACGTTTTTTTCGCCTATCGTCCAAAGACAGCTTGTCCGTCCTGATCTGCGGACCGTTGCACCCCACTTGGCTCGGTTGAAAGCGGAACCTCCTGATCTGCCTTTCGCATCTTGCGGCAGGCATCATCAGGAGATCTCCTCCGCTCTCGATAGAACCTACTTCGGGCGTGGCTTCGGCCTGCAGGTTTGGGAGGAGAAGGAAAAAACGGGTCCTGTCAGGTGAATCACCCCACACATGCTCGTTCCTGCGCGTGTGTGGGGGCCCCGATTCACCTGCCACCCGTTTTTTTCTTTTGTTTTTAGTGAGAGGATTTTAATTCAAAGAATCGGTGTCGCTGCGGGAGGTGACGCGGTCGTACATGACGCGGCGGACGAGCGTTGCTTCTTTGCCGTGGCGCTTGCGGGCGGAGACGACGACCATGGTCGTGCCGCGCGGGACGTGGATCGTGGCTGTAAATTCACCGTCCGTGCCGACGACGGCTTGCGTGCCGTTCACGGTGACGGAGGATTCGGGGCTCGTCTGTCCACGGACGTGGACAACTGGGCCATCAAGCTGTAACCCGTCCAACGGAGCCGAAAGGGTAAGCGGCGGCGCACTGGAAATAGCGCGCGCCTGCCAATAGACGTAGCCACCAAGCCCCAAAAACAGGAGAAGGAAGCCGGCGAACGCAAACCACCGCGGCCCGACGGACAGCTCCATCGGATGGATGCGGATCGGGCGCGGTAAAAAATCCTTTGGCTGCGCCTCAAGACGTTGTGACTTCAGCGCTTCGCGATATTTGAGGATGTAATATGAGGCGTTCCCGCCCAAAAAACCGACATAGGCACGGACTTGCCGTTCCCAATGCACGGGATCAGGGATGCGTGACCAGTCTTCGTTCTCCAGTGCATGGATGACAGATGGTGAAAGTTTTGTCGCTTTCCTCACATCCTCGATGGAATAGCCAGCGCGGAAACGCAGCTCGGCCAGGTCTTGGCCCAAGCCACCTTCCGCGTTCACCGTCTTCACGACAAAGCCCATACCCTATGGTTGCTCTTCGGGCGCGTCTTCGTCCAGCTCCTCTCCCACAGGGACGGCATCTTCGAGCGTGGTCGGCCGCGGAGGGACGTCGGTTTGACGCGTAAAGTCAGCTTTCAAGATCTCGCGTGGCTTAGCGCCTTCGCCTGGGCCGATGAACCCTTCTTGTTCCAACAGGTCAAGCAGGCGTGCGGCACGGGCATACCCGACTTTCAAGCGCCGTTGCAGGAGGGATGCCGATGCTTTGCCGGCACGAAGGATCTCTTCTTTTGCGTCCGGGATGAGCGGGTCGGAATCCTCGTCATCACTGCCGCCGCCAAACACCGTGGGGCCGCCGGAAGCGCGTTCCACGATCGTAAAGTCGTAATCTGCCGGGTCGTATTTGCTCTTGATGAACTCGACCACGCGCGCGATCTCCGCCTCGCTGATGAAGGCGCCCTGCAAACGCTTGGGGGTCGCCATGTCAGAGGTTGAAAGCAACATGTCACCACGGCCAAGCAGTTTTTCGGCGCCTTGCTGGTCCAAAATCGTGCGTGAATCCGTTGCTGACGCGACGGCGAAGGCGATGCGTCCCGGGATGTTGGCCTTGATGAGACCGGTGATGACATCAACGGACGGGCGCTGGGTCGCAAGTACCAAGTGGATGCCGACGGCACGCGACATCTGCGCCAGGCGCACGATCGGACCCTCGACTTCTGCGGCTGACGATGCCATGAGGTCCGCCAGCTCGTCGATAATGATGATGAGATAGGGCAGCTTATCCTGGACGCGCGCGTTGTATCCGGCCAAATCACGCGCACCAAACTTGGAGAGCAGGTCGTAGCGGCGGTCCATCTCGCGCAAGGCCCACTTGAGGGCGTTGACCGTCTCTGGGACACGCGTGATGACGGGCGTGATCAAATGTGGGATGCCGTTATAGACCTGGAGCTCCACGCGCTTTGGGTCAACCATGATGAACTTCACGTCATCCGGGCCGTTGGAATAGAGGAATGACATGATGAGCGTGTTCAACGCCACAGACTTCCCGGACCCCGTCGCACCAGCAACGAGCAGGTGCGGCATGCGGCCGAGGTCCGCGACCCACGGCTTGCCGGACACGTCCTTACCGAGGACGAAGGTGATGTTTGATTTGCGGTCGCGGAATTCACGTGATTCCAAAATCTCGCGTTGGCCGACGGTCGCGACTGACTGGTTCGGGACTTCGATGCCGACGAGCGACTTCCCTGGGATCGGGGCTTCGATACGGATCGGGTGTGCGGCAAGGGCGAGCGCGAGGTCGTTATGTAATCCGGTGATCTTGGTGAGCTTGACCCCATCCGAGGGTTTGAGGGTGAACTGCGTGACGGTCGGACCGACAGACACTTCCGCCATTTCGACGGGGATGCCGAACGTCTCGAGCGTGCGGCGGATCACGTCGCGGTTGTGCACGATGTCGCCGGAGTTTGGCTTTTGGTCACGGCGTTCCAGGAGCTCCATCGGAATTTCGATCTTCGGATAGCGCTTGCGCGGTTTCACGGGAGCGCCTTCAACGCCAGGCGATTCCTCTTCGCCTCCTGCTTCTTCCCCTTCTTCCGTTTCTTCCTCTCCCTCCCCTTGACGCTCGTCCACCAGCTCACGCAAGGGCTCGGCGACGACGCCCTCCTCCTGCACCCGACGTCCCAACAAAGGGCGGACGGCGGCTACAAAGCCACGTCCCATGGCGCGAAGCGCTTTCAAGACCAGGTCAATGGCAAACAAGACCTGCTTCAACGTGGCATTAAAAATCAGGAGGATCGATATCACGCACAGCGCCGCAGCCACCAAGAGCATGCCCGCCATACCTAAAGCTCCGCTCATCGTTTCCGATAAGACCTGGCCAAGCGCACCGCCAGCGACGCGCAACGCGCTCTCATCTACCCTTGCCTGATCCCAAAAGGTGACCGCGTGGATCAGCGGGTTCAGGGTGACAAAAAATCCGAGCATGCCGAGCGCGTTTGTCCAACGGATAGGCAACCGGTCCGGCGCCACGGTCGAAT
This sequence comes from uncultured Gammaproteobacteria bacterium, assembly GCA_964521235.1. Lineage (GTDB taxonomy): Bacteria > Patescibacteriota > Patescibacteriia > 2-12-FULL-60-25 > 2-12-FULL-60-25 > CAZFRH01. The sequence continues at coordinate 32,831 of CAZFRH010000007.1, read as the reverse complement.
ACGCCCAAGCCAACAGGAAAAACGGGAGAAAAATCTTATCCCACCCAAACACGTAAGAAACCGCGTCATCTAAGCCGGCACCGACTGACCCGGCGGCATCAAACATGCCCAGCAGGAGGAGGACAGCGAGCGCCGCAAGGGCAACAGCGACCACACCCCGACGCGTATCAGGGCTTAAAGAGAAGGAGGGGGAAGATCTACGGCGTGCCACAGGTCAGACCAGGAGGCGGTTTTTGGGCGCCTCCTGGATTCGTCGCCTATTGTAACCCGACTGGCCCATCGCGTCACTCCAAGGGAGGGGCTTCATCCTCTCCCCCATCCGGCGAGTCGCCGCCAGGGCGCGTAACCCCGGTCTCAACGTCTTCCTTGGTCTGCCAGGCGACGATGGATTTTTCCCGGATTTCCTTCATCAGGTCAGGCCGCTCGCGTAGGGCGATCTTTGCGTTTTCGCGGCCAACGCCCAGCTTCTCGGACTGGAAGCTGTAGGAATTGCCGGACTTGGTGACGACCCCGAGCTCTGTCCCGATATCCAGGAGGTCGCCAGGGATGCTGATCCCCTCGTTGTACATGATGTCGAACTCGCAGGTCCGGAACGGGGCCGCGACCTTGTTTTTGGCGATCTTCACTTTGACGCGGTTGCCGATGATGCGCTCCCCCATCTTGATCTGCGCCGAACGCCGGACCTCGATGCGCATGGAGGAGTAGAACATGAGCGCCTTGCCGCCGGTCGTCGTCTCCGGGTTCCCAAACACCACCCCGATCTTCATGCGGATCTGGTTGATGAAAATGACCGTGGTCTTGGAGCTTGAGATGATGCCGGTCAGTTTACGGAGCGCCTGGCTCATCAAGCGGGCGTGCAACCCCATGTGCTGGTCCCCCATCTCCCCTTCGATTTCTGCTTTTGGCGTCAAAGCGGCGACCGAGTCAACCACAATCACGTCAACGGCATTCGAACGGACGAGCGTCTCAACGATATCCAGCGCCTGTTCCCCTGTGTCTGGCTGCGAGATCAACAAATCATCGACATTCACCCCGATCTTTTTGGCATAGGATGGGTCCAGCGCATGTTCCGCATCCACAAACGCCGCAATCCCTCCAGCTTTCTGCGCTTCCGCGATGATGTGCTGGGCGAGGGTCGTCTTCCCCGAGGCTTCTGGCCCGTAAATCTCGATGATGCGGCCGCGTGGCACCCCAAACACGCCGAGCGCGAGGTCGAGCGACAAGCATCCGGTCGGGATGGTCTCGACCTGCATGTTATGCGCCTCCCCAAGCTTCATGATGGACCCCTCCCCGAATTTTTCCTTGATCTGGTCGATGGCGCTTTGCATGGCGAGCTTGCGCCCGTCCTGTTCTGTGGTTCGTTTTGGCATAGTGCGTAAAAAATCAATGTTCTATTTTCGTTCTATTTTTACTTTATCACCAATCCCCGCCAAACGGGAGTGTGCGTCAAGGGCAAAGAGACAGGCCCCCGAGATCGAGGGCCTGCAGCAAGGCTTTAGGGACAGCTCCACCAGATCGCTTCGACGAGCGGGACCAGTGGGCGGTTCGGTTGCGTACCGTCTTCGAGCGGCGGCGCCCAGGGATCACGGCAGACCATGACTTCGCCGTCGACCAGCTCACGGCCATCGAGCGTGATGCTGGTGAAAACCCCGGTGGATGTGGCCGACAGGCCAACGAGTGCATCAGGAAAGAGCATATACCGCGACCCACAGCGGATATTGACCGCCAGATAGCCTACGTCCGCCGGACCCAAAGGGTACTCGAGGCGTTCGACCCTTTCCCCGCTGACCCACGGGTTGCCCCAGGTGTCCCACAGGATGATCTCTGGAGCGAGGTCGTGGCAGAGGTTGCGTACGGCTACGCTTTCCAGGTCCGCGATGATGACGAGTGCGTGCGCACCCGACTCTCCGCCGGTCGGAAGGTCCGGAACTGGCGGTGGCGGTGTCTCTGGCTCTGGCGAGCTGCATGCTGGACGGTCCGAGCAAGCCGTGTCCAAGCAATCGACCAGGCCGTTACAGTCGTCGTCGATCGTGTTGCTGCAATCCTCCGGGAAGGTGTAACAGGCCTCCCCCCACCCGCACATCGGCGCTTCGCAGAGACGGTACCCGTTCGCTCCACACGTCGTGACGCAGATCTCCCCGGTGGTCCCGAGCGGACACAGGAAGTCTTCGTCCACTTCCCCATCGCCATCATCATCCAAACCGTTGCAGGTTTCGGAGGACGTTGGGGCAGGGGGCGGCGGGGGTGGCGGTTCTGTGGGCATGCCGCCTGCCGGGGCGGCATCGTGCGGTTCAGGCGTGACGCCCGCATCCATCGGAGCCGCATCACTTGGCGGCGTCCCAGCCCCGCCTTCCATACGGAGGGCGGACAGGAACACCGCGGGGTCTGCGAACCAACGCCGCTGCGAAACACTTGGTGCACGGGCATCGTATCCGCGGAACCAGGCCGTCGGATCACTCCGGCGGGCATCGGACGCGGACTGGAGGCGGATGCCGAGGTGTAAGTGCTCGTCACCGTCGCCGTTCCGGTCCCGATGTTCCACGTACCCAAGGACTTGGCCGGCGGAAACGTGCGTGCCTTCGCGCAAGCCACTCGGACGGAGATGGCCGTAGATCGACAGGAAGGAATGGACCTCCACCATCTCGCCGACGCCGTTCGGGACGCGCACGGCCGGCGACAGCTCATGCTCGACCACGGCGACCAACGTGCCGTACCCATCAGCCGCGCGGGAGACGACGAGCGTGCCGCAGGCGACCGCGGACACGGCCTCACCCTCGGACAGCAACACGTCGTGCCCCAGGTGGTTGCCGTCCGCGTAGAAACTCCGCCCACGGTACAGCTGCTCGAAACGTTCTCGCGAACCGGTCGGGTAGGCGACCTCTGGCCCGCAGCCAGACGAACCCCCTGAGCCTGCACCGCTTCGTACGCCTCGGTAGTCCGTGACCCCTCCGTCATCTGCCCTGGCACAGCCGAGCAAGAAACAACACAGGAGGAGGGACAGCCCAGGTGACCGATACGTGCCATGCATGACACACCTCTTGATTGGAAAGGAGCATGGTACGGGGAGGATTCCGCCGCAGGCACCCGCCATTAATTTCGGGCGCCTTGAGCTAAACCTTCCGTGGTGCGGGCGGATCCGTTCGGTCGCCGGATCCGCCCGCTGCCCCACGCGTCCGCCTTGCCCCATCCTTCCGAGGCTTGTCGCCAGCTGACAGGGTTTTCGCAGGGCGTGCGGGCAAGAAGCCGCCGCTGTTTCTGCCTCCAACCCCATCCGCTCCAGAACGATGTGTCCAGCGGGATCCTTTCAGCTCGATGGAGGAGCTGTCGCCCCTCCACTGCACGATTCCGGGCCGGGTGCTCCCGGGTCGCGCACCTCTGTCCCCTGTCCAGTGAAAGCCGACGCGTGATGTCGAAAAGGTCATGTGACCTTACTTCCAGCGTAGCCTCTGCAGAGGTCGGGTCAATGGATTTGTCAGCCTCGATCAACACCATTTTTCATTCCAGAAAAAACGCGCCGAATGCGCGCTCTTTTTTCTTTCCATCACCTGTCAGCCGACGTTGACAGAGGGGTGTGTCGGAACGGACCTATCCACAACCTTCAAACGATCAACGACAACATGCCGGATCACCACACGCCAGGCGACCCACAAAAAGACATACCAACCCAGCATCACCTCCCAACGGATGGCGACGTCGCTCCAAGCGCCCCACGGCACCAGGCGCGCCATCTCCGCGATCCAAAAAATGATCTGGATGAACCCTTTGGCCGGTAACGCGAGCCACATCATGTCCGGGGCAAAGAGGGCGAGCGCGCCCGTCCCCATTGCCCAGGGCACGAGCGGCAAGACGAGCGGGTTCGCGAGCAGGCCGAGGACGCTCAACTGCCCAAACGCCCAAGCGGAATACGGCATCGTCATGAGCGTTGCGCCAACGGAAGAAGAGACGGCGCCACGCACCATTTCCGGCAGCTTCGTGAGACGGGCATCCAGCCAGGGCGTCCATGTGAGCAACCCCCACATCGCAAGAAAGGATAATGCGAACGACGGATCGTAGAGCAGCGCCCATGGATGCCACACGGTAAACGCGAGGGCCGCGACCAGGAGCAGGCGCGAGGCGCGGACCAGCCGTCCGCTGATGGGCGCGAACTCGACGAGCCACCCCATGACCGCCGCGCGCAAGACCGGGGCGCTGAACCCGACAAAACTGACGTACAAAAACAGCCCGACGGTCAGCGCGGCAAACGTCGTGCGTCGCCTCCAGCCAAAGCTCCCAAAAAAGCGCATGCACAAGACGACGATGATCGTGACATTGGAACCGGAGACGGCGACGATGTGGATGAGCCCCGCCCGACGGAAATCCTCCTTCCGTTCTTTGCTGAGCGAGCGCTCCCCGTACAGCAACCCTGTCACGAGCGCCGCTTCATCTTTTGAAAAAATGTCCTCCGCCCGGTCGCTAACGGCCTCGCGCATCCTTGCCAGCGGGCGGGCGAGGGATGCGGGCAAAGGCGAGCTCCCGCGGTTCCAGGCCATGCGTCCGGGATCAAGCGGGACGAGTCCGTAGGGCATGGATGGAATGGCCGCCTGGAACCTCCACACCGCCACGCATGATACGAGTAGGCAAAGAGCGATGAGCTTTTTCTTTGATCCCGCACGCGTAAAGAGGACGGTCCCCGTGGCTCCAGCCATCGCCAGCGCGAGCCACGCCACGGGCAAGGCCTGATACGGAAAAAAGGAATGGACGGCCGTGGCAACAAGCCAGCTCACGGCCATCCATCCGGCCCAGCGACCCCATGGGCTCGCAGCTCCTGGCATATGCCGCCCATCTTACCAAACCCGTAAAACACACCCGCCCTCTTGCGAAGGGCGGGTGTGTGCTTTTAGCATTTTCCTTAGTTGATCGGGCTTCCCATTATGTAGTTCGTGAAGAACGTGTCCGGGACGTCGCTGATCATCGTGTTCCACGTGTCCCCGTACAAGGTCCGTGCCACCGCTTCGCTCGAGACCCAGCGGAGGACGCCGCCTTTCATGATGGCGTAGACCTTTGGATCCGTCTGGATCTTCACCATGCGGACGCCTGGACGATAGGTCACGTTGCCGCCGAGCGACAATGAGGCCATGGTTGAGGCGCTCACCTCTACGACCGCGGAGAAGTCGTTGTACCAGCTAAAGAACGTGCCGGCGTTCGGGAACGCGTAGCGCTTGCCATCCGCTCCGCAATAATAAACGGCTTCATCTTCGTGCGTCATCGTATTCCCGTCGTTCATGAGCTTGATCAAGCTGCCAGACGTACACTTAGCGACCGTCCCTGCGGGCAAGACCAGAGCCTTGTCGGCGTTGATGGATGGCGCACTCGCCAAGACATCTGACTTCACATACGGTCCAGACATGACCGGGGTCGGGAGCGGGATGGTCTGTGGGATCGCATACACCGGGCTCCCACCTCCGCCGCCGGATGACAACCCTCCCCCTCCTGTGGACGTCTGCGTTGAAGCAGTGGTCGTCATGGTGAATCCTTTCGTGAAAGCCGTTGTGTCTTCAGCATCCTGGGTATCCGTATACGTCCCGGAGAAGGTCCCGGCGGCGCTGGCCTGGAATGTCCCGTTCCCCTGCGTCGCGGAAACAGCATAGGAGAGGAGCGCGCCCGCGCTGCGGAAGATCCCCGTTGCAACGCCAGTTTCCGTCAGCGTAAACGTCTCTTGGTCTCCGGTCGTGGCCACATTCCCATGCGAAATCGTGATGGTCATGGTCTCTGCCGTATCGCCCAAAAGGTTACGGTTCGAATCCTGGACATTGACGTACACCGTGTCCCCTTCTGTGAAGGAAGAGACGGCACTCCCTGAACTGTCCGTCAGGGCAGCTGACTCAGCCGTATGGTTGATGGTGCCGGAAGATCCTTGTGTGATGGTTCCCGCATTCGTGATCAAACCCACGGCGGTCAGGGTCGCGTCACCTAGGGCCAAGGTCCCCGAGGCACCGATCGTGGTCGTCCCCACAAAATAGAGGACCGTTGAGGTGACAGAGAGCGTCCCTCCCGTCAGCGTCACGTTGCCTGCGACCGTTGAGGTGACGTAGACGTTATAGGTGCCAGAACCGATAAAGCTCAAATTATTGTATACCGTCGCCGCCATGATCTGCGTGCCGGACCCAGCGTAACGGATGGTCCCCGACCCCGGCGTGAACGTGGCCGTGCTGCTGTTGTTGAAGTTTGCGAGGAGCGACAAGATGCCGGAGCCACCGTTCAGAACGCCAGCCCCTGCGTTGCGGAAGTTTCCCGTGCTCGTCACGGTCCCGCTCCCGATGTTGAGCGTCCCGTTGTTCTGGAAGGTGGTGGTCACAAAAGCGTTGCCAGAGACTGAACCGATGCTCCCCGTACTGGTGACGGAGTTGAACTTCATGGTCCCGGTGGTCGAGGTGACGACTCCGCCGGAGAGGACAGTCGCCGTGGATGTCACGTCGAGGAGAAAGCTAACGGCGTTCAACGTCCCGGACACAGAAACAGACTGAACGATCGCAGCGGCGGACAGGTTCGTCGTCGTGCCTGACCCGACCATCACGTCGTCAAAAGAGGTTGGAACTTGGCCACAGGTCCAGTTCCCAGCCGTATTAAAATCGTTCGTCCCTACGCTCATAAAGCTACAGACGGCGGCAGAGGCGGGCCGCGCAAACAGGCTAAAGACAAAAAGACTCGCGAAAGCCATTCCGACGGCTAAGGCGAGCATAGGGAACCGGACACGGGGCAGCGTGAGGTGCGAAGGGTCTATTGAGTGCATAAAGGACATACGGGGTATCGAAGAGTTTAATAATGTAAGGATGATAGCATATTTTTCACTTTTTTCTGCGAGTGTGGATAACTACTATTATCTTACATCATGCCCCCACCCGGAAGTAACACACGTCCCCATCCTTCATGATGTACTCTTTGCCTTCTATGCGCGTGAGTCCCTTGGCACGGCTCCCCGCCTCTCCCCCGTTGTCTAAATAGTCCTTCCAGTTGGTGACTTCGGCGCGGATGAAATTCTTTTCAAAATCCGTGTGGATTTTTCCGGCAGCCTGCGGAGCGGACGCGCCTTTCGTGACCGTCCAGGCACGGGCTTCGTCGGCACCGCTCGTAAAGAAGGTGAGCAGGCCAAGCACGTCATAGGCTTCACCGATCAAACGGTCGAGCCCGGACTCTGTCTGGTTGGCCATGGCCAAGTATTCTTTCTTTTCTTCTGGCGCCATGTTGGTCAGGTCGGCTTCAAGCTTGACGCACACCGGAACCAGCCGCCCTTTCAAGTTAGTGACGCGTTCTTTCCATGATCCGTCCGCGAGTTGCGTTTCGCTCACGTTTACGACATACAACATCGCTTTGTGTGTGAGCAGTTGGAGCGGCTTCAAGATCAGGCGCTCTTCGTCCGTCCAGCCCGCATCCCGCAACATTGTGCCGGCGTTGAGTGAGGCGATCGCTTTTTTGACCACCGCGAGCTCCGCTTCAAGCTCTTTCGTCTTGCCGCTCTTCATCTGTTTTTCGATGTTTTGCTCGCGCTTGGTTAACACATCCAGGTCAGCCAAAGCTAGCTCTGTGTTGATGGTGTCTGCGTCGCGCACCGGATCAACCGAGCCGTCCACGTGTAAGACATTGGAATCATCGAATGCACGGACGACTTGCGCGATGGCGTCTGTCTCACGGATGTTGGCCAGGAACTTGTTGCCGAGCCCCTGTCCTTCTGACGCACCTTTGACCAAGCCGGCAATGTCGACGAACTCAATCACCGTCGGGACAACGCGCGCGCTCTTATCCAGCTCCGCCAGCTTCGCGAGGCGTTCATCCGGTACTTCGACCACGCCGACGTTTGGGTCAATCGTGCAAAAAGGATAGTTGGCGCAGTCCACCTGCTTTTTGGTGATGGCAGAAAACAACGTGGATTTGCCCACGTTCGGAAGCCCCACAATGCCGATTTGGAGTGCCATAGATCGCGTAACAAGTAACATGGAACAAAAGATGGGGCAAGGGTTGACATAAACGACGAAATACCCTAAAGAGCCTCTTAGGAGGCAGTACATTGAACAAAGTCACTCCCGAGGAGTTTCAACAAGTCTGTATCAAGATGTTGTCCGGCGAGTTGAGCCGCGATACGGTCCTTTCGCTGCTCGATGGCACCATCTATAACACCACGGTCAACCCAGCCCCTGAAATAGCCACCCAAGGCATTCCAGTCAACTTCAACCTCGACGAGCATCTCGGACTGATCGAACGATCATACCTGAAGCTGGCCCTAGACCAGACAGATGGACACGTAAGCACCGCAGCCGAGCTCCTAGGCCTACCCGGTCGCACCACGAGATACAGAATCGCCAAGTACGGCCTCCGCTTCAATCAAGAATAACCTAGGAAGTCCCTCCCATCCGCCGACCGGTTCTCCCCCGGTCGGCGTTGACATTTTGGCGGGTTTCGGCCTACTCTCACGGGGCACATCGAAAGGAGATGGCCATGAGCAACGGCTCTACGTCGCTTCGCACCCTCCTCACATGCCACCGTGGCCGTTGCTGGTTCTACAGCATGGACGGGGTGGACCGCTTCTACATCTCTGCCGACTACCTCGCGCTGGCCGACAAAAGCGCGGGTCAGCTGCTCTTATATCCAACGCCGCCGACGCTACCCGCGCAGGCCAACCGCCCGTTCGTGCGGCGGTACGAGCTCCGCACCTCCAACTACATCCAGGTCCAGACGCTCACCAATGAGTCGACCGAAATCCTGGTCACGGAGCACTGGATGCGCGAGATGCGCGCAGCCTTCGAGGCAGCCCGACAGATCCTCGCGGTGACACCGCTTCGCTCCTTCACCGCGGAGGTTGACGTCCATGGCATCCTCCTCATCCGTGACGCCGACCTCTGTACCCTCCCTCCCTCTGCACACTGAACCTGCCACTCACGCCCCGACCGGACTTCCGGCCGGGGCTTCTCCATAGAATGAGGATTGACGAAAGCGGCGGTTTCGCGTAGCCTCAAGCCAATCAAACCCTATGAATGAGCCAAAAATCACCCGTTTGCCCAAGTCTGAGGTCAAAATCGAGTTTACGGTGACCCCGGAAGAGGCCAAGCCATATATAGAGGAGGCGGTGCGTGACCTCTCGACCGCCAAACCGATCCCGGGTTTCCGCCCAGGCAAGGCGACCTATGAGGACGCCAAACGTGCCTACGGCGAGATGAAGATTTGGGAGACCGCACTCGAACGCATCGTGCGTGCGCATTATGTGAAGACGGTGCTCGGTGAAAAGTTGGAGACGGTCGGCTCACCGAGCGTGAACGTGGACCAGCTCACACCGGGACAAGACATCCGCTTCACCACCATCTCACCGACCGCACCTGAAGTCACAAAATTTCCTGACTTCACCGCGTGCAAGGTGGAAACAAAAAAAATGGATGCGACAGACGAAGATGTGACCAAAGCGGTCGAAGAAATGCGTCGCATGCGTCGCACGGAGACGCTCGTCGAACGTGCAGCGACGGTGGATGATTTGGTTTTGATTGACCTCGACATCCACAAAGACCGCGTCGCCCTCGAAGGCGGTGGTGCTCGCAACTATCGCGTCTACTTAAACGAGGCGCATTACATCCCCGGATTCGCTGAACAACTTATCGGTTCAACGGCAGGCGAAGAACGGACGTTTAAACTCAAATTCCCAGAAGAACATTTCCAAAAACACCTGGCCGGACAAGAAGTGGACTTCACGGCCAAAATCAAAGGTGTGCATGAGCTGACGCTCCCCCCAGTAGACGACGCTTTTGCCCAAGGTGTGGGCTTAAAGACGATGGAGGAGCTGAAGGGCAAGCTGCGCGAAAACTTGCAAGCAGAACACGACCAGCGCTCACGTGAAGCGGCAGAGATTGAGCTGTTGGATAAACTTGTGGATCAATCTGCCTTTAGCGAAGTGCCGGACATCTTGTTGAACGAGGAGATCCGCCGCATGGTCCACGAGCTGCAACATGGCGTGGAAGAACAGGGCATGGAGTGGAGCGCGTACCTCGCTTCGCTCAAAAAGACGAGCGACGAACTAAAACTTGAGTTTGTCCCGCAAGCATTGCGCCGCATCCGAACGGCGGTCTTGATCAAAAACATTTCGAAGAAAGAAAACATTGCGGTCACCGATGAAGAACTGGACCAAGAAGTTGACCGCATCCTGTCACGCGTCCCAGAGAATGATACGGAGACACGCGAACGCGTGAGCTCACCGGACTACCGTGATTACGTCGCGGTGCAGTTACGCAACCGGAAGACGTTGGAGTGGCTGCGTAAAGAGTGCATGAAGTAAAAATTTACGGATCGGAGGCGGGTCCTGTCAGGTGAACCACCCCGCACATGCTCGTTCCTGCGCGTGTGCGGGGGCCCCGTTTCACCTGCCACCCGCCGACACAGCCCGTAGATTTTTTGTGATAGAGTAGGATAAATCTATGAAATTCGGAGCTCACGTTTCTATTGCTGGTGGAGTCGAGAACGCTCCCCTGAATGCGGCCAAGATTGGGTGTGAGGTTTTTCAGATGTTTAGCCGTTCGCCGCAGGGTGGGCCGGCGCCAAAGTTGACCCCGGAAGCCGTGGAGGCTTTTCGTGAAAATTGCGCTAAGCATAAGCTAGAACAATGGGTCATCCATACCCCATATTACATCAATTTTGGGAGCGGGAAGGATTCAACCAGGGCTTCCAGCATCCGGATTGTCCGGGAGGAGTTGGAACGGGCAACGGTCCTCGAGGCGTCCTACGTCATGTTCCACCCGGGCAGTGCCAAAGACGTCGGCAAGGAGCAGGCCATGAAGTACGTCGTCGAGGGGATCAAGAAGATTTATGACAAGTATAAAGGGACAGCGGAACTGTTGATTGAGATGTCGGCCGGTGCAGGCGAAGTCATGGGCGACACATTTGAAGAAGTCGCCGCGATGCTAGACGGCGTTGACCACCCAAAACTTGGCGTGTGTTTTGATACAGCGCATGTTTTTGCGAGCGGCTACGACCTGCGCACAAAAAAAGATGTTGACGCGACGTTTGCTTCGTTCGATAAGATCATCGGGCTCAAAAAATTGAAAATGAGCCACTGCAACGATTCAAAAGTGGAGCTCGGTGGACGCAAAGACCGGCACGAACACTTGGGCGATGGCTTTATCGGTCTCAAAGGGTTTGAAGCGATCGTCCATCACCCCAAGTTGAAACACATGAATTTGTTTCTTGAGACGGATCCGGACGGAGTGGTAAAAGACTTGAAAAAGCTTAAAAAGATGAGGGATTCATGATGATCACCGTTCGTGTCCAACCAAATGCCAAGCACGATGCTGTGGTGGGGTTTTTGGCGGATGGCAGTTTAAAGGTGCGTGTCGCCGCCCCTCCAGTGAATGAACGAGCGAATGAACGGGTGCGCGAACTCCTTGCAAAGTCGGGCGACGTCAAAAAGCAGGACGTGGTCATCCAATCAGGATTTGCAAGACGGATAAAAAGGATCGAACTCCCCATGCATGCGTTTACAAAACTTCATGCTCAATTTTCTCACGTGCAGGAACTGGATCTATTCCCCCGAGGGACCACGGATGGCAACGCATGATGCGATGAGCCGTCAAAAAACCTCCACGCAAAAAACCAAACCGTTCGATGGCTTGCGCGCCATACTCCGAACACGTCGGATGGAACTTACAGACGGATTGACGCAAAACGTGGCGCAGCGGCCCATGGTCAGGCGAAAGCGTTTTTTGGTACAGGCGGATCAACCCAACCCCAATGGTTTTGAAGATCATGCTTCTTTGGTGCGGTAGACGACGGACGTCGGACGGCGGGCTTTGAGCTTTTTGCGTGGGGTTGGTGGTCTGGACATGGCCTCTGGGACCTTTTCAAGCACCCTTTTCAGTCCAGCATCAAGCTCAGAAAACGGTGCCGTGAGCACTCCGACCTTCAAAATAAAGAGCAAATCCATCTGTTTTGGCCACAATTCCTTGATGAGGCGTAGCGCCTCGCGCATCCGACGCTTCGCACGGTTACGGGCCACGGCGGTCTTAAAAACCTTCGTAGAAGCCACAAAGCCAACCTTGGAGGGTTGGCTAGATGGACGGAACCGGAGCGTAAACAACGGGTGGAAGACCGCCCGTCCTTTTTGCGAAAGCAGGGCAAAATCCTTGGCTTTTCGCAGACGTTCAGCCTTTGGCAACATGGTTATCGCTTTGACTTGTTGCGGCGTGACGTGACCGAAATCGCCTTGCGGCCCTTGCGGCGTCGGCGGGATAGGACCTCGCGGCCGGCGCGGGTGCGCATCCGCTTCAAAAAACCGTGTACACGGGCGCGGCGCTTCTTTTTTGGTTGATACGTTCGCTTAGTGGCCATATGGCAGATATTCTGCCAGAAAATAGAATTTTTGGCAAGAGTTTGGCATTCTATCCACTTTTCATCCACATGTTTGACAGGGCCAAGCTCTCTTGAAAACATCAGCACAAGAACAAACCACAAATAAACTTTATGGATCTCCAAACTGTCTGGCAATCAACCCTCGGTGAACTGGAACTCACCCTTTCAAAGGCGAATTTCACCACGTGGTTTAAGCAGACGTTTATCGGATCATTTGAAAACACCAAGGTCGTTATCTGCGTCCCAAACACTTTTACAAAGGCTTGGCTCGAAAAAAAATACCACGACCAGATCGTCCGCGCGCTCCGCAATGTCACAAGCCAAAACATCCGCGAGGTGACCTACCGCGTTGAGGTACGGAATACGACGATCGTCCCTTCGCTGGAAGAACTCACAGAGAATCCACAGAATACTGTGGATAACCAGACTTTTTCTTCACAAGAAAGCGCCACGACCGGCCATGATCAGGCTCCGGATATCGGGTTAAACCCAAAATATCATTTCCAACACTTTGTGGTCGGGAAAAGCAATGAGCTCGCCCACGCCGCCTGCATGGCCGCAGCGGCCCAACCCGGAAAAGTGTACAATCCACTTTTCCTCTATGGTGGCGTTGGTATGGGTAAAACCCACCTCCTTCAAGCCATCGGTCACCATATTTTGGCTAAAGACAGCCAAGTCCGCGTACGTTATGTTACGTGTGAGCGTTTTACGAACGAATACATCCAAGCCGTTCGATCAGGACGCGGGAATGATTTTAAAGACACGTATCGTAATGTAGATGTGCTTTTAGTCGACGATATCCAGTTTCTTAGCGGAAAAGAGGGCACACAAGAAGAGTTTTTCCACACGTTTAATGCCTTGCACCAAAACGACAAGCAGCTCGTCCTAACGTCTGACCGCTCACCAAAAGACATCCAATCATTAGAAAGCCGCCTCCTTTCCCGTTTTGAGTGGGGCATGATGGCTGACATTTCAAAGCCAGATTTTGAGACCCGCGTAGCCATTTTGCAGGCTAAGGCTAGAGAAAAAAACTACGCCATCCCCACGGAATTGCTCCACGCGATTGCTGGTGCCATCCAATCAAACGTCCGTGAGCTGGAAGGGGCCCTCAACAAAATCATTGCCTACCACCAGTTCAAAAACATTCAGCCTTCAGCGCAAACGGTCCAGACATTGCTCCAGAGCTTTGCGCCTACCGTCCAAAAAAGGACCGTAACCGCCAAATCCCTCCTCGAGACAGTCGCGGACTATTACGACATCCGAATGGAAGAAATCCTCGGCAAAAGCCGGGAACGGCGCCTTGCCTTCCCCCGCCAAGTAGCCATGTACTTGCTCCGTGAGGAGGTGAAATGCTCATTCCCGGCGATTGGCGACCATATCGGCGGACGTGACCACACGACCGCTATGCATGCTTGCGAAAAAATTACGGGATTACTGAAAGCTGATGAACAAGTGAAGCGTGACGTCGGCCTTATCCGCGAACGGATCTACACCAAAGCGAACGGTGCTTAAACCTGTGGAGAATATCCATCCCAACGTTGATAACCTGCCTATGGTTAAGCTCCTCGCCAGTTTCATCCACCCCTCACCACAACACGAGCGCAGCTTCTACACACTCCACTCAGGATAATAACCACCCCTTCCAGGGCTTACACAAAGCAAGAAACGAACTTATCCAAATCTTCCACACCCCTTATTATCATCTCCGTCACTTCTTTCTCTACCTTTACCTACTATGAAATTTGCCTGTACACAAGAAAATCTATCCCAAGGGCTTCACTTGGTATCACACATCTCAGGCAAGAACGCGAACCTACCAATCCTCTCTAACGTTCTCCTGAAAGCAGAAGAGGGGAACTTGAAACTTTCAACCACGAATTTGGAAATGGCGGTTTCGGTATTGGTGCGTGGCAAGATGGAGGCGGCAGGCGAGTTTACGGTACCAGCTAAGCTCTTACAGGATTATGTGGGACTTTTGTCTTCTGGGAAGGTTGAGCTCGTGCAGTCTGATGATTTGCTCGAAGTTGTAGCGGACGGACGGGTGACAAAGATGAAGGGGGTGGCTGCGTCTGAATTCCCGTTGATCCCAAAGCTCGCGAAAGGAAAGGGTTATAAATTGAAGGCAGAGGCGCTGAAGCGCGCCATCTCTCAAGTGGCGTTTGCGGTGAGTGCGGCCGAGTCTCGTCCAGAGCTCTCAGGCGTTGCCTGCTTTTTTTCCGGAGGGAAGCTCATCATGGCTGCGACTGACTCGTATCGCCTGTCTGAGTGCGAATTAGGGCTTGAGGCGGGGTCAGCAGAGGCAGAGCTCCGTTGTATCGTGCCGGCCCGAGCGATGCAGGAGGTTGCGCGCATTGTCGGCGGCTACCGTGATGACATGGCGACACCGGATGAGGTCGAGTGGGCTATGACGGATAACCAGCTTGTCGTGACCTACGGCAACGTTGAGTTGATCACACGTTTGATCGAAGGGTCTTTTCCGGATTACCACCAAATTATCCCAACCGCTTTTCGTTCGACGTTGACCTTGTCGCGACAGGAGCTTGTGCAGGCGATCCGGGCGGCGGCGTTATTTGCGCGCCAGGGGCTTCAGGACGTCCACTTTAAGGCGCTCGAAGGCGGCGGGCTTGAGGTCAGCGCTTCGGATTCTGGGACGGGGACGCACGCGACCACGTTGAAAGCGTCGCTTGAGGGCGATGCGAACACGGTCACGCTGAACTATCGCTATGTATCAGACGGCTTGTCAGCGATGGAGGGCGACGAAGTCTGCCTTCGGATGATTGATGGGATGAGTCCGGTCGTGGCTGCGCCAAAACAGGGTGGCGCCTTCCGCTACATCGTGATGCCGATCCGGCAGTAGCCTACTCCGTGATCGTGATGGGGACGCTGGTTTCTTCGGTCCCCCCGCCGTTCCGTTCTGCGGTGACGATGAGTTGGTAGTTCCCTGCTGGCGGGCCGAGGGAGAGGGAGATCCGGAGCGGTGTTTCGGTTGGTTGGTTGATGGTGTCCACCAGACGTGAGATGCCGTCTTGTCCTAAGAAGCTCACATCAATTTTTGTAAATGCTGATGGTTCTGCTAAGTCGATTTGGATTATTTTTGGGAAGGTGGCTCTCGACCAGAAGGCCCCGGCTGGTGGTGACTGAATACGGAGCGCGGGCGTCCCCTCTGATTCAGCTAGGAGGTTGATGTTTGTCTGCGCGGTTCCACGATTTCCGATGTCGTCGATAGCAGAGACGGTGAGGGTGTAGAACCCCTTGGGGAACCGGTTTGGGATTTGGATGGACCACACGGATGTGTTGCCGGCGGAACTGCCAATGAGTTCGCCGTTCAGGTACGCATCAAGCTGGACCACGCTCCGGACAGATCCGACGGTCGTGCGGATGGTGAGCGTACGACTCGTAACGGCGTTTGAAGCAGTCGGCTCTTCGATGGTTACGCGCGGTGCGGCGTCTGGCGTGTGCACATCATCGTAGATGAGCGGGATAGTGTCCGTCGCATGCCATTGTGTACGGCTTACCCAATCCGACACTGCCCGTTCCCAGTTGGCGTACTGCGGGTCGTTAGCGGGGTTTGAGGGTGCTGGGCCAAGCGGATCGTCTTTGTCGACGTAGTGCAGGATCGAGTGCGCCTCATACGTCGGACGTTCTTCGATGAATTCTGCCGGAGTGAATTCCGTGGCGCGTCTCCCCGTCAGCTTGTCTACCTTCACCATCTGTTGAACGACCCTCCCCAAGATGGCGAGCTTGTTTGTCTTGGGCGGTTCCGGCGGCTTGAAGCGTTCTACGGGCAGGTCCTTTGTGGCACCACGCATGTAGGCTTGCCAGATCGGTGCCGCAATCACGGAACCGTCCGCGCCACGCTTCATGGCATCGTTGTTTGCGTTGCCGACCCAGACCACGGTCGCGAGGTTCGGAGTATACCCAGCCGTCCATGCGTCGTGGTAGTCGTTCGTCGTGCCGGTCTTTGCGGCGACGGGGCGGTCAGGCAATGTGAGAAAGTTACGCGCCCCAAAGATGAACGACCGCGCATCATTGTCAGACAGGACGTTTGAGAGCAGGCGCGCGACCTGGGGTTCGACGGCAGGCTCGCCTTCCGGCGGCTGCCATTCCTCCAGTTTTTTCCCGGTCGGATCTTCGACGCTCAAGATGGCAGCACTCGGGACGCGGATCCCGTCGTTCGCAAACGTCGCATAGGCCATGACGTGGTCGATCGGTTTGACTTCCCCGCCACCAAGCACGAGGGATAAGCCAAAGCGGTTACGCTGGGCAAAGGTTGAGTAACCGAGCGACTCGGCGAAATCAAGCACACGTCCCACGCCGACGAGGTAGAGCATTTTGACGGCCGGGATGTTCAGTGAACCTTGTAGGGCTTGGCGGAGCGTGACTGGGCCGTGCTCCTTCAAGTCATAGTTCTTTGGTTCATAGGGCGCCGTGTCCGTCCGGAAGACGGTATTCACGTCCCAGAGTTGTGTCTCGGGCAAATAACCGCGGACAAAGCCCGCCGCATAGACGATAGGTTTGAAGCTGGACCCTGGTTGGCGTGGGCGCAGCGTCACGTTGACCTGCCCGTCGATCTCTTCGTCAAAAAAATCTTTTGAACCGACCATGGCCAGGATTTCTCCCGTCTTTGGATCCACGGAGACAAGGGCGGCATTAGTAAAACCGTATTGCTTGCCCCGCGCCTCAACGCCCTTTTGTACTTCGTTTTCCGCGATCTCCTGTTTGTCCCAATCAAGCGTGGTTATGACTTTAAGGCCACCTTGCTCGACCGGTTTTTGCCCGTACTTTTCCGTCAGGAGTGAGCGAACGTACATCACAAAGTGTGGAGCTCGGATGTCCCCCACTTTTTTGGGCTTGAGCTTTTCCATCGTGCTTGTCGCCTGTGCCGCATCCGCTTCCTCGCGGGAGACATATCCCTGCTCCACCATCTGTTCGATGATGTATTGTTGGCGTCCGACAAGTTGTTCGCGATTGTCACCATGCAATCCCAAGCCATACGGGTTATAGAAGTCCGGTGCTTGTGGGATGGCCGCGAGGAATGCTGCTTCGTCGAGCGTCAGGTCTTTTGCCGCCTTCCCAAAATAGCTCTGCGCGGCGGACTCGATGCCGTAGATGTTTGAGCCATATGGGATCTCGTTCAAATAAAGCTGGAGGATCTGGTCTTTGGTGAAGGTGCGTTCCATCTGTAGGGCGAGGATGAGTTCACGAAGCTTACGCAAGAGGGAGCGTTCGTTGCTCAAGATGGCGTTCTTCACAAACTGCTGTGTCAGCGTGGATGTCCCCTTGATCCGTTCACCGCGCACCGTATTTACGACAACGGCGCGTACCAGTCCCACCCAGGAGATGCCGTGATGTTCATAGAAGCGCTTGTCCTCGATCGCGACCGTCGCGTGTGGCACGTAGGTGGGAAGGTCTTGGATTTGGATGAGGGTTCGTTTTTCGTCACCGTGGATTTCATACAAGAGCGTTTCACCCGTGCGGTCATAGATCTTGGTTGATTGGGGGACGTCACGGCCGAGCAGGGTGTCTGGGTTCGGCAGGTCCCGGCTCACATAGGCGACGAAAACGGCAAAACAAAAGAAAGATCCGAGGAGGATAAAAAGGACCCACAAAGCTAATTTTTTTGGCTTCAATAAGCCATTTTTTGAAAAACGGCTTAACAAAGGTATTTTTTCTCGAAATCCGTCCATTTTTATCATATATTTTTCGTGGTCTTGTTTGAGAGAAAAGCGCTTAGTTTAGCCATGAAATTGGCCTTTTAGGATTGACAAAATGCCCCTATTTTGCTATGATTTATCTTCACGATGAGGGACCGGCTATAAGCCTGCTCCACATCGTACACCCATTATGACCAACTTAAACATGCGTACGTACTGGAAACGTGGCTCTTTGGCCTTGGTGACGCTCATAAGTGTCGTGAGCGGCCTCCTGCCTTCTGTTTCTGCTGCGTCCCCGATCGTTTTTCGCGATAAGACGCATGCTACGAAGGTGGCCAAGGTGTCCGATAAGGGGATGGCCCTGCCGGAAAAGGGTTCTGCCAAAAGCAACTACATCGTTGATATTACGGCTTATACCTCAACCCCGGAAGAGTGTGACTCCGACCCGTTCATCACGGCCGACGGTTCTACGGTGCGTAACGGCATCATTGCCGCCAACTTCTTGCCGTTCGGTACGAAGGTGCGCATCCCGGACGTGTTCGGTGACCGTGTGTTCGAGGTCCATGACCGCATGAACAAGCGTTATTGGTACCGTATCGACATCTGGATGGATGACGGGACGGCCATGCGCCAGTTCGGGATCAAGCGTAATATGAAGATTGAAGTCGTTGAGATGGGGAACGGGAAAACCCAGTGGGCCGAACGTGCCCGTATGGCCCGTCTCGTGAAGCAAGCCAAGCTTGCCGCCCAGTTGAAGGGCTCCACGAAGTAACCCGACAACACCCCTTCCATCCGGAGGGGGTGTTTGTTACCCTCTGGACGCACGGCGTGGTGGCCAAGTGGTAAGGCAGGGGTCTGCAAAACCCCTATCCGCGGGTTCGATTCCCGCCCACGCCTCCAAGAAAACGTCCCCGATTTTTATCGGGGACGTTTTGTCATTGGGAAACCGGAGACTTGACGGCCTTTTCGGTGTTGATTATTATCTTGCGACGCGACCGCATCTCCGGTCGTTTTCGTCCCTTCACACTCACTGCTTGCTTTGTCGGTTCCCATGGTGGGAGCCGAACCTGTCCATGTCCAACCTCCAACGCGGAGCGTGTCATGCACATCACCGAGAAAAAGTCACCGATCAACCAGATGGCCGGAACCCTTCAAGGGGTCACCAAGGACCGCCTCGTCGGCGCGTTCTTGAGCGGCCAAAAGGAAGAGGGTGCCATCCGCCTGGCCATGTTCGGCCAGGACGTGATGGTCAAGTCGGTCACCAAGACCGAGAAGCCCACACCCATGGTCGGTGAGGCGGCGGTCTCCCGCTTCTTCCGCGTCGGTGAGGCGATGTTCCTCACGGGCGACGACGAGCTGGGAAGGCTCCTCGTGAAGAAGAAGGCGGACGCCGCCATCGGCGAGAACATCCTCCTCGGCTATCTCGAGGCCATCTCGCAGGTCAAGGACAAGATGACGGGCCGGTCCGCCGACTGCATCCACACGGTGGGCAAGACGGACATGGCGGTCCTGTTCGCCCGCGGGCAGCTCGTGGACTACACGGCGATCACGGGCATCGTCCCGTGTGACTACATGGGCGCGGACGGCATGCTCTACGGCTACCGCAAGGGCACCCACGCGATCGTGAAGATCGAGGCCTCCAAGATCAACCTGCAGACGTTCGGCCGCGATTCGTGGTCCCACGTCGTGGACGGCCCCGACAAGGGGAATGCCATCGTCGGGTTCGGCCAGATCCAGTCGCTCGCGGACGGGAAGTTCTCCGTCGACGTCGCTTTCAAGGACGGCAAGAGCGCCCTGCTCGTCTTCGGCAACGACGACGCGAAGTGGAGCATGATGCGGGACGGCATCTTCGCGGCGGCCACCGTCAACTACGGGAGGCTCGGCGTGGTGACGTTCGACAACGCCAACGGCACCCTCGGGATCATCCCGAAGGACAATCTGCCCAAGGCGCTCCAGGCGTACGTCGCGACACACGCGTGATCGCGCGCGTCGACGGCTGGCAGTAACCGTCTCGAACCGGTCGCGGGGAACTCCCTGCGGCCGGTTCTGCTTTTTTGCTTACCAAGCCAACGACTGTTACCCTTGGCTTATGCCAAAGAAACCTCTTTTATTGATTTTGGACGCGAACGCTTTGCTCCACCGCGCCTGGCACGCCCTTCCGCCCCTGACCGCACCCTCTGGGATGGTCGTGAATGCGGCGTATGGGGTGTTTTCCGTGGTCATGAAGCTGCTAAACGAGCAAAAACCGGACGCTTTTGTGGCATGTTGGGATACCGAGGCCACAACCTTTCGCCACGAAGCCTATAAGGAGTACAAGGCGCATCGCGAGGAACAGCCGGACGAACTGTACGCCCAACTCCCTTTGGTGAAGGAAGGCCTTGCCCTTCTCGGTGTCACCAATCTTGAAAAGGATGGATTTGAAGCTGATGACTTGATCGGCACGATTGCGGTGCGCGCCAAGAAAAAAGGGTGGACGTCACTCATCGTGACGAGCGACCGTGACGCGTTCCAGCTCATCCAACCAGACGTGAGCGTGCTTACATTCAAGAAAGGCGTGAGTGAGACGGTTCTGTATGATGATGCGGAACTCATGCGCCAGTACCAACTGACGCCGGAACAATTTTTGGAATATAAGGCGATGCGCGGTGACCCGTCGGACAACATTCCGGGGATCAAAGGCATTGGCGAAAAGGGCGCGACCGAGCTGCTCAAAAAATTTGGGACGTTGAAAGGTATTTTACGCGCCGCCCATGACAAGGCGTCTGACATAAGTCCCTCCACGCGACAGAAATTGTTGGCCGCAGAGCAAGAATTGCCTGATATTTTGCGTTTAGTGACGATTGAGAAGCATGTCCCGATCACCTTTGAACCAGAAAAAGGTTCAGCGCGAGTACAAGACGAAGCCAAGGTCAGATCGTTCTTTTTAACCTGGGGTTTTGCGACGTTCGCCAGGCGTTTTGGCGGTGAGACCGTCGACGAAAAAGAAAAAAAAGTGATGCAGAAAAAAGGACGTGTTATGAAGTCGGTGAGTGCGTCGATCGAAACGTCAAAAGAGGCGCTCGCGATTTTGGATGGAATGACGGAAGGTGAATCGGTCGTCATCCAAGTTGCGCAAGGGATGGTGGGTTCGTTGTTTGGTTCGAAAGTTGAAGGGGTCGCATGCGCGACGAAAAATGGTGCGTGGCTTTTTCCATCTAAGATTTTAGAAGTGAAAGAAGTGCAAACGCGTTTTCAAAAATTTCTCCTCGATCCAAGCGTCTCGCGCGTCGCCCATGATGGGAAGCAGCAGATGGTTGGGTTGGAGGAGCTTGGGTTTGAGGCGGGGGCTTGGTCCTTTGATACCTTTCTTGCGGCGTATGTTTTGGGGGCGGGTGAAAGAAACCACGACCTACCATCGATCGCCCAGCGCTATGCGGACATCGCCCTGCCGGTCGGGGCTTCAGCTACATCCGAAGCCGAAGCTGTGTATAAACTTGTGCCAATTCTTAAAAAAGCGCTTAACGAAGAGAATTTGACAAGTGTGTTAGAACGTTTTGACCTGCCACTTATCCCCGTCCTGCGGGACATGGAGCGGGCGGGCATCCTGATTGATAAGCCGTATTTGGCTAAGTTAGCTGATGAGATGCGCCACGATAAGCAAGCGCTTGAAAAGAAGATGATGAGGGCTGCAGGGCGTGAATTTAACCCAGCCTCCCCTTCCCAGTTGGCAGAAATCCTCTTTGATGAGCTGAAATTGCCGACGAAGGGGGTGAAAAGGGGGAAGACGGGCTATTCCACGGCTGCCCCAGAGCTCGAGAAGCTGCGCGGTTCGCATCCTCTGATTGAAATGATCGAGGAACACCGCGAGTTGGCTAAATTGCTCTCGACCTATGTTGAAGTGCTTCCGACTTTGGCTGATAAGGGGTCACGCGTGCATACGACGTTTAACCAGGCGGTTGCTGCGACCGGACGCCTGTCGTCTACGGACCCGAACGTCCAGAATATCCCCATCCGCACGGAGCTTGGCCGAAGGATCCGCCGTGCGTTTGTCGCACCCAAGGGTTTTGTCCTCCTGTCTTGTGACTATTCGCAGATTGAACTTCGCTTAGTTGCTGCGCTTGCGAAAGACGAGGAGATGTTAGCCGCCTTTCGACGCGGCGAAGACATCCATACCGCGACTGCAGCGGCGATTTGGAAGATCAAGAAAGAGGAGGTCACGAAAGACCAGAGACGTATTGCCAAGGCAATCAACTTTGGGTTGATCTTTGGACAGGGGCCGCAAGGACTTTCTGTTGCAGCTGGTATCCCCTTTGCGGATGCGAAGACATTCATCGCCACCTATTTTGAGGTCTATCGTGGGGTGAAGAACTACATGGAAGAAACGAAAGCGCTGGCGCATAAACTGGGATATGTTGAGACGCTCTTTGGACGCCGACGCTCATTGCCAGAAATCCATTCAACGATGCACCAAGTGCGTGCGCAGGCAGAACGCATGGCAATCAATATGCCGGTGCAAGGGACGGACGCAGACTTGATGAAGCTCGCGATGATTGAAGTACGCAGGACGTTACCAAGCATCTCAAAAGACACGCGCATGCTTTTGCAAGTGCATGATGAATTATTATTTGAAGTGCCAGAAAAGGAAGTCAAAAAGGTAGCGCAGTTTGTGAAAGACGCGATGGAGAACGTCGAAAAGTTGGCGGTGCCGATTGTGGTTGAGACAAAGGCAGGAAAGAATTGGGAGGAGATGGAAAAATTGGTTTAGGACGGGTAAGCTCCTCGCATGCTGATCGTCTGTATCGGGCCGGATGGGTATCGCGCCGTGCAACGGGCGCGGCAGCTTGAAGCGGCCTTCCGTGAAAAACATGATCCGCTAGGGAATGCTATCGAGCACCTCTCTCCGGGGAAAATTGGCGTGGATGAGCTGATTGAGCGCGCGTCTGGAGCGAACCTGTTTCAGCCGCGGCGTTTTTTGAGGGTTGATGGGTTGTTGAGCGGTTGCCCAAAAGCCAAACGCGAGCTCTTGGCGCTGACCTTAAAACGTGATCCAGAACGAACGATCGTGGTTTGTGTCGAAGAAAAACCTTTGGATAAAGATGCAAACAAGTGGCTGACCTCGCTGACGGATGTCCATGTGAGTGAGTATCCCCTGTTGCATGGACAAGCATTCCAAAAATGGCTGTTGGAACAGGCGCGAGGTTTACATTTTACGGATGATAACGCTGTAGCTCGACTTGCTGTCGAATGTGATGGTGACAGTTGGGCAGCGATGAGTGAACTCAATAGATTAGCTGCTGGTGGAGTATCTGAACGGACACGAGCGTCTGATGCGTCGCATTTTGATTTGGTTGATCGTGTTGTGTCAGGCGGTGCTACGGATCGTCGATCTACGGTCTTAAAGCAAGGCGCTGAACTTTTGAACCTCCTCCAGTATCAGTACCGCGCTTTATTGCGCGTTCTGGGCGGTGAAACGCAGGGTATCCATCCATTTGTCGTGAAGAAATTGTCACGCGGAAAAAACGGAGAAGGTGAAACACGTTTCGCAAAATCATTAGCCGCCGTCATACTGACGCGCTCGGGCTTGTCCAAAGAAGAAGAGATTGGGCTTTTACTGGATGACCAAGCCTCATAAGTCATAAACACAAACCCGCCTCGGTAAAGGCGGGTTTGTGTTTTCATTTTCTGTTCCTATTTGGCTTTCGTAAAAGCCTTTTTCATGGCTTTTGAGGTTTTGCGGCTGGCGCGGTTTTTGTGGAAGACGTTTTCTTTGGCGGCCTTCGCAACGGCTTGCTGGAGTTTACTGGCCAACGCCTTCAGCTCATCAGCTTTGCCGGCTTTCGCCGCTTCTTCGACCTGCTTGGTCAATGCCTTGATGTTGGTCTTGATCCGGTTATTGTGGGCCTGGCGTTTTTGGCTTTTACGCAGGTCTTTGATGGCGGCATGCTTGTTTGGCATAGAGTTCCGGACAAGAATAGCAAAAATGGGCTAGCCGTCAACACACCGTCATTTTGACATGCGATGTTTTCGAGGCTTATACTGTTTTGTCGCATAGATAAGATAAAGAATCTTTACTTATAATTTTGCGACACTTGTTTGTCTCCATAGTTCAACGGATAGAACGAGGGACTCCTAAGCCCTAGATCGTGGTTCAATTCCACGTGGAGACGCCACGTGGATCAATTTTTTCAAATTGTTTCACGTGAAACAATTTCATGCCTTCGATCATCGCAGTACTCTCTCGATGATTGATCAATGGAAATGTTTCACGTGAAACATTTCATGGGCCGATAGCTCAGTTGGTAGAGCGCTGCATTCGCATTGCAGAGGTCAGGGGTTCGACTCCCCTTCGGTCCACCACGTAAAAACAACGACTAAGCTCGTTGTTTTTGCATTCCAAGTGATTTAAGTAGCAGCGAGTATTTTACGGTGGCTGTAAGTTTAATAAGTCGTTGTTCACGTGGCGCAGCAAGTATTACCTGCTAAGCAGCATATTGATAATAAATGTTTCACGTGAAACATTTTTGGTTGGACTTTTGTGTTTGAATAACCATTAAGATTGTTTCACGTGAAACAATCTTACTTTATGTCCTTTTTCAGCTAAATGATATCAATAAATAGTTAAAAAATGTTTCACGTGAAACAAATTACCCATTTTGTTGTTTTGTTTAGATAGTTTTGGATGGCTTCAGCTCATTTTTGAACTCAGGCGAATAATGTACCGCAGTTAAAATTGTTTCACGTGAAACAATTTGATGATTAATTCCTGCCATTCTTGGCAGTTATTTTTTTCAATTGACCTCAACATAATGTTTCACGTGAAACAATTACGAATATTTTTAAGACACTTATAAAATATTTTAAATTAGCCAATATTGATCGAGCATAAAAAAAATGCTATATTAATAGTTGTCCATGCGAAAAACGTTATTTTTATTGTTCGCAATATACTTTGTTGCGGCTGGCCATTTTGTAATGGCTATGTCGAGTATTAATTATCAAATTTTGTGGGACAATTTTAATGAAGGGGGTGGCGAGGGTTCTACAAGTACAAATTATTCACTCTCTGACTCAATCGGTGATCAGGGGACCGGTATCAGTACAAGCACAAATTTTCAGCTTTCGGCTGGCTATCGTATTTCAGATGATGAGGCTCTCAGTTTAACCGTACGAGGTCAAACGGATGCGTCACAAGTGAGTTATTCAGCCTATGACAATGCCTTAAATACAGTTACGGTTAGCTCCGCTGTTGGGTTTTCCACAGGGGACTATATTGCGGTCATTGAAAATTCAGGCTTCGCGCAGTTCGTAGCCGTTGGAAGAATTTCAGGGATAGCTGGATCCGTCATCACAGTTGATGATTTTGATGGCGATGGGGCGAGTATGTCAGCGGGACCGGCTGGGGGGAACGATTATGTCTATAGGATGGCGAGTAACGCCGCTTCATTTGGGACGGTATCGGCTGGAACCGAATATGTCGCTACGGCGCTGACCTCTGTTGGGTCAAGCGCTGCATCTGGTTATACGGTCTATATCCAAGCCAACCAACTCCTCCAAAATGCTTCCGCGCAGACGATGGGCCTTGTTTCAGACGGTACGGTCAGTACAGGAAGTGAAGAGTATGGTGCTGAGGTGACCGGTGCGACGGCGTTTGGGGCGGGGACGGATACCGCGGTGACGACCACGCAACGTGCTATCCAAACAAGCGCGACGGTTTCGGGCGCGGTCCCTGATAAGGTCGGGATGCTCTACAAGCTCTCCATCGCATCCAATACGAATGCTGGCTCCTATACCCAGAACGTTTATTATACGCTCACACCGAATTACTGATTGTATGATTTCTTTTTTTCGTCCTTTTTTTCTCAGCGTTGCGGCTTTCGTGTTTTGTTTGCCGCAGGCCGTGAACGCGGTGGCCATCGGTCCGACCACGTTTGATTTTTCTGCTGGCCCCGGCCAAATGGTCGAAGCGGTTTTGACGGTCAGAAATGATGAATCGCTCCCTCGTTCTTTCCTTTTTCAAATCCAGAAGTTCATCCCAAAAGGGGAGTATGGCCAGCAGGAATTCTTGCCACTAAGTGATACGTCTGGTCTCCCGTCATGGATCTATCTTTCCATGCCGGCCGTGACGCTGAACCCTGGGCAGTCACTCGATGTCCCTTTTCGTATCATTGTTCCACAGCAAGCGGCGCCAGGAAGCTATTATGCTGCGCTCTTTGTCTCGGGACAGGATGAAGGTGCCGGCAAGGATACGGGAGCCGGCCTGACGGCACGCGTAGGAGCGCTTGTCTTCTTTACGGTGCAAGGGAACCTTGTTGAACGATTAAGCCTAGTGGATTTCCAGCGCACAGATGATGGCGTTTTGAGTCATTTGCCCGCTGCTTTTTCATTGACGCTGCGTAATGAGGGGAATACACACCTGACGCCAGAAGGCATCCTCCAGATCCGTAACGTCATTGGAATGCGTGCTCATTCGGTTGATATCAACGGCGCGCGCGCAAAGGTGTTACCAGGTTCCTCAAGGCGCCTGGTCATGGAATGGTCGAAGGCGGCGCCACGGGAGGGAAGGGGTTTTTTCCATGAGATGCGCGAAGAGTGGTCGAATTTTGGGTTTGGCCTGTATCGCGTAGAACTTTCGCTGACGATGCGAGGCGTGTCAGGAGAGGCGCCTGTCCTGTATTTTTGGGTGTTGCCATGGAGACTTGGCCTCGTTGTTCTTACCACAATGTTCGTCTTGGTTCTTGCAGGGACCGCGGGACGTAAATGGTGGGTGTTGCGAAAGCTGTGATGTCGGGGCTCGGCTCCGGAGAGATCTTCGGGGCGGATTCCTGATGCGGCTTGTAGGGGTCCGTTGTTATGAGCACTTTCCGTGCGGTGTCCTGTCTGCTCGTGCTTACGCTCGGGTTGTTTGGCTATGTTCCGAACGTGGCCCTTGCCGCCACCCTGACGAGCCGGAGCCTACTCATGAGCAGGCAGCAGGCATCTGTTGCGACGAACATGGAGTTCCGTTTCACGACTCCGACCGGTGTCGAAGCATCTACGGATACAATCACCATCACTTTTCCCAGCGATTTCAACCCATCGTCCATCGCGTTTGGAGACATCGACCTGTTCCATGGACCAACGACAGGCCTTGAAACAAGCGAAACATTGGCTGCGTCGGCCGCGGCTGGAGTTTGGGGGGCAAGCGTTTCTGGTCTTGTTTTGACGTTGACCGCTCCAACCAATGCAGCCGCCGGAGAAATCACGGCTGGCGACAAGGTTGTGATCCGCCTCGGGACGAACGCGACCGGCGGGACCAACCAAGTTCTTAACCCCTCATCGACGGGTTCTTACATCATTTCGGTCGCTGGGACATTTGGCGATACCGGCACTTACGAAGTGGCGATCATCAGTGCGGACCTGATCAGCGTTTCGGCGACCGTACCGTCAACAAGTACGACATCGACCCCGCCTGGCGGCGGTCCTTCGGGTGGGACGGACGGTACGGCCCCTGCCATCTTTAATGTCCAAGTGATCAATATCACGACATCGACTGCCCAAGTGATTTGGCAGACGGATGAGGCCGCAGATTCCCGTGTTGATTACGGGGTGACAACGGCCTATGGCCTTGGCCCAGTGACGGACGGTGCCTTTGTCACTTCGCATTCCCTTTTCCTGACCGGCTTGTCACCTGAAACGATGTACCATCTCCGCGTCACTTCGAGGGACATCGTCAACAATTCTGGTAGCTCACCGGACATCACCTTTCAGACGTTGGCGTTGCCGCAGGCGCCGATCATTTCAAACATACAGGTCGTGAATATTACGGATTCCGGAGCGGTCATTTTATGGGACACGAATATCCCGGCGAATAGCGTCGTCGAGTATGGGACGACCCTCGCCTATGGGGAAGTCGCTTCTTTGACCGCGTTTGTGACAAACCATGCGGTCCAGCTTGTCGGGCTCACGACAAATACCCTCTACCATTTCCGCGTCTTATCCACGGAGCCATCTGGGTTGTCTGCCATGTCGGGCGACGGGACCTTCACGACAACCGGTGATGTTACTGCCCCGTCAAACGTTTTTGGTTTTCAAGCAGCACCGGGTGACCAGCAGGTCGTGCTGACCTGGAACAATCCGACGGATCCTGATTTTTCTTTTGTCCGCGTCTTCGCCAAAACGGGCGGGTATCCAACGAGTCCTGACGACGGCCGCTTGGTCTATCAGGGTGGTTTACAGGGGGTGACGGACACTGGCCTGACCAATGGCGTCCATTATTATTACGCGAACTACGCGTATGATGGGTCTGGCAACCATTCGAGCGGCGCCTTTGCTGATGCGATCCCGTTTGGTGAAGAGGAACCGTTGCCGGAAGAGGAGGAGCCCGAACCACCGCTTCCGCCTGGGCCGCCAACGACCACGGAACCCATTCCGCCAACGCCCACGACGACCGAACCGTTACCACCGATTGAATTACCGGAAGTGACGGTCATTGGTTTGCGCGGTCTGTTTTTTGGCGCTGATGGCACGGTTGAGCTCGAACAAGACTCACGCGGTACGTTTGGGGCGGTTGTAGGGACGCCCGTGCAAGTACGTGTGCCGATTGTTGGGTTGGAAGCATCGCCGGTTTCAGGCGTCATCAGTGTAGGTGATGCGGAGTATGCCCTGGTCCCACTCCTTTCCGGCGACGCGTGGGGGGCGACGTTTGTCCCTTCAAACCGAGTGGAGACGTTACCCGTGACGGTTACGATGCGTTTTGCGGATGGCCGAGAGCAGACCTTGCGGTACGACGTCATTGTCCAAGGATATGGGAGGGTGCTTGAAATCGATGAGGAACGTGAACAGATCGGTTCGGACCAGGCGAGTGTGAGCTTGTACGCCCTGCGAAATGGTCAGGCCGTGTTATGGAATGGCGCTTCCTTTGGTCAGCGGAATCCTGTACTGACGGACGCGCAAGGACGGTACGTCTTCCTTGTCCCCAACGGACGATACCGCATTAGGGTGGAAAAAAGCGGTTTCCTTCCGGTTGAGCGTGACGTAAACGTGCGACTGAATGTCATCGCGGAACAGATCGCCTTATATCTCGTCCCCGTCACGCCAACGGACGTTGCTCTCTCCATCCTACAAACGGAGGAAGTCCAAGACGTGGCTAACATTACGGCACCCGTGGTAGCCGTTGTGGCGCTAGGGAACTTGGTAGCGGCTGCGAATCTGTTCAGCCTTTTCCATTACTTTTGGTTTCTCCTTACGCAGCCGATCCTTCTTTTGGGCAAGCGTAAGCGAAAAAGTTGGGGGATCGTCTATAACGCCCTTAGCAAACGACCCGTTGATTTGGCAATCGTGCGTTTAATCCACGCGCAAAAGAACCTTATCCTCCAAACGCGCATTACGGATGCCGAAGGGAGGTATTTCTTTACGGTGAAGCCGGGAACGTATCGGATCGAGGTCGCGCGATCCGGCTTTACTTATCCGAGCTCCTATTTAGCTAAGGATAGAGAAGATGGTGAGTTCTTGGATGTCTATCACGGCGAAGTCATCAGCGTAAAAGAGGAAGCAACGATTGGCGTGAACATTCCCCTTGATCCAACGCAGCAGGAGGCAACGCCACGACAGGTCTTTCTTAAAAAAATTCTTCGTCACGCCCAACATGCCTTTAGCTTAATCAGTTTGGTCCTGACAGCCGTTGTTTTAGCCATTTCACCTTCGTGGTTGATGTTTGGGATGCTGCTTTTCCAAATTTTCACCTATCTTCTCTTCCGTCGTTTGGCCATGCCGAAAAAGCCCAAGTCTTGGGGGATTGTTTATGACAAGCAGTCGAAAAAGCCTATCGGACAAGCCATTGTACGCATTTTTGATGCTAAGTTTGGGAAGGTCCTTGAGACTCAGATTACTGATGACCGTGGTCGATATGGTTTCGTGGTCGGTAAAAACGTCTATTTCATGACGGTTGATGGTCGAGGATACGAGACGCTGAAGACCTCAGAGCTTGATATGCGCCAGTCACAGGAGTCCGTCGTCCATGAATCACTCGCCCTGTCACGAGCCACCGTTGAAAAACAAAAATAGACTCTGCACAGTTTATCCACATCGTTGTTTGGATAGAGATAGTGAAAACAGCCGAAATTTGATTGAAGAAGTGCTCATGTAGAATTTTGATTGACGCCTAGTAAGCGTCAGCAGATGGATAGTTTTCCACAGAAGCCGCGGTGTGACGTTGGGGAACGTCGCTCAGTGTAGCCTCGTGGATGGCTCAGTTGATCTTCATGTGTCTTACGGAACCGGTTTTCTCCTTTAGGGAAGGAGAGAACTTGGTCTGGTTTTGTAAGACGAAAGATTCAATTGGAGTTTGTATCTAAGCTAACGGCTTACAGGCGTTAGGTGTTTGCTATTGGCCAATTCATTTGGCCAAGGGCTGCGTATGCAACCCGAACAACACAAAACGCTGCTTCGTTCATTATCTGAAGTAACCCTCGCAACCATGCGTGGGGTCTTTGCGTACCTTTCCAATCTGCTGTGCTTACTACTGACCGCTTTTTCCCCAATCTTAGCGGTCTTTATTGGTTTGATCGTTTTGTCAGCTGGTGTGCTAGTGGCGGGATCCCCCATTTATGCCGCCTCTGGTACGAATAACCAACTGAATTATCAAGCCAAACTTCTTGATTCATCAGGAGTGCCAGTTTCAAACGGCTCCTACTCCATCCGTTTCAGCATCTATGACGCTGCAAGCGGTGGAAACCGTCTCTGGACAGCCACAGGGACCGTCGCTTCCCCACTCGCTCTTTCTGTCACGGTCCAGGATGGACTCTTTACCCTCCTCCTCGGTGACAACTCAACTGGGACGACCCAGCAAAATGCCTTAGATGACACGATTAACTGGAATTCAGACTCTCTTTATCTCGGTGTCACTATTGCCTCTGATTCGGAAATGAACCCAAGGAAACGCCTTTCGAGCGCTCCCTACGCCTTCAATGCTCAGAGACTTCAAGGGATGTACGCCTCAAGCTCTGCTTTTGGCTCATCTTCGCTCTTTACCATCAACCAGACCTCAAATACGGCAGCAACGGGAACGAGGACTGCCCTCGAGATCCGATCAAGCGGTACATCAACTCCGAATGACTTCCTTCTTCGTGGGGTGAATGATCTCGGAGCCACCGTCTTCTCCATCAACCGTATCGGTTCTGTCACGACCACAGGCAACTTCGCCCTTGGTGATGGCACGTCAGACCTCATTACGGTCAGCGGCAGGTTCAACTCAGACCTTGTCCCGGCAACAGACCTCACCTACTCCCTAGGGACGGCATCTCTCCGATGGAATGCATACCTCGGCAACGTGACAAGCACGAATGTGACGACGACGAACTTGTATGCGTCCCAAACCGTCTCTTCAACCAGTTTGTTTGCTAACGCCGCTACCCTTGGGGGATTGGTGGTTAGCAGCACGACTGTTTGTCTCTCAACTGGGGTCGGATGCCAAGCCTCCGGAGGGAACGCGGATTTAAATTGGACCTTTATTGCAGCCAATGGCGGGCTTGTTTACAACGCAACGGCGACGACGGACATCGTCCTTGGGAATACGGCAACCAGTACAGGCGCGGCTGCCTATTTTGATCTTGCAGGTGGATCAAACGGCACAGCCAATTTCTACTTTGGCTTTGCCACCAATGCCAACGTCCTTATTGGAGGGACATCCACTACGCAGACCGGCCTGAACTCCCTGTTCGTCATGAACGGACATGACTTGTTCGTCAACGGAAACATAGGATCTGCTTCATCCGTTTATACGAACGGCGCTTTCATCGCTGGTAACGGGACCACTTTGTTTGGAGATGGCTTTATCGCTCGCAATTCTGGTGACCTCACGCTTTCGGCGGCTGGTGGAAACGTTGTCGTG
This sequence comes from uncultured Gammaproteobacteria bacterium, assembly GCA_964521235.1. Taxonomy (GTDB): domain Bacteria; phylum Patescibacteriota; class Patescibacteriia; order 2-12-FULL-60-25; family 2-12-FULL-60-25; genus CAZFRH01. The sequence continues at coordinate 974 of CAZFRH010000007.1, read as the reverse complement.
AATCCGAGTGGAGGTTTCTTTTTACCAAGCACGGACCTCGCATTCTCGATCGGTTCAGCTTCACAACGCTGGAACGCGATCCTTGGAAACGTCACATCATCAAATGTCACCACGACAGGCTTTTTCGCCTCATCAGTCCAAGCTACATCAGGAACGATTACCACGCTTAGTTCGAGTAATTTATTTGCAGCCTCGGCTACGTTTACGGCCTTGTCCGTTTCCGCCTTTAATCCGACCAACCTTACGTGGGGTTTTGCTACGGGCAGCCAAACAACCTCTACGTACCTTTACGTTTCACAGATCGCATCGAGCACCCAGCTCTTTGCGAACTCTGCGGTCTTCGGAACTTCTACCATCATGGGCCAAGGCGTCTGTCTTTCGAATGGAATGGGGTGTCCTTCCGCCGGAGCTGAAGCCGACACCTTAGCCACTGTCACAGGACGCGGAACCTCAACCCACCAGACGCTCAACCTCTTGGGTGGGTTCATCACGGCCTCAAGCACGGTCACGAGTTCCTTCACAGTGGTGGGCGGAACAATCTTGCAAGGAGTCACCTTCACGAACGCGACCTTTACTTCAGCGACGGGCACACGTCTTGCCTTGAACGAATTCCTTTCCATCACCGGTATCCGCATTGATGCGACCGGGACGAATGCTACGACTTCCGGTGCGTATCTCGTCGGCGTCTACGATGAATTCGACCATTCGAATGCGACCAGCATCCAGGCGGTCTTGAATGATTTTGACCTTGCCATCACGGCTGCAACGAACGAGCCGGAAACAGATACTCTCCTTTCTGTCACCAACCGCGGTTCCTCTGCGACAGCGACGCTCCAACTGTATGGAGGTTTCCTTGCTTCAAGCTCCACCGTCACTTCCACCTTCACCGTGGTGGGAGGGACGAGCCTCCAAGGAGCAACCTTCACCTCTGCGACCGGCGTCTCCCTCTCCCTCACGGGCCGGGTCAACTCGAA
>CAZFRH010000006.1:38669-43650 GCA_964521235.1 uncultured Gammaproteobacteria bacterium | reverse complement strand
GTGGCTTGGCGGGAGAGCTTGGTCTGGCGGCTAAGCTCGATGACCGTCTGGGGCCCGTGCTGGAGCGCGGTCATGTAGGTCTTGATGTCGCTTTCGAGCAGGCCAAGCGAACGCAAAATCGGCTGGATATTCTTCATAAGGTTAGACACAGGCTATCATGTCTTTTTCTAATAATCCAATCCCTCCCGTGCCGCGACGCCCCGGTAAAAATAATGGTCCAGGAGCTTCATCTCCGTCGCCAAGTCAGCCAGCGCGAGGAAGGACGTAGGCGCATTCCTGCCGGTCAGGATCAGTTCTGTCTTCGTCGGCTTCTTTTTGATGAGTTCGAGGACAGCGGGTTCGTCAATGATCCCAAGCGTGGTGGAAGAGTTGATCTCGTCCAAGACGACGAGGTCGTGCAACGCGTCCGCAAAGAGTTTTTCCACGATCCCCAGCCCCCGCTCCCCTTCTCTCCTATCTTCTTCCGTCACGCCAAAACGAAAAACGCCCGTGATCGGATCAATCCGGTCCAACCCGGTCGGGAACAGTTCAATTTCTTTGACGCGCTCGCGCACCAGGTCGCGTTCGGAATAATGCGTCTCCCCTCCCTTATCAAAATAGACGATCGCAACGCGCTTCCCCTTCGCGGCAGCCCGAAGCGCCGTCCCAAGCGCGGCGGTGGTCTTGCCTTTGCCGTCGCCGGTAAAGATTTGGATGAGTCCCCATGTTTGGGGGCGTGGGTTGACCATAAGGAGGTTTTCTGCTAGCTTTTCGCCAGGACATTTACACGAGGAGGTTGTCCATGACAGAGCCCAAGGTTTTCACGATCACGGAGGACGACGCCATGTCGTCGCACTTCAGCGGGATCCTCCTTCAGTGGATGGAAGACCCGGTGACGCGCATCCAACCATTCGTGCTCGTCCGCAAGCAGGGCGAAGAGCGGGCGTTCAAGCTCCTTCAGCGAATCGTCCGCCGCCAGTTCGGTCAGGTGTTCGCCGATGGCGACTTCCGGGCTGACCTTCCGATCCAGCACGGTGAGGTGAGGGTCATCTTCACCGTCGAGGGGAAAGAGGACAGGATCACCTTCACGCCGAGGATGCGCTGATGGGCGGCGAGGGGAAGCATCCGCCGCCGCTGGACGAAGTCGAGGTGCCTTCGCCAGCCGCGTTCGAGCTCATGCTCGAGCTCAACTGGACGAAGGAGGACCTGATCCAGCGCAGGCTGGAGGAAGTGGCGCTCCACTTCCTCCGTACTCCGATGGGACAGGTGGATTACGGCCTGGTGGTTGTGGCAAAGGCGATGGGTTCGATGGCGGACAATGTCGTGGGCCACCTGTTCCAGCAGAACCTCGCCCACTGGATCCGTGATCACGCGACCCCAAGCGGCATCCATAACGCTGAAGCGTTTTTCCTCTCCGTCTCCGGTGTTCCAGTCCGCCTGCGTGTGGACGTGAGCCAGGGAGACATCTCCCCCATCCTCACCTTCCGCGCCATCAGCCGCTGATGCGCCACTCTTCAAAAAGGCTCCGTTCCGGTTCGTCCGGGACGGAGCCTTTCGCTTTCTTAAGAGCACCCACTCGTCCCCCCGCAGTTCAGGCACTTATAGCACGCGGCGTTACGCACCATGATTGAGCCGCACGTGTCGCAGGCCGGGGCGTCTGACTGGTTGTCAAAGCTGCTGGTCAGTTTGGCGGCTCCGCTGACAGGGGCGTTATCGAGTAAGGACGGTTGTTCGACAGGTGGAGTATCCGCTGTTTTTTCGACAAACGAGGCGACGGCCGTGGCTTCTGCTTTGGTGGCCAGGTCGTCCGCGGCGAGCGAGGTGGTCGCCCCTTCGATCAACACGCCGATCGCTTGCCGATCCTCCACGCTCAAAAACTTGTGGGCCAGCCAGCGGAAGATGTAGTCCACGATGGATTTGGCCACGCGGATGTTCGGGTTTTGCGTAAAGCCGGACGGTTCAAAGCGCATGTGCGCAAACTTGTTGACCAGGACTTTGAGCGGCACGCCGTACTGCAAGCCAATGGAGACAGCGGTGGCGAACGAGTCCATCAAACCGGACAGGCTGCTCCCCTCCTTGCTCATGGTGATGAAGATCTCCCCGGGCGTGCCATCATCGTACAAGCCGACCGTGATATAGCCTTGGTGGGCGCCGATTTGGAACTTGTGGGTCATGGCCTTGCGCTCGTCCGGCAAACGGCGGCGGCGCGGTGTGTAGACTTCTCCCGCGGATGAGGGGGAGCTTGTCGAGGGGGAGCTGGGAGCTTGTAGCTTGTCGCTTGTAGCTTCGGATTTGGTGTTTGAGACTTCTTCGCGCTTTGTGGTCAACGGCTGGGAACGCTTGCACCCGTCACGGTAGATGGCGATGGCTTTCAACCCCAACTTCCACCCTTCGATATACGCCTGCTCGACTTCTTCGACGGTCGCGTGTTCCGGCAGGTTGACCGTCTTGGAGATGGCGCCGGAGATGAACGGCTGGACGGCAGCCATCATGCGGATGTGGCCCATGTAGTGGATGGAGCGCGTCCCTTTGGCGGCCTTAAAGGCACAATCAAACACGGGCAGGTGTTCTGGTTTGATGTGCGGCGCTCCCTCGATCGTGTCTTCGGTTTCGATGTAGGCCAAGATGTCCTTGATTTCTGCTTCGGAATACTTCAGGCGGTGCAAGGCTTCTGGCACGGTGTTGTTGACGAGCTTGAGCATGCCGCCACCCACCAACCACTTGTAGCTCACGATCGAGATGGCGGGTTCAATGCCGGTCGTGTCGCAGTCCATCAAGAAGGAGATGGTGCCGGTTGGGGCGATGACGGAAATTTGCGAGTTGCGGAACCCAGCGCGTTCACCGAGTTCAACGGCGCGGTCCCAACAGGCCTTTGCTTCGTTCAACAGGTCTACGGGGACGGCATCCGGCTTGATCAGGTAGGAGGCGTCACGGTGCTTGCGCATGACACGCATCATCGGTTCGGCGTTTTTGGCATAGCCGCGGAAGGCACCCAACCGTTCGGCGATGCGGGCGGACTGTTCGTACGCGACACCGGACATGACGGAGGAGAAAGCGGCGGCGAGGTTCCGTCCCTCGTCGGAGTCGTACGGTAACCCCATTGCCATGAGCACGGACCCGAGGTTGGCAAAGCCCAAGCCGAGCGGGCGGTAGTCGTAGGAGTTCTGTTCGATGGCAGGGGTCGGGTAGCTGGAGAAGCCGACCACGATCTCTTGCGCCGTGATCATGACGCGGCAGGTGTGGGCGTAGGCGGCCACGTCAAAGCTGCCGTCCGGTTTGCGGCACTTCATCAGGTTGACGGAGGACAGGTTGCAGGCCGTGTCATCCAAGAACATGTATTCCGAACACGGGTTGGAGGCGTAGATGCGGTCCGTATTGGCCGAGGTGTGCCAGTCGTTGATGGTCGTGTCGTACTGCATCCCAGGGTCGCCGCATTCCCAGGTGGCTTGCGCGATCTGGCGCATGACCTCGCGCGCCTTGAACCGCTCGCACGGCTCTTTGGTCGTGACAGCGGTCGTCCACCAGTCCGCGTCCGATTCGACCGCGCGCATAAAGTCATCCGTCACGCGCACGGAGTTGTTGGCGTTCTGGAAGAAGATGGAGCTGTACGCCTCGCCGTTCAAGTCACCCGGATAGCCAGCGTCAATCAGCGTGTGCGCTTTCTTTTCTTCCTTCGCCTTGCACCAGACAAACTCCAAAATATCCGGATGTGTCACGTCCAGGATGACCATCTTGGCGGCGCGGCGCGTCTTGCCGCCGCTCTTGATCACGCCGGCAAAGGCGTCCAAGCCACGCATAAACGAGACCGGGCCCGATGATTTGCCTGACGACTGTGACAGGTTTTCCTTTGAGCTGCGCAAGCGGGACAGGTTGGAGCCGGCGCCGGAGCCATACTTGAACAGCATCCCTTCGGTCACGGCCAGGTTCAGGATCGAGCGCATGTCATCCTGGACCGAGTTGATGAAGCAGGCGGAGCACTGCGGGCGCGGGTTCACGCCCACGTTAAACCAGACCGGGCTGTTAAAAGCGGCGCGTTGGTTGACCAGGATGGAGGTCAGTTCCGCTTCATAGGCGTCCGCGTCAGCCGGGGTCAAGAAGTAGCCGCCACGGCGTCCCCATCCGGTGATCGTCTTGGCGACGCGGTCCACGAGCTGGCGCACGGACGTCTCGCGTTCAGGCGTGTTCAGGCGGCCGCGGAAATATTTGGAGACGATGATGTTCGTCGCAGTCTGCGAATAGGTTTTTGGGACCTCCACCCCACGCTGTTCAAACACGACCTTCCCCTTTTCGTTGGTGATGACTGCATCGCGTTTTTCCCATTCCAATTCATCATACGGATGGACGTTGGGGCGGGTATAAAACCGTTCGACGGTAATCCCTTTGCCGTAGACCGGTTCGGTGGATGCCTGGTGGGCGTCCGTGCGGAAGCCGAGGTAGCGCTTGGCGACATGGACCATGTTCAGGTCAATCAAGGTCAGCCCGACCACTTCGCGTACCTCGTCCGCCGTTGGGACCTGGACGCCGTCAAACGCATGCTGCAGCCTGGCCACGACCTGTTCCGCCGTACGCCGGACGGCGGCCTCATCAGACATCCCGGCCGTCGCGTACGCCTGGCGGATGGAACGCTCCAGCTTTTCGGGCTGGAACGCCTCAATCTGGCCGTCGCGTTTACGGATGCTTTTCACGGAAGTGACATAGGTCCAAACAGCGGCAGCTGCTTGGCTGGCTTCCAGGTTCCGTTCGGTGGCGCGCGAGGCGGCCTGAGGGTCGGTCATAGAAAACGCAAAATAACATGGGCCCAAAAAAAGGGGCCATAAACGAATGAGCTGACGGCCGACCTACGGCGCATGAGATCGTCCGATCCTTATGTCTGGATCGGACGCTGGCGTGCATCCCATGTCCCGGAGGCGACCTGACCACTACATATTGTGGTCTGAAGTGGATTATACCACAACATCTAGTGGTCAAATCGTCTCATGCAAACCGTGATCTGTGGATATGT
>CAZFRH010000006.1:0-38569 GCA_964521235.1 uncultured Gammaproteobacteria bacterium | reverse complement strand
ACCACAACATCTAGTGGTCAAATCGTCTCATGCAAACCGTGATCTGTGGATATGTTGGGCTTCGTGGGTTGTAGACCGCAGACGGTAGACTGTAGACGGGTATTGCCCGGTGGTACGGTTTACAGTTTACAGTCTTCCGTCTACAGGCCGAGCGACAGGTTAATAGCTGGTCGCGAGTCGGCCACCTCAACCGGTTCGAGAGGCAGCGGGATCGCCTGTTTTTGTCCTTGGCGGTCCAGAAAGCTCACTTCCCCGTTTTGGAGCGCGTGTTCGTACACGTCACGCGTCACCCTCACGTCCTGCAAACAGTACTCGCGCAACTTTTCGATCTCCCCTTTCCGCCAGTACTCGACCGCCATGAGCCCGTGCCCCGACTTCCCTACCCCGAGGGTCGCCTGCGCCACGTCATCCAACTTGATGCGGAACCCGAGGCGCTTTTCGATCTCCACGAGCAGGTCTACGGTCGGCAGGCGCATCAGGTCGCCGGAGTAGTAGGACTGGAGGCAAGGGTAATCAAAGCCGATCAAGTTATAGCCGATGATGCGGTCAGCCCTTTCAAGCCGTGGCCACAATTTCGGCAAATCCTCCTCCATGAACGCTTCAAACGTGTCCGTCTCGTAGAAATACACGCCGACCAAGGAGACTTGGAGCAGCGACGCATTATACGACCCCACGTCCTGGAACGTGTTCCGTGTTTCGATGTCCAGGACGACTTCGCGGCGCGTCATAGCGGGGAGAGAATAACATGGAAGAAACGGCGGTTCAAAGGGGGCGAAAAACCACGGAAAATGTGATGCCCCGTACCGACGGCTGGTCGGTACGGGGCAGGGAGACAGGGGTTCAGGGTTTGTGCGGGAGCGGCTCGACCGTCCCGTTCAAGAAGGCGACGAGCCAGACGTTGAACCATCCGGGACCGATGTGCTCGTAGCACGCCATCAAGTCGCGCCGGATGGTCTTGGCCGGCCGGGAGGGGCAGTCGTCGAAGGTCAGCTCGTAGGGTTCGGCGAGCCGCAAACGGGAGCGGAATAAGCTCGGCTCGAGTTTGATGACCGCTGTCGGTTGCGGCATCTCGAGATAGAAGCAGTTGGACCACCTCTCGTGCTGCTCGTGCCTCAGTTTCGCTTGGGGACGGACGGCGTGCGCAGACGCCATGACACGTTCCTGATGCGGGCCTATGGGCACGCCTTGGTGGGCAAGCATGATGAGGGCGCCGAGGACGAAGTACGCCAGGCGGTGCCAGGTCCTCGAAAAGGCAGCCGCGGTGCAGCGGTGGGTCGCTGCGATGGCGGACAAACGCAATTCCTGGTTGTCCGCCTGGAGGGAGTCGCGCTCCGCCCTGACCTGGTGGAGCTCCTCGGCCAGCTTGAGCCGCTCGGCAGCCTCGTGGTCCCGATATGGCCCACGGTTCGGCTTCGCTTCTTCCCTCCTTGTCATGAGCTGGAGGAAGGCCACGGGGACGCTCCAAAGACAGTTCAGGATCAGGTACGCGAGCACGGTCCAGAACATGGCGACCTCCTTCTTTGGTTGAAAGGGCGAGGAACCTAGCCTTTTTGCCTTGGAATCAAGCCGAGGTCAAGCTCACAAGCTGCCGCGCTTGATGACCCGCTCGTAAAACGAGGTCTCCTGCTTCTCGACGTCCTCCACGATCGCTTGCGCGACCTTGGTGGGATCGAGGTAGTCCTTCGTGTCCTTGGCGAGCATGGCGTTCCAGAAGTCTGTACGCATGCCTCCGGGGCAGAACAACGAGACGCGGACGTCCTTTGTTCGTTCGTCGTTCAACCCTCCGCCTAATGCCCGTGTGAACGATACTTGAGCAGCCTTGGTGGCCGCATAGACCGTCTCGAGTGGGTGAGGTTCCGTGGCCAGGCCGGTCGTGGAAGCAACGACGGCGAAGGACCGCCGTACGTCAGCCATTGGCTGCAGCAGGAGCTTCCACGAGGCGTGGACGAGGGGGAGCGGGTTGCGGAAGTTGACGTCCGTCTGGCGGAGGGCGTCGCGCAGCTCCATCTCGTCGAAGCGTGCCTGGGTGATCATGCCCGCGACCCAGAAGAACCGCTTGAGCATCCCGTTCCGGACACGGACGGCCGCCCGTAGCTCATCAGCCGCCCTCGAAACGGACGACGGGTCCGACAGGTCCACGCGGACGCGGATGTCTTTGGGGTCCTCGGACGAGGCGACGGGCGTGATCGTCCGACCCATCACGATGAGGGGTTCGCCGCGGCTGCGGTAGAGCTCGGCGATCCCCGCCCCCAGGCCGTGTGTCCCGCCCAGGATGGCGGTGTACAGGAACTGGGGCAGCTTCTTCTGGTCCGAAGCGGTCTTCGCTTCCGTCATGGCGTCCTCCTTCTCTTGGGTGAATGAACGCTTGGGCATCCTGGGGAGAAATGGGGCGGAAGTCAAGGGATGAAACAAACACCCCACCGGGTCTTCCGGTGGGGTGTCGTGCTTTTTAGGCGGCGTTGCTTTGGGTGGCGCGTTTGCGTTCGAATTCTTTTAAGAATTGTTTGCGGATGCGGAGGCTGGTGGGGGTGACTTCGAGGAGCTCGTCGTCGCCGAGGTATTCCAGCGCTTCTTCCAGGGACATGTTGCGCGGGGTGACCAGACCTTCGGCTACGCCATCACCTTTGGAACGCATGTTCGACAGCTTTTTCTCGCGCGCCACGTTGACGATCAAGTCTTCTGGCTTGGCGTTTTGGCCGACCACCATCCCTTCGTAAATCTTGACCATCGGCCCGATGAACATCTGGCCGCGTTCCTGGGCGGCTTGCAGGCCGTAGGAGTTGGATTCGCCGGTCTCGTGGGCGATGAGCGAGCCGTGCGGGGCGGCGTCGATGTGGCCGACGAACGGGCGATACCCCAAAAAGATGGAGTTGATGATCCCCTGGCCGCGCGTGTCCATCATGAATTCGCTGCGGTAGCCGATCAAACCGCGGGTAGGAATGACGAATTCGAGCACGGCCGTGCCGTTGTCCACGCGCATGTCCTTCATTTCCCCTTTGCGGCGCCCCATCTTTTCGATCACCGTACCGCTCATGCCTTCTGGGCATTCCAGCGTCACCTCTTCAAACGGTTCGCTCTTCTGTCCCTCAATATCTTTAAAAATGACCTGCGGTCGCGAGACTTGCAGCTCAAACCCTTCGCGGCGCATGCGCTCGATCAATATCGCCAAATGCAATTCGCCACGGCCGGAGACGATGAAGCTGCCGTCGCCACTCCCCGCTTCTACGCGCAAGGCCACGTCGTTCTGGAGCTCGCGTTCCAAACGTTCTTTGATGTTGCGTGAGGTGGTGAACTGGCCTTCTTGCCCCGCAAACGGTGAGGTGTTGACGCCAAAGGTCATTTTGACCGTTGGTTCTTCGATCGTGATCGGGACTAACGCTTCCGGGTTGTTCGGGTCAGCGATGGTGTCGCCAATCGTGATTTCCGGGACGCCAGCAAATGAGACGATGTCACCGGCCGGCACAGACGTCGCTTCGACGCGCGCCATGCCCATGAACGTCATGATGCTGGTGATCTTGGCCGGGGCTTGCTTGCCTTCGCGGTTGATCCAGACGGCGTTCCCAGGCTCAAATACGCCGCGCACCACGCGTCCGATCGCAATCTTGCCTTTGTAGTTGTCGTAGCTCACGTTCGCGACGGAGACTTGGAGTGGACCGGTGGCGTCAGCTTTTGGTTCTGGGATCTCTTTGACGATCGTCTCAAACAACGGATGGACGTTGGTCATGGCATCCAAGTTCGTATCCATCCCCGCCTTCCCCTGCTTGGCTGACGCGTACACGACCGGGAAGTCGGTTTGGCGGTCAGACGCGCCGAGCGTCACAAACAGATCAAACGTCTGGTCGAGCACCCAGTCAGGGCGCGCGTCCGGCTTATCAATCTTGTTGATGACCACGATGATGCGGTGCCCGGCCTCGATCGCCTTTTTCAAGACAAAGCGCGTCTGCGGCATCGGCCCTTCTTTGGCATCCACGAGCAAAAGCGCGCCGTCCACCAAGTTCATGATGCGTTCCACCTCTCCACCGAAGTCCGCGTGGCCTGGCGTGTCCACGATGTTGATCTTGGTGCCGTTGTACATGACGGCGCAGTTCTTGGCCAAAATAGTGATCCCGCGCTCACGCTCGAGCGGGTTCATGTCCAAGATGGTCTCGCCTTCCAATCCGCGCTCCTTAAACGTGTCGGACTGCTTCAAAAGCGCGTCGGCCAGGGTGGTTTTCCCGTGGTCGACGTGCGCGATGATGGCGATGTTGCGGATGGAGGACATACGAAAGTGGGTGGAGTATAGGAAAAAATGGGGATTTTGGCAAGAGCTCATCCTAAAGATGCGGAACCCCCTCTGGAGGCCAGAGGGGGCGAAGGAAAAGTCTATTGGATGATCACGAGCCGTTGGCCAAGGTGGATACGCTCATCGGGAGGCTGTTCGAACGTGTACGCGCACGACATGGGCTCGATGCGGAGCGCGGCCGTCCGGAGTTCACGCCCGTTCCGTCTGATGTTCATCTGCGGACACACGTCCTGCCCTGCACCAAGCCACAGGTGTTCGTCTAAGAGCGGGATGGCGAAGATCGTGAGGTCGCGGCGCAGGAAGGCTTGGCAGGTCCGGCTCTCCTGGTTGCAAGGAACCCGCCGCCAACGCCTCATGTGCCGAAGTTGCAGGTAGGCCACGCGGAGCAGCTCCCGGCCTGTCCCCGACAGGCGGATCTGGTAGAAGTCGTCAGCGCCGAAGAAGTGGGCTTGCGGGAGCCTATGGAAGGCTCGTCCCGGTTGAGGCGCGGCCATGTTTGCCCTTGTTTGCTGTTGGCAAGAGCAGAGCGACAAAAGGGCGGTGAGGACGAGATTCAAAAAACGCATGTCGACCTCCGTAGGTCGACCCTAGCACGTTACCGGTGTTTGGCAAAAAAGGCCTTGGCCATGTCCCAAAACTCCGGATGGCCTGTCGTTTTCATCCAATACCACCACTCAACCCCCCAAAACAGGACGGGTTTCATCCGCATACGCTCGGCAAACCAAAAATTCTTGTACATTTGTTTGATATCAAACGTCTTGAACTGTTCTTCGAACTCCAATTCCGTCAAAGACTGGTCCGCCCACGGTTCCATCTGGAACTCGCTGACAAAGACGTTCTTCATCCATGGGCTGACCAGCCACGCCTTGCGTGCGTAGGCATACGGCGGGACAAACCAGTAACGTATCGTGCCAAAGGTTGGGTTGGTGACGACGCGGTACGTGCTGATGCCGACCGTGTCCACCTGTTTCCGGAACGAGGTCCAGGTGGAAAGCTCGCCTGACTCGCTCGTGTAGATCAAGTGTTCCGGGTCCAGTTTTTTGACCAGGGCCATTTCTTGATGGATGAAACCGCGGGACTGGAGCTGCTCTGTCCCAAACCCCCAACCGAACCCAGGTTCATTCTCCACCTGCCAACCAGCGAGGGCGCGGTGGTTTTTGTACCGTTCGACCGTGGCTTGCACATAGGCGAGTTGCGCCGCTTCCTGGTCAGCAAGGGGGAGCCTCTTCACCCACTCCGGCGTCCAAAACTCCGGCCAACGCGGCTGCTTTCTGCCGACGACGACATACGCTTTTGCGCCAGCGCGTGCGAGCATGTCCATCTGGCGGTCCAGGATGGCCCAGTTCCGGCGCCCGCGTTCTGGTTCGATCTCCGTCCAATACGCCGGGAGGCGGACGATCTTGACGTTCAGGTCTGATAAGGCGGCTTGGAGCCCGACCCACGGGTCGATCCCGAGCGACAGCGCGTACGGGTGGCTCCATGTCATCCCGAAAACAGGCTGCTCGGTCAGCCGTGGGACGCCCGTCCAAAAAAAGAGGATAGCCACAAGCAACAAAGCGCCAGCGCATCCAAGGACCCAACGGAGGACTGTTTTCATATCAGGTGATCAAGACGAGTCCGAGGGCGACAAGGCCGAGCGCCACGAGCTTTGCCACCATCGTCGCGTTTGAGCGCTTCTCTTGCAAGGCTTGCTGCAGCTTGCGTCCACCAAACCAGGCGATGAGAAAGATGGCGGCGTATTGCACGGCCTGCAGCGCATTCACGATCGGAGCGCTCCCCGCTGAAAGCGCGAGGTGGATCATGATGAAGCCGATGCCGCCGCACACCTGTCCCCCGACCGCGAGCAGTGTCGTCCGGAGGCTGGTCCTGGCTTTGCCTGGTTGCGGTCGGAACAGCCCAAAGAGCTCCTCCCGTACCGTGGGGACGAACGCGATGATCAAGATCCCGACAAAGGCCGTCCCAAGCCGAGAGAGGACGAAGGCGTTGAAAAACGGGATGGCTTCGTAGGACATCTTTCCGAGGACGGAAGACGCCGCAAACAACGCGGCAGAACCGGCGGACAAGAGGACGGTCGTCCAATCGAGTTTGGTGTGCTTGTCGCCGACGTTGGTCAGGAGCCAGGTGGCCATGAGCAGTGCCGCAAACCCAAGGAGCTGCCATCCCGTTAATCGCTCTCCTAAGAGGTGCCACGTGCCGACCAAGGTAAACAACGGGACAAGCGAGCCGATGATGGGCACGACCCGGCTCGTCTCGGCGCGTTTGAGCGCTTCAAAAAACAGCCACAAGGCCAGGACAAAGACCCCGCCAAACGCCAACGTGACGAGCAGGCCCCCCCCGGTCGGCCAGGTGTCAACCCATGGCAAGAAGAGGACAGCGGCAAGCGACAGCAAGCTTAACAACGCGGCGTACGTCCCGCTCCGTTTTAACGCGGTGCTCAACAACGTCTTGTCAACGATGAACGCGGCGGCGTTCAAGACGTGTCCGACGGAAGCAAGGAGGATCCATGGCATAGCGGTTGTCAGATGCTCACGCTTTCGCCTTGGCGTGGGACGTCGGCTTGGAGGTTGAATTCATTCTTGAGCCGTGTCGCCAGCGCGACGGACGCCCCCTCGTCTCCGTGCACGCAATAGACATGCTTCGGGCGGCGGGCCGCCTCCCCCACCCAGCGCACAAGCTTGTTCTGGTCCGCATGCGCGCTGTACGCGCCGATGCTTTCGATCGTGGCCCGCACCTCGACCCGTTGCCCGAGCACCGTTACGCGCCTCTCCCCTTCATACAGCCTCCGTCCCAATGTCCCTTCTGCCTGGAACCCGATGATCAGGACGGTCGATCGGTCATCCCCTAAATAACGCACCAAGTGGTGGAGGATGCGTCCCCCATTCATCATCCCAGACCCCGCGATGATCACTTTCGGTCGTGCAGCATCATTGATCGTCTTTGAATCTTCCCGGCCCATGGTCTGGTGGAGGCCTTCGAACGAGAAGAGGTCATCGCCGCTCGACACGAGGCGGAGCGCTTCCGCATCATAATATTCTGGAAATTCTTTGATGACGTCGGTCGCCTTGATCGCCATGGGACTGTCTAAATAGATGTTCACCCGTGGGATGAGGCCGTTTTCGACCAGGCGGTTCATCTCATAGAGCACCTGTTGCGTCCGTTCGATCGCAAACGCCGGGATGATGAGCACCCCCTGCCGCTGGATCGTCTTGGTGATCGCTTCGTGCAGCATCGTCCGCCGCGTGGACTCGTCTTCATGGATGCGGTTGCCGTAGGTGGATTCCATGACCAGGACGTCTGTTTCCGCCAGCTGCGCCGTTTCGCGCAAGATCGGCACGTGGTCATTCCCCAGGTCCCCGGAAAAGGCGATATGCGCCCCCTCGACCTCGCGGATCTCGATGAAGGCGCTGCCAAAGATGTGCCCGGCGTCGCGGAAACGGAAGGACAGGTCGCCGATGGTCACCCAACGGCTGTAGTCGAGGCCGACCATGGCGTCAAACGCCCGTCGCATGTCGTCCGGGCTGTAGAGCACGGGCGTGCCGTCACGTTCCGCATCTTCCTGCATGATCTGTGCCGCATCCTCGACGACGAGCTGTGCCAACTTTACCGTCGGCGGCGTGGCATAGATGCGGCCACCGAACCCTTCACGGACCAGCTTCGGCAACCGTCCGGTGTGGTCCAAGTGCGCATGCGTGACAAGCGCCGCATCCACGGTCGATGGGTCAAACGGGAAGACTTCGGCATTTTTTGGTTCGTTGAGCCTGCCGCCTTGGAACATCCCGCAATCAACCAAAAGCCGGCTCTTGCCGGTTTCGACCAAAAAACAGGAGCCGGTGACTTCGCGCGCCGCGCCGTAAAAGGAAATGCGCATCACGGCTTACTGGATTTCCCCGTTCAACATCATGCCGAGCACGAGGCAGAGGTCGCTTGCCTGGCGTTCGGCGGTTGCGCATTGCCGTTTTTCGACGAGGGTGAGCAAGGTCCGGTCCAGGGCCGGGTCCGTAAAGACGACCATGAGGAACGCGCTTTCGAGGACGAGGAGGAGGGCACCGCACATCACGGCGACCCGGTAGCCGAATTCCGGGTGTTCAAACCGCTCCCGCCAGATCGGGTCAAACATCCACAGGCGCCTTTCGATGATCCCGTTGGCGACGACAATGCCGAAGGAGGCGAGCAGCCCGTACCCAAACGCCGACGCCGCCGTAAATCCGGAACCGGAGAGGCCGAGCATGACCGCAGGGAATGTGATCAGCGTGGCCATGGACCAGAACGTCGCGTGCGAAGAGTGGGCGATGCGGTGGGAAGGAGCTTTTTTTCTTTTGATGGGCATACGAAGAAAAGTATACCACACTCACGTCTCAACGCGTACGCTGTCCGCTCCAAGGAGCGCTTGCAGTTCTTGCGCGACCAGTTCGTCAAACGCGATGCGGTACGAGGATTGGACCGTCTGTTTCCCCCCTGCCTGGTCGACAAGGAAGAACACGCGGTACTGCCCCGGGTGCTGGTCAAGTGTGCTGCGCAAGGTGTGCAGGATGGTCGGGGGCAGATGCGCCCGCAAGTAGATGGTTACGGCCTGCTCTTTGGGGGGTTTGAGCTTGACGTTTTGCGGTTCCGCCTCGGTGATTGGGGTTGGGTGGTCTTCTGGTTCCTGTTTCGTCTCCCCCAAATACCCGGCGATCTGTTCGACGTTGTCCGGCGTGATTTCGTAGGCGGTCTCCGCCAAAAACTTGACGTCACCATCCTTCAGCTGCGCGCGTCCAGAAATGACGAGGGCCTTATCCCCTTCCCAGACCCCTGGCTTGTCGCGGTACACGCGAGGGAAGACGACCACCTCGACGTCGCCGGAGGTGTCCTCAACTTTCGCGAAGACCATCGGTTCCCCATTTTTGGTGTTGATGCGCTTGGACTGGAGGAGCATCCCACCGATGCGTACGCTTTTTTCTTTGATCTTGCCGGCCAGGTCACGGATCGGGGTAAAGAGCGCGCCCAACCGTTCGCCATACTCCTTAAATGGGTGCGCGGAGACGTACAGGCCAAGGAGCTCTTTTTCCCACAGCAGTTTTTCTTGCGGCAGCGCAGGCGGCGCGGGTCGGAGGGTGAGCGTCGAGCGCGTTCCCTCCCCGCTCGTCGCGGCAAACAGGTTGAATTGCCCGGTGTTCGCTTCTTGCGCCACGCGACGTTGGTACTCGAGGATCGTCTCGATGTTGAAGAAGAGCGCATTACGTTCCCCAAACCGGTCGAGGGCGCCGCTCTTGACCAACGCTTCGAGCGAGCGCCGGTTGAACCCCTTATGCGTGATGCGTGAGGCGAGGTCTGCCAGGTCGCGGTACGCGCCGCCCGCCTTCCGCTCCTTGATCAGCGCCTCCACGATATCTTCTCCCAACCCCTTGATCGCCAACAGGCCAAAACGGACCTTGTTCGTCCCCTTCACGACGGCAAAACGGGCAAACGACTCGTTGATTTCCGGCGGCAGCACCTCGAGCCCCATGCGGCGGCATTCTTCGACCTCGATGGTCACGCGGTCCAGGTTGTTGCAGTCGCTGTTCAGGAGCGCGGCCATGAACGCGTCCGGATAGTGCGCCTTCAGGTACGCCGTCTGGTACGCGATGAGCGCATAGCACGCGGCGTGTGACTTGTTGAACCCGTAGGCGGCGAATTCTTCGAACTGCTGGAAGATGGCCTCGGCAATCTCGCGTTTCACCCCATTGTTGATGGAGCCGTCAATGAACTTGGCGCGCATCTCGGCCATCAGCTTCGCGATCTTCTTGCCCATGGCTTTGCGCAGGGTGTCGGCCTGGCCGCCGGTAAAGCCTGCCATGTCCTTTGCGACTTGCATGACCTGCTCTTGGTAGATGGGGAGGCCGTACGTGTTTTTGAGCGCGTTTTCCGTCAGCGGGTGCATGAAGCTGATCTTTTCTTTCCCATGCTTGCGCGCGATGAACGATTCGATGAACTGCATTGGCCCGGGCCGGTATAGGGCGACCATGGCGATGATGTCTTCAATCGCGGAAGGCTTCAGCTCCTTGATGTGCTTCTTCATCCCCTCGGATTCCAGCTGGAAGACGCCGGTCGTTTCTCCCCGACCGAGGAGCTCAAACGTCTTTTCATCATCCAGCGGCAACGTGTCGATGTTGACGGTGTCGCCGTAGACCGCTTCGACGATCTCCAAGCATTCACGGATGACGGTTAAGTTGGACAGCCCCAAAAAGTCCATCTTGAGCAGGCCGATAGCTTCTGCCGAATGGAGTGAATATTGCACGACTTGTTCCACGTCCCCACCCTGCGCTTGTTGGAGCGGCGCGTATTCTGCCAGCGGGCGCGGGGCGATCACGATCCCGCACGCGTGTTGCGAGGCGTGGCGCGTCGTGCCTTCTAGCTTGATGGCCAAATCAATCAAGCGTTTGATTTTGGGATCGCCTTCGTAGGCTTGGCGCAGCTCCGGCGAGTCTTTGATGGATTGCTTGAGCGGGATGTGGCGGCCCTGCACCGGCGGCGGGACGATCTTGGCGATGCGGTCCACTTCTGTGTAGTCCACGCCAAGGACGCGCCCGACATCACGTACCGCGGCACGTGCGGCCATGGTCCCGAACGTGATGATCCCGGACACGCGGTCGCTGCCGTACTTGGCCATGACGTATTGGATCACGTCTTTCCGTTTGACGTCATCAAAGTCCGTATCAATATCCGGCATGGAGATGCGGTCAGGGTTCAGGAAGCGCTCAAACAGCAGGCCGTAGCGCAACGGGTCTAAGTTCGTGATGTTCAGGACATAGGCGACGACGGACCCGGCCGCGCTCCCGCGGCCCGGCCCCACGATCACCCCGCTCTTTTTGGCCCACACGATGTAGTCCTGCACGATCAAGAAGTACGCCGCAAACCCCATGCGCTCGATCGTGTCGAGTTCAAAGGCCATGCGCTCCTTTGCTTCCGTGCGCCGCGCCTCCTCCGGATAGCGTTCCACGAGCCCCGTCTCGCACAGCTTGCGCAAGAACCCCATTTCCGTTTCCCCGTCCGGCACGACGAATTGCGGGAGGTGGTTTTTTCCCAGTTCGATCACCACGTTGCAGCGGTCAGCGATGCGCCGCGTGTTGGCGATGGCCTCCGGCTGGTCGCGGAACGCTTCGAGCATGACGTCCGGCCCGCAGAGCGATAGGTCGAGGCCTGACATGCTGGCGCGCTTTGGGTCCTCCACCAGCTTCCCGTCATGGATGCAGAGCAATGCGTCTTGCGCATCACGGTCATCAGGGCGGAGGTAGTGCACGTCGCGGGTGGCGACGAGCGGTGTACCCGTCAGTCTCGACAGCTCAACCAACCGTTCGTTGATGTCGTTTTGTGTCGGTGATTCCGGATGGTGGACGAGTTCGAGAAAAAAAGAGTTAGCGCCAAAGATTTCGCGATACGTGTTGACCAGTTCGGTGGCGCGCTCCATGTCATGCGATTGGCAGGCTTTGGGAATTTCCCCTTTGCTGCACCCGGACAGCGCGATAAGGCCTGTGTGGTATTGACGCAACAGGTCCTTATCCATGCGCGGCTTGTAATAAAAGCCGTCGAGGTAGGACTTTGAAACCAGCGTCAACAGGTTGTGATAGCCCTCGTTGGTTTCGGCGATCAGCGTCAGGTGGGAGAGGTGGGTATCGATCCCCGGACGCTTGTCCGTATGCTTGTTCGGTGCGAGGTTCGCCTCAACCCCGATGATCGGTTTGATCCCGGCCTTGGTCGCCGCTTCATAAAACTCAACCGCCCCGTACAACGCTGAATGGTCCGTCAACGCCAGGGCGTCATACCCCTGCTCTTTTGCGAAGTCCACGATCTCATCCACGCCACCCATCGCGTCGTACAACGAAAACATCGAATGCACGTGCAGGTGGACGAACGGGCTTTTCTTTTCTAGAGGGTGTGGGTGGTCTGGCATAGGTCCTTGCTGATGGGACAAGCCCTGCAAAGAGGTTGACAATCAAAAAGAGGATGCCAACTGCGCATCCCCTTGTCTATCCCGGGCTCTCCCGATGTTACCAAGATACACTCCGTGGTACAGTCTCACTCATATGGATAAGATCGACAAACGTTACCTCATCCCCGTCGGGCTCGTTGCGGCAGCTTTTATTTGCTGGTTGGCCTTCGGGTTCTTTGGTGTCCAGGCTCTCTTCATGGACCAACAGGTGGATGAAGCTGTCCCCCTTCTGGTCCCGGCAACCGACAACCCGGTCCTGGGAGGCGCTCCAATGCCAGAAGCGCGGGTGTCTTTTGGGGAGGGAGACTTTGTGCAAGGAGATTCTACGTATCGTATCAAGGGCAAAGCAACGCTTTTTCAAGATGGCGAGATCATGAAGATCGCTTTGACAGATTTTGACGTCACCAACGGGCCAGACCTGTATGTTTATGTCGTAGACATCCAGACCACGGACAACGCGAGCGTGAAGGCGTCAGTGGCTGAAGGTTTTTTTGTCTCGTTGGGCAAACTCAAGGGCAATATCGGTGACCAGGTCTACGAGTTGCCAAAAGGCTTCGACGCAAAAAACAAGGTCGTGAGCATCTGGTGCCAGCGTTTTTCCCGGAATTTTGGCTCGGCCCTCGTTGACTAGGAGAGACCGTCAATCTTTCATTTCCGACAGTTTGATTTTTTTCCTGTTTTTGCCGCCTTCGTCATTGCGCCGATCCCCGACATACCCGGCAAGTTGCTTCCCCCATTCTGCGATCAACCCGACGTAGCTTGAAACAGAGGTCAGTTTCTCAATCAGGTTGCTTGCCACATCTTCCACGCGGTCGATTTTCTCACGTGTGTCGCTGACCACCTCGTTCGCTTGTTTGCCGAGGCGGCCGATCTCAAACAACGCCCAACACAAGAACACCGTGATCCACACCAGGCAGACGGCGGCGACCAGATAAAAAATATCTTGGACGGTGGCGAGTGTTAATGTCATATCTCATTAACAGTATGACATGAATGGCTGAAGAACTTATCCACACGCATTTGTGCTATACTGAAGCATCACTCTTCATTCACCCTCTGTTCCTTATGCCAGCCAAAACCAAAAAGCGGCGTTCTTCACATGAAGACGGGCGTCGCATCATTGCCGGGATTGCCGCCGCATCGCTCGTCATTTTTCTGGGTTCGACCGTGTATTTTACGCTGATTGGTGACAGCAGCGCGGCCGGAGCCGTCTATGCCAGCCCCGTGGCTGATTCCGCCCCGATCGAATGGAAGAAGTTCCCCTTAGAAGCCAAGAGCCACTTTACCCTCGTTGATGAGGAAGGGTGCAGCGACATGACGGATTACGTTGCGGTGACCGCTCCGGACAATGACCCAAAGTATGAGACGTTCCGCATCCCGCTGAACGGCGTCCCCTCTGGTAAGACGATCACCGGCGTAGACGTCATCGTATGTGCAAAGACAAACGCGTCTGAAGGATCGTCCCTCCTTTACCTTTCACGTCGCTTTGATACAGGAGATTGGGGGTCCGCAGAACCGCTTGTCATGAATGCGACCTCATTCCAGACCGTGACCGCCACCATCCCCTCCTCGCACCGCAAGCTCGACACGAGCACCATGGACGTCCGCCTTGGTTCTGCCGGTGTGGCCGGGGTGACCGTGAGCTCGGTCCGCGTCCGCCTCCGCTACTAATCCAACAGTACACAAAAGAACCCCGCTCGGGGTTCTTTTGTTTACGACCGGGCCTGTGCGTCAAATGTTTTCTTGAGGTGGGCTTCGATGGCGGAGAGTTCGTTGTCGACTTCCGCGGTCTCCAGCGTCCGGTCTGCGTGTTGGAACGTCAGGTGGAAGGCGACACTCTTTTTATCATCACGCATCTCTTTGCCACGGTACGTGTCAAACCACTCTACGTTGACGAGGAGATGGCTGGCTTTACGCATCGCCTCCAGCAGGTCCGCGACGGCGGTTTCGCGTCGTACGACCAAAGCAAGATCACGTTTCGCGTCTGGGAAGAGCGGGATAGCAATGTAGCGGAGCGTGTTGCTCGCTTGGGTGAGGAAGGTTTGCAGCGGAAGGTCGACAAGGGCGATGCGGCGGTGGTCGCTGAACCGTGCGGCGATCGTTGGATGGAGTTCCCCGACCGTCCCGAGCAGGGCGTCACCTTTCCACGCCTGGACGCTGCGACCTGGGTGCCAGAACGGGTCATTGGCCAGCGCCTTCCATTCAATGCCTTGGATACCTAGCTGCGACAACAGCGTCTCGGCAAAACCTTTGGCTTTGCGCCAAGCGTTCCCGGCCCCTACAAAAACCGCCCCCAGTTCCAACTGTTCATTCGGCAGGTCCTTCCACGTCGCCTGTTTTGGATAGTAGACGTTGGCCAGCTCGAACAGCGCTTGCTCCGGAAAACGGTCAATGTTCTCGCGTACGACGTTGAGGAGCGAAGGTAGGAGCGAGGTGCGCATGAACGCAAATTCGTTGGTCAGTTCATTCTGCACGCGCAGCATTGGGGCTGGATCGTAACCGGCGCGTTCGAGAAGCTCGCGAGACACGAAAGAATAGGTGAACGTCTCGGTCAGCCCGGACGCGACGGCGATGTCGCGTGCACGTTCTTCCCAACGGATATTCGGATCTGTCTGGTGCGTTGGTTTTCCCGCCGGGAAAATGGCAGGCAAGTTCGCGTAACCAATGACGCGAGCCACTTCTTCCACCAAGTCCCGTGGGGAGCTGATATCTTTGTCGCGCCACCAGGGGACGGTCGCGGTCAGTTTTATGCTGTTCGCTTTCAAATGAAATCCGAGCGAGGTCAGTGCGGCCTTGATCTTCTGCGTCGGCAAATCTACTCCGATAAGGGAGGTGATCTCGTCAAACGTGATGGTAAACGATTTTGCTTTGTACGTTCCTGCTTTTACATCGGTGACGGAGGTCACGACCTGGCCCCCACACAGCTCGAGCACAAGTTCGACGGCACGGGCGAGCGCAAACGGAGGCGCTTCGGTTGAAAGCCCCTTCTCAAAACGCAGCTGCGCATCGCTCGAGAGGTTGAGGGTACGCGCCGTCTTCCTGATCGAAACTGGATCAAACGTCGCGGCTTCGAGGATGATGGACGTTGTCCCTGCTGACACGCCGCTTTCTTCTCCGCCCATCACGCCAGCGATAGCCAGCGGCTTTTCTGCGTCTGCGATGACGAGCATCCGGTCCGTCAGGGCATACGTCTCGCCGTTCAACGCTTTCAGCTTCTCCCCTACCTTGGCGAGGCGAACGTGGATCGCTCCACTAGTCCGTTCTGCATCAAAAGCGTGGAGTGGCTGCCCCAGCTCCAGCATGACGTAGTTCGTGATATCAACCGCCGTATTGATCGGCCGGAGACCGGCGGCCAGCAAGCGGCGCGCCATCCACCACGGGGAGCGTCCGATCGTGACGCCGTCGATCCGCACGGCTTGATAGCGGGGGCACAATTTCTTGTCGCTGACTTTGACGGTCAACGTCTGTTTCTTTCCGGATACGCGGACGGCTGGCGCTGGCTTCCATGACAACGGACGTCCCAAGATGGCAGACGCTTCGCGCGCAATCCCGACCATAGACATAGCGTCAGGACGGTTGGAGGTGACTTCCATGTCCATGACGACGTCAGCGGACAAGCCCAGTACCTTTGCAAGAGGGGTGCCGGGTTTCAGCGTAGAGGTAGGCCTTGCGCCTACCTTCCCCGTCCGGGCGGCCACAAGGGCCGCCCCTACATCCAAAATCTCCCGTTCCGCATGCGGGAACGCATCAAACAACCCGATCTCGTTGGCGGCGCAGACCATGCCGTCGCTCTTGGATCCGCGGATCTCTGTCTCCTTGAGCTCAACCAGTTCGCCTTCACCATGCCACCGCACGCGTGAACCCGGCTGCGCGACCGCGACCCGCTGCCCAACCTCGACGTTTTTTCCACCACACACGATGTGCGACAGCTTCCCCGTCCCGATATCAACCAGCAGTACGCGCAACGAATCCGCATTCGGGTGTTTGTTCACGTTCTTGATCTGCCCAACCACAATCCCCTTCAAATCCTCGCCGCGCGGCGTGATGTGTTCGACACCCGGACCGGAGAGCGAAATTCGTTCGGCAAACGCCTCCGGCGTCTCTTTCAAGCCGACGTACTCTTTCAACCAATCGTAGGAAACGTTGAGGTTCATAGGGTGGATACGGGATAGAGCAAGATTTCAGCAATGAAAAAGGTCAAAGAAAGAATTGCCGAAAGCAGTGAAAGGTAGCCCCAACGATTCATTGGGAAGTCGAACATATCTATGCTGAGAGGGGGTTTGCCGCGGTCATCTTTCAGGAGATGACGGATATCTTGATGAGCATGTTTTATCAAGTAATCTTTCCAGCTATGATACCGTCTCTTTAAGAATATCCAGGAGTGGAAGTGGATAAGAAAGCTAAAAAGAAAACTCCCACCAAAAAAGATGAATCCGAAGTAGCCTGGAATATGCAAACCTCCGTTCTCTGTATTTAGTGCATGAGGCGGGAGGAGGTCACTCGTCAGAAGTCCAATTCCACCAATCAAAAGGAAAATGGAGAGAATGGTAAGCGTTGTGTAGTGAGGACGCCGCATAAGATGATCCCGATCCTAAAACTGCTGCAAAAAGCGCAGGTCGTTCTTATACAGTTCGCGGATGTCGTCGAGTTGGATCCCTTCTTTCATCATGTAGGTCCGCTCCACTCCCCAGCCAAACGCCAATCCGGAATATTTTTTTGGATCGATGCCCGCGGCTGTCAAAACATTCGGATGCAACATGCCTGCGCCGCCAAGTTCCAACCATCCGTGTTTGCACAACCGGCATTTGTTCCCGTTCAGCGTCCCGCTCCCACCGCACACACCGCAGCTGATGTCGATCTCAAATGACGGTTCAGTGAAGCGGAAGTGGTACGGACGCAAGCGCACCTTCCGGTCCTTCCCAAAAAACTCATGTACGAAATATTCCAAAATGCCGAGCAGGTGTGTGACAGAAACATGCTCATCAACAAACACACCATCAAACTGGTGGAACATCGGCAAGTGGCGTACGCCGATCTGGCGGCGATACGTTTTGGTCATGGTGATGGCGCGGAGCGGCAATTCTTTCTTGGCGAGCAAGCGCGCCGTCCCGGACGTCGCATGCGGCGTCAGCACCATCTTGCCCCACTTGGCTGACGGTTCCGCGTCCATAAAAAATGTTTCCCACTCGTCGCGTGCCGGGTGCTCTTTGGGCATGTTGAGCGCTTCAAAGGTGTACCAGTCCCACTCGACTTCTGGGGCGCGGAAGCGCGCAAAGCCAGCGCGTTCAAAAATCGCGGCAATCTCACGCATGGCGTGGTTCACGATGTGGCGGTGACCCAGTTCCGGACGGATGCCCGGTTCAGTCACGTCCTCCAATTCGTCACGGAGTTTTGTTTCGATAGATTTTGCGTTCAAACGCTCCTTGGTCGCCGCAAGCTTTCCTTCGAGCAGCTGCTTGATCTCATTGGCCTGCCGCCCAAGCGCCGGACGTTCTTCGGCACTCGCCGATGCCATCTCCTTTAATAAGGAGGGCAACAGCCCTTTGCGGCCAAGATAACGGATTTCAGCGGTTTCGAGCGCGGCCTCGTCTTTTGCGCTCTCGATCATCTGGGCTGCTTCGCTTGCCAGTTCTTGGAGACGTTCAGATAAAGTCATACGTGTTTATGAGGTAAGGCCAACCGCCCGCCCGATCCCGTGCAAGATCGCCCCGCCGTACCGCCGCAAGTCCTGCAACGTCACAAGCGCGATGAGGAGAAGGAGGAGCGCGAACCCGATGCGGTGGACCGTGGCTTCCAAGCTGAGCTTCACTTTCCGCCTCCGCAAGGTCTCGATCACGATGAACAGCACGCGTCCCCCGTCGAGCGCCGGGATGGGGAGGAAGTTGATGACCGCGAGGTTGATCGAGAGGATGGCCGAAAAATGCATGAGCGACCATGCGCCTTGTTCTGCGATGCGTCCGGTGAGTACGGCGATGCCGACCGGCCCAGAGATATCCGCACTTGGTTTGAGGCCCGTCACCAGGTCTTTGAGAAGGCCATAAAATCCAGCGACGACCATCCAGGTATATCCAGCCGTGACGCGAATCCCTTCGATGACCGCCAACGGGACGGGATAACTGACCGTCCCGACGTCAGCCAAGGCGACCCCCAGCCCTGGGCGGCCAAGCGCTTCCACGAACAACAGGGAGGTTTCTACGGACCGTGACGCTTCTGTCTTTTCGTCACCGACGGTCAGGCGCAAGGTGTCATCCGGGTCTGCGTGTGCGAGCACGTCACGCGCCTGCGCAGCGTCTGTCACGGGCACGGCGTTGATCTCGCGGACGCTGTCACCGGGGAGCAGCCCGGCTTTTTCTGCCGCGCTGCCCGGTAAGACTTCTGTCACGCGTACCGCCGTGTCGCGGATGCGCGCGCCTGCCGAAAGGTTTTCAAGCTCCGTCGGCACACCGATGGAAAAAGCGACGCTGAAAATGACGATGGCGAGCAGCCAGTTCATCCCAACGCCTGCCGCCAGGATAAGCAGGCGCTTCCAGGCAGGTTTTGATTGGAAGGAGTCCTGGTCTTCCCCGGCCTCGCCCTGTTCCCCTTTCAACCGCACAAACCCGCCCAGCGGCAACCAGTTGATGGACCAGATGGTGTTCCCTGCCGTCTGCTCCCCACGGCGGACCCGCCGCCAACGGCCTTGTTCTTTCACGAATCCGATCAGGCGAGGCGGGAAGCCGTACCCAAACTCATCCGCCCGCACCCCACACGCCCGCGCCATCAGGTAATGCCCTGCCTCATGCACCAGGACCAGGACCGAGAGGACGGCAAGAAAAATCAGCAAGGTAAGCATTGGACAAGACTATCAGGCGCATTGACAAAAGAAAAGGCGCATGGTACATGGGAGACGGCTCGGATTGGCGCAGGCAACTGCATAAGACTCCGGCACGTAGCCAAGGCCAGGTTTCCTGAAGGGATGTTTCGGGTGTCCGTTCCAACGGTTGAGACCAAACTTTGTACGCGTGCTCCCAAAAGGGTGGATTGTTCGGCCCAATCCTGTGTGCTCGTCGCGGGTCAGCGTGGCGGAATGGGTCCTCCAGCGTGTTCGGTCGGTACTGGTGCCGAGTGATCACGTGAACCTCCTCCATGTCCGTTGCATGGGCCAAGCCTCGTAAGCCGAAGCCCCTGACGCCTGCGCCGATCCGAGTGCCTTTCTTCCCCCGTGGTGCCTTTGGCCACGGGGTTTTCTGTATTTGACGGTACAAGCGACAAGCGACAAGCTACAAGCTATGCTCGGCTTATTTGATTCTGGTGTTGGTGGCCTGACCGTTGTCCGTGAACTGTTGCGACGTTCCCCCCAAGCATCATTTTTGTATCTTGGAGATACGGCACGCACGCCGTACGGCAACAAAAGCCCGGACGTCCTGCGGCACTTTGCCGTGGAAGATGCCCGCTTCCTCATCGAGCGTGGCGCGACGGACATCGTGGTCGCCTGCAACACCGTCTCCTCGGTTGCGATGGACGCGTTACGCGAAGCATTCCCCTCCACCCGTTTTTTCGACGTCATCACGCCAGCCGTCGCCGTCGCGGTCGAACGGAAAGACGATGTCGTCGGGGTGATCGGCACGCGCGCCACGATCAGTTCCGGCCTGTACGAGACGCGGTTGCAAGAAGCGGCGAAGGCAAAAGGACAAAAGATCGAAGTCGTCTCTGCCGCCTGTCCGCTCTTCGTCCCGTTGGTTGAGGAACATTGGACGGATCGAGCCGAAACAAAACGCATCGCACGGACGTACCTTCAACCATTACGGCAAAAACAGGTGGATGCGTTGATCTTGGGCTGTACGCATTATCCGATGCTGGAAGATGTCATCAAAGCCAGCCTGCAAAAACGCGTGCACATCATTGATTCGCCATCGTGCGTGTTAGATGAAGTGAAGCGTGCCGCTCCTGCCTTGCTCGAAGTGTCTGACCAACCAACGCAAAAACTTTTCTTTACCGACCTTGCCCCGCAAACCCTTCAGATCGTCCGCCGCTGGCTCGGCCCTTCCATCACGCCAGAAAAAGTCAGCCTTTGATGATCGTTTCAAGTTCCAAACGTTTTTCTTGCAACAGCTCCTCCGTCTTCGCTTCCACAACCAAACGCAACAGTGGCTCCGTGTTCGAAGCCCGGGCGGAGAACCACCACGGCTGCTCCGTGGAACGGAATTCGCATTTGATTCCATCAAGTTCACTCACGTTTGATGCGTGGGAAGCGTATGTTTCCCGTAACCGTGCAAGGACGGACTGCGCATCCTCTACCGGATAGTTAAGCTCCCCTGTGTTCGCGTAGACAGTCAGCGGACGCCAGAGCTCTGACAGGGGCTTGCCGGTCGCGATCAACAGGTCGAGCAGCAACAACATCGCGAGTTCACCTGACTCCCCGCTCCACATCTGCGGGAAGTAGTAGTGCATGGACAGCTCGCCAGCAAACGCGGCCCCTGTCTCTCGCATTGCGCGTTTGATGTGCGCATGTCCGACGCGGACGTCCCGCGGTTCCCCGCCCGCTTCCTTGATCGCCTCCGCGACGCTCCATGACGTGCGCACGTCGTGCAAAACGATCGGTTTTCCGTCCGGCTTTTGCTTGCGCAACAACGCTGACGTCAAGATCGCCACCATCAGGTCGCCCGGGACAGGGTCGCCTTTTTCATCCACAAAACCTACGCGGTCACCATCGCCATCAAAGGCGACGCCCATCAAACAATCATCACGCACGACAAGCTTGCGGAGGTCTTCCAACGTCTCCCGTTTAAGTGGATTCGCTTCGTGGTTCGGGAACGTGCAGTCCGGATCCCAATAGAGCTTGCTCGCTTCCAGTTCTGGAATAGCTTTGCAGAGTTTGGGGAGCGTGAGCCCGTTCATGCCGTTTCCCGCATCAACCGCGATGCGGACCGGTTGTTTTAACGGGGAGAGTTGGGCAAGCGAGAGGACGTAGGAGACGTAACGATCTACCAGGTCGCCCGTCTCTTCGACCGCGCCGATCGTTTGCGCATCCAAAAGCGGTTCGTCAGACATCGCGAGGTCGCGTAATTCTTCCATCCCCGATCCGATGCCGAGCGGCAGTACGTCAGCCGTCAAGATTTTCAAGCCATTATATTTTGCTGGATTGTGCGACGCCGTAACCATCACGCCCAGGTCATACGCGCCATCAGCCTCCCCCATCGCAAACGTAAACATCGGCGTTGAGCACGCGCCAACCTTCATCACGGAAACGCCCGACGTCACAAACCCATCCACCAACGCCTCCTGGACCGCCGCGCTGGTCGGACGCGCGTCATGCCCGACCAGGACACGCTTTGGCTTCTTCAACTGACAAAGGGCTTTCGCGATACGCCGCGCATCCTGCGCTTCCCAATCATCCGGGATCACGCCGCGGATGTCGTAGGACTTGAAAATGGAGGGGTTCATGCGACAAGGCTAGTCGCTGTGTAGCCCTCTCGGCAAGCGCGCGTGGTTGACGGTTCAGCTGTTTTTGGCTAATCTGGACACAGAAGCTTCACTCATTTTTCCTCTTACCTATGGGTATTTTTTGGATTTTGGTCCTCGCGGTCGTGGTCATTGGTGGGTGGCTCGTGCTCACCTATAATGGGCTTATCACCCTCAAAAACCGCACGGATGAGGCCTGGTCGGACATTGATGTCCAGCTGAAGCGCCGCTATGACCTGATCCCGAACCTGGTCAACACGGTCAAAGGGTATGCGACGCACGAGAGCGGCTTGTTTGAAAAAGTAACGCAAGCCCGCAGCGCTGCCATGCAAGCCTCCGGCCCGCACGACAAGGCTGGGGCAGAAAACATGTTGAGCGGAGCCCTCAAGTCGCTGTTCGCCGTCGCCGAAGCGTATCCGGACCTGAAAGCGAACGCGAACTTCGCCAAATTGCAGGACGAGCTGTCAGACACGGAAAACAAGGTGCAAGCATCCCGCCGCTTCTACAACGGCAACGTGCGTGACTTCAACACAAAACTGCAAGTCTTCCCGACCAACCTGATCGCTTCCATGCTCGGCTTTGTGAAGCGCGAGTTCTTCGAGATCGGCAACGAAGCAGAACGCGCGGTGCCGAACGTGCAGTTTTAATTTGTCATGCTGAGTCTGACGAAGCATCTCACTCACCCGATGCAGAGTGAGATCCTTCATTCGTCAAACTCATTCAGGATGACAACAAACCTGTCATTTCGAACGGAGGGAGAAATCTCTTCGCGTCCGATTCCAAGAGATTTCTCGTCGTCGCTACTCCTCGAAATGACAACAAGAGACTTATCTAACGATGTATTCTGCCATTGATGCCAACCGACGGAAGAGCGCGCTCCTGATCGCGTTGTTTGTCGGTGTCGTGGCGGGGGTGGGGGCGGTGTATGGCGCCGTGACGGATTCCGGGCCGTTCGGCTTGGTGTTCGCCTTGGGCCTTTCCCTCGGCATGACCTTCATCTCCTGGTTTGCCGGCGACAAGATCGTGCTGGCCACTTCCGGTGCGCAAGAGATCACGGAGCGCGAGCAGAACCCGTATCTATGGAATCTGGTCGAGAACTTGTGCATCACTTCCGGCCAACCACGCCCACGCATCTACCTCATCAACGATCCGGCGTTGAATGCGTTTGCGACCGGACGCGATCCGGAACACGCCTCCATCGCCGTCACCGCCGGCCTGCTCCAAGCATTGGAGAACGAAGAGTTGGAAGGCGTGATCGCGCATGAATTGTCCCACATCAAAAATTATGACATCCGCGTGATGTTATTGGCCGCGGTGCTTGTCGGTTCGCTGACGCTCTTGGGTGACCTCTTTCTCCGGAGTGGTCTCCGCCACCGCAGGAACAATGAAGGCGGCGGGATCCTTGCCATCTTGGGCATCGTAACGATCATCATCTCCCCCATTGTCGGCGAGCTGATCAAGCTCGCGATCAGCCGACAACGTGAATATTTGGCGGACGCAAGCGGTGCCTTGCTTACGCGTTATCCAGAAGGGCTGGCGAGTGCGCTCGAGAAAATTAGCACCTCCGCCCAACCGGTCCAACGGGCGTCCCAAGCAACGGCCCACTTGTGGGTCTCTGACCCATTTGCCGGGGAGGGGCTTGGCGCGCGCATCTCCCGCCTGTTCTCGACCCATCCACCGATCCAAGACCGCATCCGCCGTTTGCGGGAAATGGGCGGCGGACGGTAAGCTACCACCATGTTCGAACCAGACCTGTTGTCGCGTTTTACCACGCATTTAAAGGAGGCGTTGCAAAAATCGCTGACCTTTACTTTGGCATCCGGGCGAGATGTCGTGGATCCGGGTGATTTACTCGTCGGCCTGCTGCGCGAGCGAGGGTCGATCGCTTCCGAGGTCTTGTCAAAGGCGCCGGTATCGGTGGAATCGGCGGAGCGTGTGTTCCGGGGCACGGCCATCCCACGCGCTCCCGGAAGTACCGTTGCGCCGGACCTGTCTGCCATGGTCAAGCGGATCTTGGAAAAGGCCATCCTGATCGCGCACGTGCACGAACATAAATACGTCGGGACGGAGCACCTGCTCCTGTCTTTGCTGGAAACCAGCTTGCCGGATGTGCACGGCTTTTTGGAAGAGAGCGGCGTCAACATTGATTTTGCAAAGGAACAGTTGGCGAACGTCCTGCGTTCCACGGCCAAGTTCCCGGATTTTACGGATCCGAAAACATCGGAACAGGACGGGGAGTCGCCACAGCCATCAGTGGGACCAGCGACGTCACCGACCCAACAGCGCCAGGGACGCGAAAAGCGCGTGCGTGCGTTGGAAGTCTTCGCCCGGGAACTGACGTCCGCGGAAGTCGCGGCCACGCTCGACCCGGTCATCGGGCGCGACCAAGAGACGGACCGCGTGATCGAGGTGCTGTGCCGCCGCACCAAGAACAACCCGATCCTGCTTGGTGAACCGGGCGTCGGGAAGACGGCGATCGTCGAAGGGCTGGCGCAACGCCTCGTCGCCGGAGATGTCCCAGACGCGCTCCACAACCGGCGTGTGTACGTCGTGGACCTTGCGCTCATGGTCGCGGGGACGATGTACCGCGGGGAGTTTGAGGCGCGCTTGAAGCAGTTGGTCGAAGAGGCAAAGCAAGACCAAAACACCATTTTGTTTATTGACGAGATCCACACCATCGTCGGCGCCGGATCCACATCCGGTTCCCTGGACGCCGCCAACATCTTGAAGCCGGCGTTGGCCCGTGGGGAGATCCACTGCATCGGTGCCACGACGTGGAGCGAGTACAAGAAGCACATCGAGCCTGATGCGGCCCTCGAACGCCGCTACCAGCCGATCGACATCCCAGAACCGTCCGCAGAACTCACGCGCCATATGTTGGACGGGCTGCGCCAGCGGTACGAAGAGCACCATGACGTCTCCTACGTCCCAGAAGCGCTGGAAGCGTGTGTCCGTCTCGCGGAGCGTTACATGACCGACCGTTTTTTCCCCGACAAGGCGATTGACCTGATGGATGAGTCCGCGGCGCTCGTCTCCTCCCGCCGCCGCTCACAAGAGCCGATGGAACGCTTGCGTGCTTTGGAAGTTGCTCTGCACGCGGTGCAAGAAGCCAAGCAAGACGCCATCACCAACAAAGACCTGCAGGCGGCAGCCATCGCCCAGGAAGATGAGGAACGTTTGGCAAAAGAGCGCGTGTCGCTTGAACAAAAGATGGTGGCCTCGCGCAAGCAAGAAAAGTTGACCGTCACGTTGGAGCACGTCGCCCGCGTCGTCGCGCGGCTGTCGCACGTCTCACTCGAAGCGATCCTAGCGACGGAGCGCGACCGGTTGCGGGCATTGGAAGACCGGCTCGGCCTGGCGATTGTTGGGCAGGAACTGGCCGTAAAGAGTGTCGCAGAGGCTGTCCGCAAGGCTCGGCTTGGGTTGTCAGACCCTCGCCGCCCGAAAGCAAGCTTCCTCTTTGTCGGCCCTTCCGGCGTCGGGAAGACGGAAATGGCCCGTACGCTTGCCAGCGAGATTTTCGGGCGCGCCGATGCGCTGCTCAAGGTGGACATGTCCGAGTTTGCGGAAGGCCACGCCGTGTCGAAGCTGCTTGGTTCTCCGGCTGGCTATGTCGGTTACCGCGAAGGCAACCGTTTTGCCGACGCGCTGCGCAAGCGCCCGCACACCGTCCTCTTGTTTGATGAATTTGAAAAAGCGCATGCTGACGTCCAACACCTCCTCCTGCAGGCGTTGGAAGATGGTGTGATCACAGATGCGACCGGGCGCACCGTCCCCTTCCGACACGCCTATGTCGTGCTGACCTCGAACGTCGGCGCGGACGCCGTGACGCGTTCCCCGCTTGGGTTTGGCCATGCGGACCAGGCGGATGGCGCGTACGAAGCATCTGTCCGCGACCAGTTGAAGGAACGGTTCCGTCCAGAGCTCTTGAACCGCTTGGACCATGTCATCGTCTTCCGTCCGTTGCTTGACGATACGCTGAAGGAGATCATCCGACGCGAACTCGAGGTCGCGTTGCGCCGCATGAACGAAGCGCAGCACGTCGCGTATACGGCGGGTGATGACGTCTTGGACTGGTTGACCGCACAAGGCGTCGGGGATCTGACGGAAGGCGCACGCATCGCGCGTCGCCTCGTGGAACGGGAAATCTTGCCGCTCCTCGGGCGTACGCTTTTGGATAAGCCCAGCAAAAAGAAAGGAATCTTGAAAGCCACCAAAACCGGTTTGAAGGTCGCGTAAAGCTCGCGTACAATAGGGTGCATGGCAGAGGAGGACGCACGCGGTGTTGGGTCCGTTGACGTCGGGCGCCGTTTGGATTTGCCCGGACGCGACGGCCGCGGTTGGACCGTGGCTGGCGTTGACCCAAAATCAGGTGATGTGATCCTGACGCGTCCACAAGGAGAGACGGTCGTGACGCTCACCATTTCCAGCGAACAGTACGAGAAGCTGAAGACCGTCGGTCCGAACGCGCGCTACCGCAAGCCGTCCCTCCGCTTCCGCCTCGGCGACGTGTACACGAGCGGCGAACGGTCTGCGAACGTCGCCGCGTATGATGACGTGGGGAAGCGGGCGTTGGTCGAGACTCAGGAGGACGGCCAAGCGATCCGTCGTTGGGTAGACGCGAGCGCGCTTGACCGCGTGTCCACCGGACAAACGCGGTTGGAAGAGGTCCTGCAGGAAGCGTCCACACCACAGCAGGAAGAAGGGACAACGCGACAGAAGCCGGTCAACCTCCCCAAGGGACCGTTGTCCGTTGCTCCTGAACCCGTGACTCCAGCAGAGGCTCCAGCAAGCAAGCCAGCTCCCCTCGCCTCTGATGAAGAGGCGGTAATAGAGGAAGCCACGGAAGAGGTTTTAGAGGAGCGTGAAACACCAAAAGCGGCACGCGAAGCGTTGCGGAGTAAACGGACGGAAGAGCGGATTGTGGCGTTGAAGCAAGACCCGGAGGCCGACCTGTTTGTGCGGTTGGTCGCAGCTGGGACGACCGTCCCCGATCCGGCTTTCCGGCAAAAAGTGTCTGCCGTCCGGGGCGAACTCACTCCAGTGGTCCTGGCGCAACTCGCGACAGAATACATGCAAGAGCAGGCTTCGCGTGGGGTTGAAGATTGGCGGACCGTCACGCGACAGGCTGTCCGTACCGTGGCCGACCGTCCGGCGAACGATCCCGTGTACCAAGCGATGGTCGTGAGGGGGACAACCGGCACACGGGAAGAACGTTTACAGTCGTTTGTCATCCAGTATCCAGACAAAGCTAAGGCATATGCCTTCACGGACCAAGAGATTGCGGTGACGCTGCAAGCGGTCGGGCGCGGGGCCGGCGTCGCGCCATCTGGAGGGGTGGACGTCGAGCTGGAAGCGACGCTTCCTGGAACGGGATCAAAAACAGGCGGTCTTGGGGTCGCTGCCGCGGCCGGGGCTGCGGTCCTTGCGTCAGCAGAAGCTTTAGCGGCACGCAAAGGAGCCCTCATCGACCAAGCCCGTTCCGCCCTTGCCGGATATGCCCAGGTTTCCGCTGGGTATCGGAGAAAACTTGACGGCGTACGGGATGGGATCAAGGCGTTGGGCCAAAAAACCCAGGGAATCAATGCGGCGCTGACCCCGACGGCCTCCATGGAACAGGTCCGCCAATACCAGGGGGAGATCACAAAGGCCGATACGCAGAGGCGCGAGCTGCAAGACGAGCAGGTCAAGCTGACGGTCCAGGCACAGGGGGTGAATGCCGATGCGGAGCAGCTTTCACGGGCGTTACGCCAGTTTGAGCAGGCGTCACCAACGGAAGAGGGCATGCGCGCGTTTGAAGGCCGGTTGGGCCAGGTCCCTGCGTCCGTCAAACAGGCGGTCAAGAAGGAGGACCCGTCATCCATCCCAGCAAAGCGGACGACCCGTGTCGGAGGAGTTCCGGCGCAACAAGCCACTGCGCAACGTAAAGATGCTGTTCGTCGTATTGGGGGACGTCGCGCTGTTGGACGGGGCGCGTTGGCAGCAGGGATCTTTGGCGCTGCGACATCGTTGTTTGGGGCGCAACAATCCTCTCGCCTGTCCGAACAAGGGATTGGCGGCGACCACGATGCGTATAGCGAAGCGTTTGGCGGTGGGACGTCGCGCCGTCCCGTGATAGAGGCTCCCGGCAGGACCTATACGGCTCCTGACGAGGGTGAGGCGCCAGACCGCCTGCCAACCGCCGGCGAAGAAAGCCAGCGCATCAGGGCCAAGGAACGGACGATGCGGGATACGTTGGCCTTCCATGCGGGAGAAGAGACCGTTGGAGGCGAGGAGGGTGTTGGGGAGGAAGGCGGGCAAGCACGCCGACCGCGTGGGGACCAAGGAGCGACCTTTGAGGAAGAAGCCCCCGAAGAGGAGACGAGCGGTGAGATGGACCGTGCGAGCCAGCTCCTCAATGCACAACAACAGGCGCGGGGTGCCCAAGAAGCCGCCCAAGCCGCAGAAGGTCAGGATGCACAGGGCGGCGACCTCCCCGGACAGTTGGGTGGGATCCAACGTATCGGGCGTTTTTACAACATGACAAAGTACAGTTCAGCGGCGACGGGCATTGGTATCTTGTATACGATCCTCCTGATGAATGTCTCGCTCGTTGCGAAGCTTATCAACGCAAAAAGCATCCCAAAGCAGACATTTATTGAGGATGTAGCCACCATTTTTTTGGACGTCGCGATCATCGGGACAAGTTTGATGATGCTCGTGCCGCTCATGCTCGGGGTCGCGGCCCTCATTGGTGTTGGGCTTGGGATCGACGCAGGTGTGAGCGCGCTCCTCGACCTGTTCAGATAGGCGGTGTTTTTATGGTATACTGTCGCTATGGACGTTGGACGAAAGCGTCTGTTGCTCATTGCCGGGTTCATTGCCGTGGTATTGGTTTTGGCGTACGCGTTGTACTTCTTTTTCTTCCGCCAACCAAAAGCTGAACCCATCGCTCCACAGCCGACGCCGCAAGCGCCTGGTCAGTTACCGTCCGGTGGTCCGGCGGGCGTTCCGACGACGGGCGGTCCGGGTGAAGGCCCGGGTGGGTTGCCCCAAGCCGGGGTCATCCCGCAGCTCGAGCCCCTGCCAGGGACGCCATCCCCCTCCCGCGTGTCCGTCCTCCGTGCAGAGGTGACGAGTGCGGTTTCCCCATCGCCTTCTGGGGGTGTCCGTGCCTACAACCCGCTTGACGGGAGGTTTTACCGCATCAGCGACGACGGCACGACAGAGCTCCTCTCTGACGAAGTGTTTTATAACGTTGACCAGGTCGATTGGGCGAACCGTTCGGACAAGGCTATTTTGACGTATCCAGACGGCTCAAACGTCTACTACGATTTTGCCTCGGAACGGCAGACGACCTTGCCCAAACACTGGGAAGATTTTGGTTTTTCACCGCAGGACGAAAAAATCGTGGCAAAAAGCTTAGGGAACAGCGAATCAAACCGCTTTTTGGTCATCGCGAACCCCGACGGCACCGGAGTCCAGGCCGTAGAAGAATTGGGTGAGAACGAGGCCCAGGTCATGCCCAGCTGGTCACCGAACAACCAAGTGATTGCCTTTTCTACCACCGGTGAACCGCTTGGCTATGACCGCCAGTCCATCCTTCTCGTTGGGCAAAACCAGGAAAACTTTAAAGCCCTCGTCGTCGAAGGACGGGGGTTCATCCCGAAGTGGTCCCAGACAGGTGCTACGCTCCTCTACAGCGTCCACAATTCTGCGACGGGGTACCGGCCGACCCTGTGGGTCAGCGCAGCTTCTGGCGACAGCGTCGGCGAAGGGCGCCGTAACCTCCAGATCAACACCTGGGCGGATAAATGCACCTGGCAAGGCGATGCGGTCATCTACTGTGCTGTCCCGACGCAGCTTGGTGAGGGCGCTGGCTTGCAGCGTGAGGCGTTTTCAAGCTCGCCGGACGCGATCTACCGCATCGACCTTACGAGCGGACAGGCTGTGAACTTAGGCGTCCCCGAGGGCAACCCTGCCATCCGCGACCTCCTCATCAGCCAGGATGGGCGCGCCCTCTACTTCACGGACCGCGCGACGGGAAACCTCATCCGGTTTGGGCTGTAAGTATGCGCTTTTCCCCTCGGATCGCGTTGTGGCTCATGCTGGGCTTTTTTGCGGCCACATCAGGCGCGTTGGCGTGGAGTTTGGTCTACGATTCTTTCAGCTACTTCCCCGCCGGCGCTCCTCCAGCTGACGCTACAAGCGACAAGCTACAAGCTGCCGAACCCACCCTCCCGCCACTCCGTCCAACGGACCCCGCCATCGGCAGCCAGGACCCAAAGGCCCTGACCATCGTGGAGTTCGGCGACTACCGATGCGCTTCTTGCCGATCTGCACAAATAGAATTGAGCCGCGCGCTGGAAGAGGTTTCCGGAAGGGCGAGGTTCATCTGGCGTGATGCACCTGTCTCCACATCCGCGGACGGGTACCTCCCTGCCAGGGCTGCGCGATGCGCCGGCGACCAAGGGAAGTTTTGGGAAATGCACGACACGCTTTTCAGTTTGGGGGACCTAGGGAAAGCAAGCATCACCCAAACCGCAGCACGCCTCGGGCTGGACCCGCGTTTGTTTAACGCTTGCCTGGACTCGGACGCGTACAGGGCAACGTTGGACCAGGAGTTGGCCATCGCCAGCCGTTACGGTATCCGTGCCGTACCCACGTTCTTCATCAACGGGGTTGCCTACGAAGGGTTGGTCACGCAAAAAGAATTTGCCGCAGCGTTTAAGCGGGCGGCTGAACGGCCATGAAGGATCACGCGACACGCATAACTCAACACGCATCACGAGCGCTCACCTCGTTGATTTTCTTGTTTGGGCTGTTTGGATCAGCCGTGCCTTTGCCGGTGGCTGCCCAGACGGCTCCGTTGTGTTGCCTGTGCGCCAAAGCGGGGCAGAACGTGTGCGTTAACGTGACGTTGGCTGCCGGGGAAAGCGTTGGCGACAACTGCGCCGGCCTGACGGGCACGCAAACCTATCGGAACATGGTTGGTGACAGATCAGGCTTATTTGAAGGGTTCAGCTGTAGCGCCGTCCTTGACGCACAAGGGTGTACGGCCGTGGGGACAAATACATCTTCACGTTGTCCGGCAGGCACGCCTGTGAATTTGGAAGCGCTTCCTGCACGGTACACGGCGACGACCACCGGGGCGTCTGCAGCGGGTACGGTTGGCGCAACACCGGCTGCGCGGCCGTTCCAACCCGTCGTCCCCATCCTCGGCGTGCAGATCCCAGGGCTCACGTTCACCCCCGCGTCACGCGAAGGGACAAACGTGACCGTCCCCTACCTGGCGGAATACATCAATGCTGGCTACCGCTACCTGGTTGGCGTGATCATGATCGTCGCGATCGTCATGGTCGTCTGGGGCGGGTTCCGCTTTTTGCTGGGTTCTGCCCACGTCGGCAACATTACCAAAGCCAAAGAAACGATCCGCGACGCGATCGTCGGCATGCTCCTCGTCATCGGCGCCTATGTCATCCTCCAAACGGTCAACCCGGCAACGACAGAGTTGAGGAGCTTGGAGTTGAGCAGCGTCGCCCGGCAGGAGTTCAGCCTCGGCTTAGATACGGTAACGGGTGAAACAATTGATGAAAGGGATTTTCAACCAACGGCTAGGGGTGGAACGGGCAGCGGTTCACGGGGTTCCTACCAGGGCTGCTTCGGACAGACGAGCGCACAATTTCCGCGTTGTCCTTTACGTTTGATGAGTCCAGTCCGAAACGGAAGTGACCCCAACGGGAAAAATTGTCGTACGGATCGTAACAATAACGATGAAAGGACCGCTGAATTTGAGCGACAGGTGAGTGGGTACCTCACTGGAACCGCACGTGAAAAGGTACTCAAATCCGCCCAAGTCGCCTTGAATTGCGGCATCAGTCTCGGTTCATGTGGGAGGGCGGTTTCGCAAATCTATCGTTACGCAGGTGTTTCAGAGCCACCGCTTCAAGGGCTTCCCGGCAACATCACATCACAAATGCGCCAGCTTATTCTAGGCTGTCCCACGACGGATCGTGAATGTCGTAACCGGTTACGCCCACAACTCCGCGGACTCGTCGCGGAACAACAACGCCTGTGGATTGACCGCCTCCAACCTGGGGATCGGGTACAGGTTTATACGGGAACGGTTGCGAATGCTGGATCCTCATCTGTCTATGGAATGCATGCGACCCTTTTTATGGGTTGGGTTGATCCAGCCCGGAAGAGCAGGGCAAAAGTGATTCAAGGGCAGTACGGCTATCTCGTTTCAGAAGGGACGATGTGTCTTGGTTCTGGTTGTGGTGACATGTCTATCATGACTGGGTACGGTGCTCTGAGATCACCATGAGATTGTTGACGCGTGTCCTCGTCGTGCTACTCCTCGCTACTTTTTTCGTACCGTTTGGATCAGCGTTTGCCCAAACCCCCACCCCTCCGGCCGAGCAACCCTTCCAGCCCCTCGTCCCCGAGCTCGGCGTCCCGATCCCGGGGCTTGAGTTCACGCCTGCGACGCGCGAAGGGACGGACATCGTCGTTCCTTATATTGGCCAGTACATCAACGCAGGCTACCGCTACCTGGTCAGCGTGATTTTGGTCGTGGCGATCATCATGGTCGTCTGGGGAGGGTTCCGGTATCTCTTGGGATCGGCTGATGTCGGGAACATTACGCGTGCCAAAGAGATCATCCGCGACGCGATCGCGGGGATGCTGCTTGTCATCGGGGCGTTCCTCATCCTGCAGACCGTGAATCCGGCGACGGTAGACATCCGCAGCTTGTCCTTAAGCGCCGTCCAGCGCCATGAGATCGAGTTAAGCCTGTTGGCGAACACCGAAGACAATTCCGACACGACAGCAAGCTGGACATCAGGTGGTGGCCAGTCCGCTTCGGCAGGCGTCCCAGCGCCAACAGGGGGCGCAAGTACACGGAGGCGTTTTACCGAATGTCCCGTCACGCTCACACAGCCGGAAAACCGACGGCCATACGAACAGAACCCGCGCTCACAAGAATTCATGCGGCTGATGGGTTCGGTCATCACCGGCGGGACCCGGTCAGAGAGGATGATCAGTTTCCTTGACGCCGCCCAACAATGCCGTGTGTATTTGGGGTGTTGCCTCTGCGCCGCGCAGCTTGCGAGCGGGTTCGCCGTCGGAAGGCCTGGAGAATCGGTGAGCGGCGGCAGGTTCACGAACAAGATTTCGGAAGAGCTATTTCTGACGCTTCGCGAAAACCGTTGCCTCCGTGGGACGACATGCTCACTGAGGGCACAACGTGCGCTCGTCTTTGAGCGCATCCGGCGGGCGACCCCCGGTTGGCCTGACTCGTGGCTTCCTCAACTTCAAGCTGGTGACTCCATCATCATCTTCAACGCCAACCCCATTGACCGGAACGGGAACCATACGCAGGTCTTTATCGGATGGACGCGTCCTGGGGTCGCCCGCGTGTTGCAGGGTTCCCCGGGGCAACCTGTGCGTTTTGGCAACGTTTGTTTAGCCTCAACATGCGAGGACCCCTATCCCCTCATCAGGGTCCGCAGCCCGAATTGAAGAGCCGCCTTTTCCGTCCACCCGCGCCCTGCTAACGTGTCCTGATGAAACAGACGCAGGTCTATGCTTGCACCAAATGTGGCGCCCAGACCCCAAAATGGGCCGGGAGGTGCACGGAATGCGGGACGTGGGGCAGTTTGGCGTTAGAAACAGGTGCTTCAGGACAAACAGGTGCGTCAGGTGCGTCAGCGGGGTCGGTGCCGGAGGCTAGGCTTCCGGGGAAGGCAACGGCTCCCCAGTCTTTTGCCGAGCTCAGTAAACAGATGGGGGCGGCGACGTTTTTGCCGACGGGGTTTGCCCCGTGGGATGAGATGTTGGGAGGAGGTGTGGTCGCGGGTTCGGTCACGCTCCTCGGTGGCGAACCAGGGATTGGGAAGTCAACGCTGCTCTCACAGCTTTGTCTCGGACTTGCCGTGCGTGGCAAACGCGTTTTGTATGTGACCGGCGAAGAATCGCCGACGCAAGTTTCGTTACGCTTACGCCGTTTGATGCCCGAGATGCCAGCGACCCTCGTCTACGTTGATATCACCGACGCCCCATCCGTCGCCGCCACGTTGTCCGAAGTCCGTCCCGACCTCACGATCATCGATTCCATCCAAACCTTGCGCACGCCGGGCGTGTCTGGCGAAGCGGGAAACGTCTCTCAAGTGAAAGCTTCCTGCGCCATTGTGACGGAAGCGGCAAAAAAGAGTGGCGTCCCGGTCATCCTCGTCGGACAGGTCACGAAAGAAGGAGACTTAGCCGGTCCGCGTCTGGTCGAGCACTTGGTGGATACGGTGTTGATGTTGGAAGGCGATCGCGACCAGTCCTATCGCTTACTCCGCCCGTTGAAGCACCGTTTTGGTTCTGCAGACGGTTTTGTCTTGTTCCAGATGACGGAACGGGGGCTAGAAGAGGTTGCAGATCCCAGCGCCGCACTCCTCGCCCATCGCCCCAAAACGGCAGCCGGATCATCCGTCACCTGCTTATTGGAAGGTTCGCGTCCCTTATTGATGGAAATCCAGGCGCTCGTGACTCCAGCCGGCTATTCGACGCCGCTCCGCCGCGCGAACGGGATTGATTCGAACCGTTTAAGCATGTTACTTGCGGTCATGGCCAAACGCGCTGGCTTAAAATTTGCTGACCAAGATGTGTTCGTCAATGTGGTCGGTGGTTTGGATGCGCGTGAACCTGCGGCTGATCTCGCCATTTGTCTCGCCTTAGCGTCTGCAAAATCCGACGTCCCTGTCCCCCCGCAGGTCTGCGCCTTTGGCGAAGTGGGTCTCGCCGGTGAAATCCGCCCCGTCACCCAAGCCGAACGCCGCATGCGCGAAGCCATGCGCCACGGCTGCAGCGACATGATCGCCCCACCGGCAGACGGCTTTGCCCCGCCAAAAGAAGCCAACCCACTCCCCTGTTCTACGTTGCGGGAGGCGTTGGGGACGTTGGGGTTGCTTGAGATAAGGCGGAGAGCTTAAAAGTTTTTTGCTGTATTAAGCTGTATTAAATTGACTTTTTGGTGAAAAGTTGCTTAATATTCGTTTAAGGGCACCTTCCATTATTGAGGAGGAGAGATGATCCATCCCGAGTTAGAAGTAGTGAAAAGAGCGGTCGCAGTTTTCGACAAGTTCGCCGAGCTTCTCACGGCCTATGGGATCTGCCTGAGATCGACGATCTTCGATGAAGACTACCAGTGGACGGAGAAACGCCCAGAAGGGGAGGCGTATGGTAGTTTCGACTTCTGTGTCAGTTTGAGATTACCAAAGCTCGAAGCATCAGAAGATGCAGAGAGATCCCAAAAAAACCTCGAAACGTACGTTAGGCTCACCTTGTGGGACCAAGTTAACCCCCGGATCGAACTAGAGTATCACCCACGCGACGATCAATTCAGTCTTCACGAAACGGGTGAGGAGTATCCACCTTTCGATCCGCAGGTAGATCCTGAATGCATAGAAGGGGAAAAACGTTTCACGAACTTGCTGGAGGCTCTAAGCCTTCGCGTGGGCGAACGTCGCGCTCTCACAAAAGCACAGGCAATTGAGACGGTACGCATTCTAGGAAAGTTCCCGGGACTCAGCCAAACCCCTCTTCCGGTTCGGTAACCCCCC
Source organism: uncultured Gammaproteobacteria bacterium (assembly GCA_964521235.1). Classification (GTDB taxonomy): domain Bacteria; phylum Patescibacteriota; class Patescibacteriia; order 2-12-FULL-60-25; family 2-12-FULL-60-25; genus CAZFRH01. The sequence goes on along the minus strand of CAZFRH010000006.1, from coordinate 3,309 downwards.
TCCATGCTTGAGACTCGACCTTCGGTCGGGTCTCTTTCGCTATTTGGTAAGATCCCCCTACTCCAAATGCGTCGTCGCACGTAGATGTTCGAGGCGTTTTTGCCAGGCGGGCCACTTAGCGAGCGTGCGGTCTTTGTCTAGCATTTGCTTCCCCTCATCCCGTGCCGCTGCCATCAGCCGCAAATCGGTCCAGCGTGCGGCGCGAAAGTCTGCGGCGCCGCTTTGGACCGTGCCGAGCAAGTCGCCGCTGCCGCGTAATTTCAAATCTTCTTCCGCCAGGCGGAATCCGTCGCTGATCGTTTCCATGAGCTTGAGCCGGTCCAACGCCGGCCCTTCCGCGTCCGTCAAAAGCCAACAGGAACTGGGACGGGACGAGCGGCCTACCCGTCCCCGTAGCTGGTGGAGCTGTGCGAGGCCAAACCGTTCCGCCCCTTCGATCAAAATGACCGTGGCTTCTGGCACATCAATCCCGACTTCGATGACGGAGGTCGCAACGAGGACATCGAGTTCGCCGCGGGAAAACTGTGCCATGATCTCGTCTTTCTCATCCGCCTTCTTTTTTCCGTGCAACACGCCCAGCCGCAACCCAGCGAGCGAATCTTTTTCCAAACGCTTCGCCTCCTCCGTCACCGAACGGACGCCTAACGCATCCGATGGATCAATCAGAGGACAGACGACGAACGCGCGCTCCTTCCTCGCAACAGCCTCGCGGACGGCTTGATAGGCTTTCTCCCGTCCTTCGCCCAGCGCAAGCGACGTTTTGATGTTCGCGCGTCCCACGGGTTTCTCGCGGATGATGGAGACTTCTAGATCGCCGTACAGTGTCAAAGCCAGTGAACGCGGGATTGGGGTCGCGGTCATGCTAAGGAGGTGCGGGACACGTCCGTCGGGACGGGATTCGGCAACGATCGTCTCGCGTTGCTCCACGCCAAAGCGATGTTGTTCGTCCACGATGGCGAGTGCCGTGTCTGGCGGCAGACGGTTCCGTATGAGGAGCGCATGCGTCCCAACGACGACGACGTTCCCGCGCTGCGCAATTTTTTCTGCTTCCGCCGCCGTCAGTTCGCGGCTGTCGGCACCTTCCCAGAGCCGCTTCTCCGTCCGCGTGATGAGCAAGCACGGGATGTGGTACGGCGTCAGGAACCGTCGGAACGTTTCGCCGTGTTGTTTGGCGAGCAAATCTGTCGGCGCGAGCAGGACGGCAGAAGCTTGGGCGCGGTACGTGCAGGCAGCGAGAAAAGCAGCGACAACCGTCTTTCCCGATCCGACGTCACCTTGGAGTAACCGCCGCATCGGTTTTTCTTTTTCCATGTCCTGCAGTGCTGCCCAAGCGGCACGTTTTTGGTCCGCGGTCAGCGGATACGGCAAACCAGCAACAAACGTTTTCGCGAAAGCTTGGTCAAAAGAGATAGGTGGCGCCCCTGCCTCATCCGCCTCGCGTACGGTCGAACCCATGGCAAGTTGGTAGGTCAGGAGCTCGTCAAAGGCCAGGCGTTCCCGTCCCGCTTCCGCTTCTTCCACGTTCGCTGGTGAGTGGACCTGTTTTACGGCTTCCATCCATTCCAAAAGGTGGAGCCGTTCGCGCATGTCTGCCGGCAAAGGATCGACCTGCGGGGCGATTTCTTCCAAAGCAAGCGCGAGCAAGCGGCGATAGGTTTTTTGCGCCAACGATCCAGACAAGGGATAGACCGGTGCGATCTTCCCTGCCGCCAACGTCTTTGCTTCCGCCGGTTCCCACAGCGGGCTGACGATGCGTTTGCCAAATTTTGGATGGCGGTCAATTTTGCCTGACAAAAAGATCTCACGTCCCGGTTTGAACTCTTCCAAGAGCCAGAGTTGGTTAAAAAAGTTGGCGGTTATTTTTCCAGACTCATCCGCTACGGTGACCCGGATGATCGCCATGTTCTTGCGGAAGGTCGGCAGCTTGCTCGCCTTCTCGACTTTGCCGCTGATGGTCACGACCGTCCCGGGCTCCGCGTCTGCGATGCGCACGGTGCGCGAGTAGTCGTCATACCGTCTGGGGGTCGTTTGCAGCAGGTCCCCCACGGTTTGGATGCCTAATGACTGCCAAGCCTTACGGACCGACGGCGTCGCACCTTTGATAAAACCCACAGGATCGTCCCATTGGAGCATGGAACGAGTATAGAACAGCGCTCTAAGTTAGCAACCAAAAACGTCAACGGTTTGGCTGCGCCACGTGAACGACAGTAGAAGGAGGTCTCGTAAAATCCTCACTGCTGCTCGGATCACGAGACACGTAAAAACGACAGCGTATTGCTGTCGTTTTTACGTGGTGCAGCCAGGACGATTCGAACGTCCGACCTCTTCCTTCGCAGGGAAGCGCTCTATCCAGCTGAGCTATGGCTGCCTGCTCGGCTTATCGCGCTGACCACCCGTTCACCCCGTGTGCTCACGGGGCTCACTTGGGTCTGCGCGATGCCTGCGCTTTGCTCGTCGAACTCGCAAGGGGTGCAACGGGGCTCAATGCTTAGAGCCGTAAAAGCCGCGCTACGATATCAGAGAGATGCTCGGTTTGCAAGTCCAGATCTTCCTTCATGTACTGGCGTAAATGGTCACGCAAAGCCACAGGGTCCTGGTCTTCCAGGGAGATGGCTAAGCGCGGCACCAGCCCATTCCGTCGTTCCACGTACAATGTTTTGGTGATGGGTGGTTGGTAGACGATGGCAAAGGTGTCCAAGTCTTGGTAGAGGGCTAGCTGTCCGTCCCAGACGATCCCGTGGTCTCCGATCTGTACAAGCACAGGACGGGGCTTGCGTTGTGCTGCCAGAATGAGCAGAACAGCTCCTAAAAGGATCAGGAATGCAAACAGAAAGTTAGCCGTCCAGACGGCGTACGCGATCAAGAAAAGCGCGCCAATGGCTAAGGCCAGATACCAACCCGTCCCACGCTCACGTCCTGGGAAGCTCGGGGCCTCCCATGCAAAAGCGTCCTGGCTCGTGATCAGTGCCTGCTCCACCTCTGGTGGGAAACTCCGCATATTGTTGACAGTATAGCACAAGCGCTATCCCATCGCCTTCACGTCCGCCAGCACCTCTTCTGCATGTCCTTCCGGCTTCACGTTCTCGTAGATCTTGACGATCGTCCCTTCTGGCGCGATTAAAAAGCTGGTGCGGAAGATCCCGTCGTACTCGCGGCCCATCATCTTCTTTTTCCCCCAGACGCCATATTTTTTGACCACTTCTTGCTGTGTATCGGCGAGCAGGGTGAACGGGAGGTCATATTTTTTGGCAAAAGCTTCGTGCTTGCGTGACTTGTCGCAGCTGATGCCGTAGACCACGATGTCGAGCT
>CAZFRH010000005.1:0-46354 GCA_964521235.1 uncultured Gammaproteobacteria bacterium | reverse complement strand
GAGGACATAGTTCGGCACAAACTCTAACACAAAACCGTTCTTTTGGCGATGGTTACTGAAAAATGAGATACAAAAGAGGGGCGGGACGCGTCGCTGCGTTCCCGCCCCTCAAGAGGACTCACCGACCCTCACTCCTCACCAAAAGTACTCCCAGATCCTCGCCGTCTCACGGAGATCATAGGGTCGAAAATCTCCTGGTGATGCTGGAACGAAAGTGTACCTTTCCATCAGGGGGTCCATATCGATAGCGCACCCTGTGCCACCAAGAAACGTAGACAAGCTGCTACAACCTGGACTTTCTCCCGGAGCCGCTGGATCAGCAGAACCGAAGTCCCTGATCGTGAGATTACGATCGGCGATTCCGTTATGCGACTCACCCAAGTCATCGGTCCACGTCACGAGCGTGCCAGGACGAATACCGATCTCCTCGTGAGTAGCACCGAACAAGGATCCATCAGGGACAACCGTCACTTCGCTACAGACCGTGTCCTCATTTACCGGCCCGATCCAATCAAACCCCTCGACAGCCGTCAGGTCGAAGATTCGCCTGTACGGTGCCGGCGGAAGGTAAGCGTAGTGCAGGACCGGGTCGCTTTCTTCGCGTACCCACCCAGAGATGAGCGTGGGAAGCGGAGTCACCGTACGCGGAACCCCTGTACACGCCAGACGGTTGTCGTCCGTCACTTCGAGAGTCAAGAAGCCGTGCTGGGGAACCGTCACGAAGTGTCCGGTTTGTAGGCAAGTCGTCAAGTCGTTCCCGTCGCCGTCGACGATATCGCCCGGGAGAAATGCCCATTGGAGGGTCCTCGAGTTGAGCTCTCCCGCTGGCTGGAAGTGTACGGTGAAAGAGCGGCCGTCGTCTCCGATGTCGATATCGAAGCCAGCCTCAATCCCCTCCACATCCATCTCACGGTCAACGACGACCCTCGCGGAATCTACAGTGACAGTAACGTAAAAACGATCCCGTCGATCGCCGACCCACAAGCGGGGTGCAGCATGAATCACGGTCGTTGCCAACGGACCATGACTCACCCCGAGGAAATATCCGTAGGATGACCAGGGCAGACGTCCGACCTCGGAATAACAGGTCGAGTTGAGGTTCGCGATGTTGCCCGTCTCGCACGTGAGGGGCATCTCGCAGAGGGTACGCGCATCTTGCCTCTCCGGAGCGGACGGGTCGAACGGCGCAGGAATCTCGATCGTCGTCGTGGTCACCCGTTGGCAGGTTCCGGCACTGCAGGTGTCCGCGGTGTCGGGATCTCCGTCCTCGCAGTCGTCGTCGACCTCACAGCCGCCGGGGACGTCCCGGTAGATCGTATGACTGCAGAATCCATCGGGCTCGCATCTGTCGACTGTTTCGTCGCGTCCGTCGTCGCACCCGTCCTCCGTACAACCTCCTCCGTCGGGGCTGTAGCAGCTGGTGACCAAGAGACAAGCGGACAGAAAGAACATCGTTTTTTTCATGACCAGACCTCCACGCCTTCCAGCGGATTTGTTTGACGTAAATTGAGAAGGAACGGGCCAATGCATTCATCGAATACGCTGACCCCTTCTTCTCAATCGTTCTCAATGGACCTTTTTTTTGAACAGATGATTTAACCATAATTTTGCTCTCTTGTCAATTCACTGCGCCCCTCTGCCCGGATGTGGCGGCGCCACGTGAACGACAGCGCAGGAGAGCCACGTAAAACACGTGGATGCGTAGCATCTTTACGTGTCACGGGGCACGTAAAAATCCCTGCTGTCGCGGGGATTTTTACGTGGTGGACGCTGTAGGATTCGAACCTACGACCCTCTCGGTGTAAACGAGATGCTCTAACCAACTGAGCTAAGCGTCCCAGGATTCTTCGTTCCCGAAACGAACAGGTGGTGGGCGGAGAGAGACTTGAACTCTCAAAGCCTTGCGGCCGCTAGCACCTCAAGCTAGTGCGTCTACCAGTTTCGCCATCCGCCCCCCACCTATCCGCTTTATAGCGACGGGATCGTAGCAAAGGACGTTTGTTTGGACAAGGCCTGAAAAGCAAAACCGCGGGAACCAGGTGGTTCCCGCGGCAAGATTGTCGCAGAGCGCGTCAGGGGGCGGCAGGCTTCTGCGGCATGAGAGCCTTCACGTCCAAGGACAGCACGTGCTCGGCCAGGCGCTCGTATTCAGCGAACTCTTCCTCGATGGACTGGACTTGTCCGCTGGTTCCACCGATTGATCGTGTCCGCTCATGAGCAGCCGTCGCAGCCGTGCACAGACTGACAACACGCGAGTAGAGTTCCTCGACCAAGTGCTCAATAGCTTCTTCTGATTTCCGTATCGAAGAAGTACCGACCGCCATCTCCATCCCAAGCTTTGCGATCAGCTCGGCGTCCCCCATAGCGCCATCGATCCCATCAACCAACTCATAACAGTGGCTCAAGAATTCCCTTGCTTTTTTCTCAGCCTGAGTATTCTTGATCGAGGCAGCTTCGAGGCGTTTGATGTATTCCGTCGCTTCTCCGAAAGCTTGATTGAGAGCCGCATAACGCTCTGGAGGAGCCCCTCTCGCGCGCCTCTCCAGCTCCAGCAGAGTTTCTTGCGCTATACGTCGCCGCTCGACAAGTTCGGCCCCGGCTTTCTCTAGCGGCGATCCTGCGCCGAGCAAATCATCTCTCACCTTGGCGAGCCGGTTGAAGTAGAAAGCTTTCACGACCTTCTGGGCTGAAAACTCCTTGAGCGCCGTTTTTGCCTTTTCGATCTCGTCCCGACTGTGGCCACCTCTGCCGGTTGCCCACAAGTAACAACTTGGCAGCGCCAAAAGAAACGCTAACGGAAAAAGGCCATTACTGAACCGCGCGATCCAACCCTCGGAAACCGAGAAGAAGACGGCAGCTACACACAAAACAATCGTCAGCGCGTAAGGCACCCCCACGAGGAAGCTTACGATCGCTGCCAACGATACGATGCCGAAAAAAGATGCCATCAACGGCGTCGTTTTTCGCTCCTCACCGTACACGAGCTTGCTGTAGGCGTACCACCACCGCGGCGGAGCTTTGGCGATGACCGCCTCCAGCTTAGCCCGTTCTTCGCGGACAATGTCCTCGGGCTTGCGCAGGTCCAAACGGGCCAGCGCATTCGATTCTTGCTTCTTATCCGTCATGCCTGTCCCCTTTTGTGAACGTGCGTTGTGTGGATACCCTGTATGAAAAAAGGAGAAATGTCAACCCTGCCTCGTCTTTCCCACAATACATTTCAACGCCCGCGGCAACGCCCCAAAAGAAAAACTACTCCCCGAGACCGCTTCCCCATCTAAAATGAGGGACGAGCCCGGGGGGCAGGTCAGTGTCCCCTGCTTGAACAAAAGATGCGTCTCTTTGCCGAGGACGCGTTCGCGCCATTTGGCGAACAGGCCGGACGGTTCAGCGGGGATGAAATGTGCGTCCAACTCCCCATCATCTGCGCGGTTGCCGATGAGGTTGCGGATTTCAAGATGCGCGCTGTCCGATCCAACACGATAGCGCCCTTCGACTTCTAAGCTGGAACCTGGGGTAGGAACGACCGCGTCAACGAGGAACGGGCGGCCATCACACGTCCCAAGGTCAAATAACTCAATCCGCCGCGCGGCTAACACTTCGGTCGCAGGGACACCTGTCGGTATGCCGAACGCTTGGGCGATCACGCTGGTTTTCTCAAATGGGATAAAGCCAACCGTGACGTCTAGGGTTGGCAAAAAAGGGAGGGCGGACTGGAATGTCCGGTCATTGCCGACAAACACCAAGTTACGCACACCGAGGCGCATCGCATCCGCGACCAGCTCACGTACCTGGCGGAACATGGATAATCGGATGACTTTTCCCTCGACGCCAAGGCGCGCGAGCTCCGTCTCGGCCTGCGCCAGCTCGCGCTCGTGCTTCCTGTCCGACAGGAAGGCGTCGTAGATATACGCAAAGGTCGGGTTCATGCGCCCTCCCCTTCTTGTTCCGGTTCAACGGGCGGCACGGTTGCGCGGTTCACACTGACGTTCCCCTCCAAAACGGCACCTGCTTCGACGCTGATCGTCTCGGTCTTGATGTCCCCTTTGATGCGCGCGGTCGTCATCAGGTCGAGCCGGCGCTCAACGGTGAGGTCGCCTTCGACCGCCCCGGCAATGACCGCCTCCCCTGCCTTGACGTCCGCCTTGATCACCGCTTCTGCGCCGACGCGCAGCAACCCGGCAGCGGACAGCGTCCCGACCACTTCGCCCTCAATCACCACATCCCCTTGGCTGGAAAAATCCCCCTCAAGTTTGACGCCACGGGCAATGACCGTGCCCTCAACGCTCTCCTGTCTCCCCTCTCCCGCCTTGGCTGAATTGAACATACCGCGCCACGTTACAAAGGGCGCGTCCGCCGGTCAAAAGCAGAAGCCCCGACACGTCAAGCGGTCGGGGCGAAGAGAGGGCGCGGGGGCGCATGAAGCGATCATGCGTCCCCCGGTGGGTGGGATTGGGTGAGCTCGTCGATCTCGGCGCGGATCTTGTTCATCTGATGGACCAGTTTCCGCTTCAACACCCAGTCTTTCGAGCTATCGTAGCTCTTCAGCAGGGACGTGAGCGTCCGACGGAGGACATGGAGCCGCTCTTGCCGCTCGTATCGGCTCCTCACGTCCTCCTCCGCGAGCTTTCGTAGCCGCTTGTCGACCAGGCTCTTCGGCTTGAACGACCAGAGAACCGCTCCGATGATGGCCGCGAGGATCAAGGCCCCCAGGGCGAGAGAAACGATCGAGGATACTTCCATGTGGCCTCCTAGTGGAGCTCTTCGAAGGAGCGAGCTTCGATCTGGATGCCGAGCTTCCTCCGTTCGGCGTTGATCCGCTCTTGCAGGTCAGCAATCTTCCGCTCATGGCGGAGCCGCTCCAGATCGTGCTTGGCGTTCCGGTACCGGAAGCGGTGAAAGGTGAGGTTCGCTCGCAGCTCTTCGATCACCTTGTTCGTGCGCTCGTCCTCCGCGAACCGCTCGACCGTTGCAGACAGCGGACGGACCAAGGATCGTAGCGTCACGAAGCAGATCATCGAAAACACGTTGAGGATGAGGCTCGCCCCCGGGATCCACGACAGGACCTGCGGAACCACCCAACCGAAGGATGCCTGCTGCTCTGGAGGCAACCCCCCAAAGAGGTACGAGGCGAACCAGACGAGGCAGGTCGCCGCGAACGAGTAGATCGTGAAGAAGCGGAAGAAACGGACCTTGTCAGCGTACACCGGTCACCTCCCTTGAAATCAAACCACGCCGAACCTACCCCAAAAAGCGTGGTTTGTCAACCCTACATTTCGTCCGGCATCGGGATGCCGAGGAGCGAGAGGCCGCGGATGAGGGCGATACGAGCCGCTGCCACGAGACGGAGCCGCCCATCGCGTAACTCATCCACGGACTCGAGGACCGAGACGTCGCGGTAAAAATCATTTGTGGCTTGCGCCGTCTCCAAACACCACTGGGCGACCAACGCCGGACGGAGCTCGTCTGCCGCTTTCGCGACGGTCTCTGGCCACACCGCCAACGCCATGGCCAACGCCTTTTCTGAAGGATGGTTGAAGTGGAACGTCAGCCTGTCATCCAAATCCGGCTTGGTTTCAACCTTCCGCAGGATGGATCCGAGGCGCGTGGCCGCGTATTGGATGTACGGCCCGGTCGCGCCATCAAAAGCCAACGCTTGTTCGATATCAAACGTAAACACGCGGTCATTGTCCTGCCGCAACATCCCAAACTTCATCCCGGCTAACATGACGCACCAGGCGGTGTGCAAGACCTTTCCCTCTGACCAATCGTCGTGGCGCTCCATGACTTCGCGACGAGCCACATCGAGGACTGCATCACGGAAGGACGCGTACGACACAACATTGCCTTCACGGCTCGACATGGCGCCGCTTTTCGTCGTCACGAATTCGTATCCGACAAATTCGTGCTCAACGCTGTGCCCCATGCGCCGCAACGTCTCAAACAGTTGCTTAAAATAGAGTGTCTGCCGATTGTCCACGATGAGCAGGCTCCGTTCCGCATCCGGATACTCCCTTGCTTTCAGCTCCGCGAGGGCGAGGTCTTTCGTCCCATAAAGCGAAGCGCCGTCAGACTTACGGACGAGGAAGACACCGAGCTTTTCCTCTTCCAAGTCAACGATGATCGCCCCCTCGCTTTCCTTTGCCACCCCCTTCGCCAGCAGCTGATCCACGATCTCCTGGCCGCGGTCCACGACCTCGGATTCGAAATATTGCCGATCAATGACGAGCCCGAGCTCGCGGAAAATTCCTGCCATCTCATCCAAACTCCAACGGCGCGTCTCTTGCCACAACGCGTCCCACACCGGATCACGTTCTTCTAGTTTGTGTTGGACAAAAGAAATGACCGTCTGTGCTTCGGGTTCAGCTTCAAGCGATTCCGTGGATTTGGAATAGACCTTCCCCAACCAACGGCCGTTTTGGTTTTCAGGTGGTACGGAAGTAAGGAGGTGGTTCACGTCTTCCCCGGTCAACGTCATCGGATCGACGCCCGCTTGTTTGACCAGCTGCCACAAACATTTGGCGACGTGTGCGCCAACATCACCATGATAGCTCATCGCGATCACTTCATTCCCGGCTGACTGCAACAAACGGATCAATGACGAACCGAGGATCGCATTACGCAAATGTCCGACATGCATCTCCTTGTGCGTGTTCGGTTGGGCGTATTCGAGGGCGATGCGCTGTCCGGTCGCTGTCGCGTCCCCGTACGTTTCCGCGGCCGCTTCGATATCCAAAATGACACGATGGACCGCTTCGCCGACTTTGAGCGTGGCGTTAACGAACCCGCCTTGCGCTTTGACCGACTCGGCGGCGATCCATCCCTCGGCCAAATCCCCCGCCACTTCTTTTGCCAGCTCCGCCGGATTCATCTTCCGTTCTTTCGCCAATCGAAAACACGGGAACGCCAAATCACCCTTCGTCGTGTCCGGTGGGACGGTCATCTCCTCCGGGCTGACCTCAACGCCCAGTTTTTTGGACAGGCGGTCGGCAAACTCCTGTTTCCATTGTTTCAGCGCTTCCATAGTTATGGGACAAGTTTCGCAAAGTGGCGCTTCCCTTTTTGGATGAGCACGCCTTCTGGCACGATCTCCACCAACATCTTTTCGTCCGTCGCGAGCTGGTCGTTGACTTTGACGCCGCCCTGCTCAATTTGCCGCCGCGCCTCGCTTTTTGACGTGACGAGACCTGCGCTGACCATCGCATCCTGCAACGACAAACGCCGCACGCCCATGACGCGCACCGTCGGGATGTCTTTTGGTTTTTCACCTTCGCTGTGCACACGCGTAAAGTGTTCTGCTGCCTGCTCTGCCTTGGCCGCGCCGACAAGCCATGTCACGACGCGCTGCGCCAAGTCGCGCTTGAACTGCATGGGATTCTCTCCCCCTTCCATCGCTTTCGCGATCTTCTTGACCTCATCTGCCGGAGCATCCGTACACAGCTCAAACCCTGGCAGGATCATATCGTCCGGCCAGCTCATAATCTTCCCGTACATGTCGTTCGCCGAATCTGTCATGGCGATCATGTTCCCTTCCGTCTTCCCCATCTTCTTCCCAGTCGGATCCGTTAGTAGTTTTGTTGCGAGTACAAACTTTTCCTTCTTCTTCATCTCCTTCAAAAGGGTGCGCCCTGCCAACATGTTAAACGTCTGGTCATTCCCGCCGACTTCCACGTCCACATCCATCGCAACAGAATCGTACCCTTGCATGAGCGGATAGAAGAATTCATGGAGGTGGATCGGCTTCCCTTCGTCGACCCGCTTTTCGAACATGTCACGCTCCAACATTTGCTGCACGGTAAAGTGCGAAGCAAGCTCAATCACATCAGCGAAGGACATCGTGGCGAGCCACTCGCTATTGAACTTCATCTCCGCGGCGTTTGGCCCATCAAACGCGAGGACGCGAGACGCTTGCTCCTTGTATCGTTTGCAGTTGGCGAGAACCTCCTCGCGCGTCAGCTGGACGCGGGTCGCCGTCTTGTCCGTGGGGTCGCCGATCATGGCGGTGAAATCCCCGATCAACAAAATGACCTTGTGCCCCAACGCTTGAAACTCCGCCAATTTTTTCAGCGTCAGCAAATGACCGAGATGGAGCGTCGGTCCGGTCGGGTCAACCCCATTGTAGATCGTCAGGCGCCCACCTTTCGTCAACCGTTCTTTCAACGCGTCAGTCGACGGTAAAACGCGCTCCACGCCATGCGTGAGCAGCCATTCGATCCTGGGTGCGTCCGTTTTTCCCTCCGACATATCGCGAGCATGGTAACGGTTAGCGCGGAGGCTGTAAATAAAGCGAAGAGGACAGGCGGAAGGAGCCTGTCCTCAGGGAGAGAACTCGGTGCGGCGGCGAGGCTAGGCGATCCAGCCGTCGAGGTTCGTCACGAGCTGGTCACGGACCAGGACCTTGCCGAGCTTGGTGTACCGGACGGCCATGCCGTGGACCTGGAAGGCAAGCGCCTCGGAACGCGTCCAAAAGTATTCGCCAGCCCTTTCGAGGCTCCATGGTGGGCCGATGACCGGCTTTGCGGACGGCCACGGGAAGACCCCGATCTTGCCGTCGCTCCACCGGAGACGGCACCCGTCCTCCCAACTCGGACCTTCGTAGGCACCGTCCGGTTGGCGGCGGAGCATCACGTCATGCAGTGTCGGGCCATCGGCATCTTGGTACACACACCACAACCGCATCGTTTCTGACTGGTCTTCTTCGGACATCAAACAACCTCCGTCGAGGGTGTAACAAACGGAACTCCTGACGTCAACGCAAACTTGCCAAGCGCTTTTCGAGCGCCGCTTTTGATTCTTCTGCCTGCAACAACTTTGCCTGCATGTTCTCAACGACCTTGGCCGGAGCCTTGCCGACAAAATCTGGATCCTCCAGTTTGAGCGCTGTCGTCTGGATGTACGAAGCGAGCTGCTCCGATTCCTTTTCCATCTTCGCGCGTTCTTTTTCCCTATCAATCGCCCCAGCTAATTCAAGCCCGACGGTCATCGCTCCAGAAGAAGTGACCGGCCAACCGGATGGGATGACGTCCACGATCTGGACCTCCGCCGCATTGGTCAGCCGTTTGATCCAGGCAAGGTTAGAGGTGATAAGCGTAGCCATGTGTTGGTCCACGACACAGGCAAACGTGACTTTCTTCGCAGCCTCAATCCCCTGCTCCGCGCGGAGACGACGAGCGTCGATGACGAGGTTGCGGAGGGCGTCGAACGCGGGCACCCCCTCCGGCTCCCCCTTCGTAAGGGGGAGAGAGGGCCAGTCGGAGACGATCAGGGAGCTTTCGTTGCCGGACACGGACCAGATATGTTCGGTCACAAACGGCATGAAGGGATGCCAAAGCTTCAGGACCGTCTGCAAGATGTGTTTGAGTGTATCGGACTTACCCCCTTCAACTTTAGCGATCTCCAAATACCAGTCAGCCAAATCACTCCACGTAAAATCACGCAGCTCTTCGCCAGCGGAGGAAAATTGGTAGCTTTCCAGTTTCTTGGTGACAGAAGCTGTGACATCGGAAAGGCGTTTTACAATCCACTGGTCGGCCAGCGAAGGGTTTCCTCCGCTCCTCGCGGACTCGTCGGTCGGAATGACAGAAGTGAGGATGAAACGACTGATGTTCCAGAGCTTGTTCGTGAAGTTACGAAAGCTTTCAACCTTGGCTTCAGACAGCTTCGTATCTTGTCCGGGCGTCATGCCCATCAAGAGGGACAGGCGGACGGCGTCTGTGCCGTATTTTGGGATGAGGTCGAGCGGATCCAAAATGTTCCCGAGCGACTTGGACATCTTTCTCCCTTGTTCGTCGGTGACAAGACCGTGCAGGTACACGTCCTTGAATGGGACTTCACCTAACGCGTAGGTCGTCATGAGCACCATGCGTGCGACCCAAAAGAAGATAATGTCTCGTCCGGTTTCCAAAACTGATGTTGGATGGTAGGCGCGCAACTTCGACCACTCCGCCTCATCCGGCCAACCAAGTGACGAAAACGTCCAAAGCCCTGACGAGAACCAGGTGTCGAGCGTGTCTGGATCCTGCTCCCAACCATCGCCAGGCGAAACATCTGACACAACCATCTCTTCACCGCGATACCAGACGGGGATGCGATGCCCAAACCAAATCTGGCGCGAGATGCACCAGTCTCGCAGGTTGTTGATCCAATGGAAGTACACTTTCTCAAACCGCTCCGGAACGATTTTCGTCTGCCCGGACTCGACTGCGGCTAACATCAATTCTTTCAACGTCGCCTCATCCCCTTTCTTCCATTTAGCGAGCGTGTCCTGACGAAGTTTGAATTTCTTGTTCACCCGGACAAACCACTGCTTCATCGGAAGTTGCTCGACCGTCGCGCCACCACGTTCCGCGATCGGCAAGGCTTGCGGTACTTCTTCCACCTTGATGAGCAGGCTATCCGCCTTCAACTGTTCTTCGATCTTTTTGCGCGCCTCCGTGACGGAGAGGCCGGAAAACTCTGGACCGACCACGTCCATCATCTTGGCTTGCTGGTCAATGACTTGGACCGTCGGTAACCCATGCCGTTCCGCCATTTCGGCGTCGATCATCGAGTGGGCCGGCGTAACGCCAAGCGCCCCTGTCCCAAACGTAGGATCGACGGCGGCGTCGGCGATGATCTTGATGGAAAGTTTTTTTCCGCAGAACGTCGGCTCGAACGTCTTGCCAACGTAGGATGCGTAACGTTCGTCTTCGGGATGGACGGCGACCGCCGTATCACCGAACTTTGTCTCTGGGCGCGTAGTGGAGATGGCGATCGGAAAATCTTTGTCGTACTTAAAGGTCAACAACCGCGCGGTGACATCCTTTGTCTGCACCTCATCGTCAGATAACGTGGTTTGGAATTGCGGGTCCCAGTTCACGACGCGGTAGCCGCGCTCAATCAACTTGTCGTCGTGCATCATCTTGAACACTTCGTAGACGGCGCGGTTGCGTTCTGCGTCAAACGTGTACCGTTCACGTGACCAATCACACGACGATCCCATCTTGCGCACCTGGTTATTGATGATGGTGCGTGATTCCTCCGCGAAGGACACGACGCGTTCCAAAAACTTCTCGCGGCCGAGCTCCTTGCGCGGGTCTTTGAACCCTTCCTTCATCAAAAGCTGTTCAACTTTGACTTGGGTCGCGATGGCCGCGTGGTCGGTGCCAGGCACCCAGAGCGTCTTTTTGCCGCGCATGCGCTCAAAACGGATGAGCAGGTCTTGGATGGCGAGCATGGTGGCATGCCCCATGTGCAACGTCCCCGTCCGGTTGGGCGGCGGCATGACGATGCAATACGGCTCCCCGGCCTGGTTCCGTGCCGGCAGCTGGTCCGGATTAAACACGCCAGATGACAACCAGGTCGCGTAGATCGCGTCTTCTACTTGGCTCGCGTCATACGCTTTTGGCAGGTCCAGTGGCTCTGGCATACGCACGGAGCTTACCGATTTTATTGCCAAGCGTACAGGGTATCTGGGGAAACTCTTTGTGTTATCTCGTTGGTTGACAAAATGAAGACCGCCAACCCTTGACCAAAGGCTCTTTTCAGCCTAACTTAGACCATTCCCCTCACGGAATAGTGACCCATGGCCCTCAAGCCCGACCAACAAGCGATCGACATCATAAGCCGCGCAACGCGGATCTTGGTCGCCGCCCCAGAACACGCTGGCCCCGACACCGTTTCCGGGGCTGTTGCGGTGTCCTTGTTGCTGAACAAACTCAAGAAGACGCATGACATTGTCGTACCGGGCGTGGACATGCATCCCCTCCCCGCCTTTTTACCGAAGGTCGACGCACGTCCAAACATCGGGGCGGTGCGCGCCTTCCATCTTGAGGTGGACGTCAAACAGTCCCCACTTTCCGAACTGATGTATGACGTCAAAGACGACAAGCTGACCGTGACCCTTGTCCCAGCCAGTGGTGAATGGTCGCCAAAAGACGTGACATTCCGCCACGGTGATGACCGGTATGACTTGGTGATCGCCGTCGGCGCGCCGGACATGGCGTCCCTCGGCGACCTGTTCCGCGACCATGCCGACTTTTTGTACCGCACGACCATCGTCAACATCGGACACCAGTCGACGAATGAGAACTGGGGCCAGGTCAACCTGGTTGACTTGAATGCTGTCTCGACGACGGAGGTCTTGGCACGTTGGATCGAAGGCTGGAATCCGGATTTGATTGATGCTGATCTCGCAACAACCCTCTTGGCCGGGATGATTTCACAAACGCAAAGCTTCCGTACGCCAAATGTCACGCCGCTGACCCTGCAAGCCAGCTCGCGGTTGATGGAACGAGGCGCGCGCCGCGAAGAGATCGTCCACGCCCTCTGGCGCACGACCCCGGTCGCGGAGTTGAAGCTATGGGGCCGTGCCTTGTCGCGTTTGGAACATGACAAGGAGACGGGCTTGGTCTGGACCGTGCTTGGCGCGTCTGACTTGCTGGAAACAGGAGGTACCTCGTTGGATGGGATGGTGGGCGAGCTCATGGCCTATGCCCCAGAAGCCAAGGTCATCACCATCATGCACGAGGAACGCGGACGGTTGCGCGTCGAGCTGTATGCAAAAGGCGCCCACTCTGCCGCAGACATCGCTCGCGTCTTTGGCGCTACCGGGACGCGCGAGCGCGCCACCTTTGCCACGGGCGGCGAAGGGACGTTTGTGGAACAGGCACGCGCCGTCGCGGAAAAAATCCGCGAGCTTTTGCGTACGTTACGCTAAGTCGCCCAACGCTTGAGTAGCGTTGCACGTTCACGGGCCTTGAGGGCCCGTTCTTTGTACATGCCTTTCACGTCACGTTGTCGCGCAGCTTCTGACAGGATCAGCGCTGTCGCCACGGACACGTTAAAACTTTGCACGAAGCCGTACATCGGGATGCGAAGGTTGATGTCCGCAGCTTTGACCAGAGCCTTTGATACGCCATCATGTTCGTTACCGATCGCGATCGCGATCGACTGCGTCAGATCCGTCTTCGCTGGCTCCTTGGCTTTTCCGGTGAGCGCGGTGACGGCAATCTTCTGTTTTCGCTTTTTCAGTTCTTTGACGAGCTTGGGCAACGAGTCCCACTTTTCAACGGACAACCACTTAAGCGCGCTTGCCGCCGCTTTGGTCCGCAACTCTGAAAGACGAGGCAGCTTGCCTTTCGTATACAGCAGATGGACCGTACCAACCCCAAAGGCGTCGCAGGAACGGAGGATGGCCCCGATGTTGTGCGGATCATCCACGTTCTCAACGATCACGGCAAGATCGGGTTGGCGCCGGGACAGGACAGAAAGGATTTTTTGCTCACGCATTGGGGTCATGGCGGCTATGGTACGTGACGGGGTAAAAAGACGAAAAAACTTATCCACAGGATGTTCTTGACGGCTCCATAAACGAAGCGTAAGTTTCCATATGCACCTTAAAAAGAACTCACGCGTACCAAGCGACCAGCCTGACACCAGTCGGACCGCTCGCCGGGTACGTGTGCAACAGACTTGGAATGGCTGATCTGCCAACATTGCCGCAAGGCGAGACAGGCGTTTAGCTAAACCGAGCCGTTCGATACGTTCGAGAGAGAGTTCGCCCAAAAATACGGCGGCCTATATCCAAAATGACGTGGTGAGCGAAAGCGACCTACGGCACAAGGATGTCCCTTCAATGGGATCGGGGTCAGCACGGTTTGCGGGTCGACGTCAGTCGAGGAGAAAAGCTACGGCAAATCCTCCGTTGAAGCTGATGACGATTGAAGGCGAAAGCCGGAAACAACCTCTCAAAGACGAATCGAGCGGGTGTGAAGCAACACGAGGCGACCCTACCCTCCGGGATGGGACGCAACGGTCAGGAATGAGAGCTCGAGAAAACCATATGGCTTCGGCCAGAAGGAGCTCAGCTCAAGTTCAGGAGTAGTAGCCTGACCGCTCGAACGCAACACACCACCAGCGAAGCGTTGATCCCTTTGGGGACTCTGCTCCTTGCGAGTGACTGAGGGCTTTCTTCGATCAAGAGGCGTCTACCGAAAGGGAGATGCAGTAAGGGTCAAAAGACGGCCAGCACCATTCGTACGCTCCTCGCTGGAGTGCACAAAACCCGACCCTTCGACCCCAGGCACCTGCCCGGGGTCGATTTAATTTCAACCCTATCTGGCTTCCTGCGCGTCGACGGGCATTGGGAACGGCACAGGCACCCCTCCAGATCCACCCTCCCAATCAATGGATTCGTCCAAGGCATCATCGGTCAACAACGGGACGACTGTCCGGTACGGTTCAGACGCATCCTTGTCACCACGCTTGACGTTCCCGGTGGCGAGCAACGCCGGCAGGTCAAAGGTCTGAGAGGACCCTTCCTTCCATGATTCATGCCGCAACCAGACCAGCTCCACTTTTTCGATCATCACTTTGATGGAACCGCTGTCCGAGTACGGCCAGACCGGGTTTAACCCTCCGGCTTGCAGGCGGCGCTTGGCCGTCGCCGCATCAATCAACGGATACGCGCTGCGTTCACTGGGGCGGTCCAGCATGAGCGAGACGGACGAGACGCGCTTGTTGCGGAGGTCCACCACGACCGAGCCCGCAAACGCCGGATAACCTCCCAAATGTACGACCGACTGTCCCCCGCGCGTTTCCGGATACGTCACCGTGACCTGTGAATAATCCCACCCGCACGGGCTTGGCCAGATCGTAGGAGCAACGTTCGTCACGGCCGCCTCTTCCCCGCTAACCATCATTTTGATTTCGGGAAGATCAATCGTCGGCGCGCTTGGCGGGGTCGCCATGGGCGGTGGAGCCATGATGCCGTCAGAAGAAACCGAACGCTCCATGAGACAGGGATACGCTATGCTGGTCCCAGCGGTCCCCCCGCCGCTCATGGGCATGACCTCCCACGGTGACGGTTCGACGATCCCACCGCGGGCTTTGATCGAGCTAAATCCGTGGCTGTCCAAAAAGCTGTCGGCGATGGCAATCGCCTCTGTGCGGTCTGGTGGCATCTTGAGCGGCGAACCTTGGTCGTTTGCATACGTCTCGCGCCAGGCGGACAAAGAACGGGATGCAGCATCATACGACCACGCCAAACCTTGCCCGTCTTTCCATTGGACGCTCATACCCGTGATCTCGGTCACCCGATCAAGCACGGCGCTTGGCAACCCTGCACGTTCGGCGAGCTGTCCAGCGATTTTTGCATCCGGTAAAGAACGCCCGAGCTTGACTACATCCCCTTCTTCACCCCAGGTCGGCAACGCTTCCGGCAAAACATACTCGACCGTCGCAAAACGCTGTGGGACGGGAGGCGTGGGGCGGGGCATACTCCCAGGCACCGACGGATCCACGATCAGGGACACCGTCCCCACCGCGTCCCCGGCTTCCATCGCCACCCCAGCCGCTGGGGCCGTGAACATCGCCGTGTTTCCCCCGTTTGTCGCCCGAGACGAAATCATCTCACCCCCAGCCCTCATCATCCCCCCAATCTTCCCAAACGCCATCTTCCCCGATGGCTGCAACGGATGGACTTTTGTCAGGTTGAACGATGGGACGGGGCATCCGCCGCCCAACAGGACGACAAGTGCCAGCGCTGGGATCAACAAGCGGGAGAGGGTCATAAGAAAAAATGGTTAGTGGCTAAAGGCTGCACTGACAGGGCTCGAGGTTGGGGTCGTCGACGGGGCGAGGAAGATGTCGTACGCGCTCCGGTATTTCTTCACGTAGCCGATCGTCTCCGGGCGCAACCGCGCTCGCAAGAGGATCTGCTTCGGTTGGAGGATGCCAGCGATCTGGTCGTCCCAAATCTTGATGGCGTAACGGACGCGCGCCGATCCACCATTGTATGCCGCGGCCAGATACTCGTTGATCTTGCCCGTATCCGATCCGTAGGATTCGCGGACATCGGCGGGCATGGTGGCGAGGATATAATCAAGGTACGCGATCTCGGCACGGGTCGCGTTCTCCGGCTCCGTCGAACCAGGGTCTATGTCTTGGACCAGCCCGAGTTCCGGGCGCTTGGCCATTGACGCGTACGTCTTTGGCATGAACTGCGCGATCCCGAGCGCCCCGGCCGAAGAACGCGAGTATCCATAGACGTTTTCTGGGTTTGCGGCAATCGTGACCAGGACCGTTTCCACGGCGCGCTTCGGGTCACGCACCAGCGCCGAAGCATCCAAGTGTTCGATGACGAGGATGGTCTTCGCTAAATTCGGGTCAACCACGTCCGCAATGTTCTTTCCTTTTTGGGCGCGTGACATGACTCCGGTCCTCCGGAAAAATTCAAACGCTTTTTTGACGTACCCATCCAGCTGGACCGCCCCTTCCTCTACCATTTCCGGGGTGTGCAACGCCGCGGAGTACGGCGTATAGACGGCATACTCGCTCAAACGGTGTCCGACCGTTTTTCCGGCCTTAGCCACAGGCTTGAGGATGGGGTAGCGGACGGCAACGACGACCGCATTTGGGATGCTGACTTCATAGAGGCTGTTGACCCCGTTCGAGCGCACGACTTTCACGTCAAAAGGACGGGTGGCGGGCAGCTGCACCTGCGCATTCTTTTTTTGGATGGTCAGCGATGTGATTTCGTCCGTGTCCTTGCGCCAGACGGCAAGCGTGACTTCGCGCCACTCGTCCTGGGATGCGATGAGCGGGCGCTCCGCTTCCGGCGTCGGGTCGGCTGGCATGGCGCGCATCATCTCACGTCCACGACGGATCGCGCTGACCAACGTCAGGTGCTCTGGCGCTTGGACCGGGACCGGGGCGGTTGGGACGGCGGTCGGCGGGACGGAAGCCGTCGGGTTGGCGATCAGCCAGAGCAGGTCATCACGGGTTGCGGCGTGCTTGCCAGAAGGCGGATGGTAAAAAGAACCATCCTGCATTTGGAAAATCGGGCCTGGGACTTCTTGGGCGTAGGCTGGTGCCGTTGCGAACAAGCCTAAGACCCCAAAAAGAACGAAACAAAGGGTCCGTCTCATGGTGCTCATTGTAGCTTATACCACCCCCACGGTCGAGCGTTACGTCAACGGAGAGATCTGTGGATGGTTTGGTGGTTGTTTTGAGCGACGTTCAGCGGAAATCAAACGCAACGCTTTGGACAACAAGCGGTCCAAATTTCTGTAGCCGCTGACAGAAAAAGCCTGGTGCGCCTTAAACCAAGACGCTTCCCAGATCGCGCCTTCGCCGGTCATGGTTTCTTTCGCGTCCAACGGCGCTTCAAACAGGAAAAAGTGCACCGTCTTTTCGATGGTTGTCCCTTCGCGGCGGAAGCGGAACGTGGTCCGGCCGATCGGCGCGACAAAGCGGAGCCCTTCGAGGCCCGTCTCTTCCTTGATCTCGCGCACCGCCGTTTGGACCAGGCTCTCCCCCTGTTCTTGATGCCCCTTGGGGAACGTCCACCGGCTATACGGGTCTTTGATGAAAAAGATTTCCACGTGCCCGCTGCGGCGACGGAAAATCACGCCTCCACAGGAGACCTCGGTCCGAAAACGCCGCCGCCGGTTACGGAAGCGGGACGGTCGCCGTTGTTCCGGTCGCGGTCCCGTTGAGGATGCCGACGGCGCGGTCGAGTTGTGGGTCTCGTTGTGCTTCATAATCTTCGAGCGTTCTGTCAACCACGACATCCGGGGTGAGCCCCGTCTTGTTGATGGTCCTCCCGTCCGGGGTCAGCCATTCCGCGATGGTGATCTTGATCCCCGAACCGTCGGTAAAGTTCTCATAATCCTGGACAGACCCTTTGCCATAGGTCTGCATGCCAACGATCGTCGCCTGCTGATAGTCCTGGAGGGCGCCGGCCACGATCTCGCTTGCGCTGGCCGACCCTTGGTTTACGAGCACGACCGTCGGGATGCCGGACAGGCGCGCGCGGCGCGTCCCCCGCAACTCCCCGACAATGGCGCCCTGCCGCCGCTCCTTCACCACGACGCGGTCACCGACCCATTCCCCTGCCATAGACAGGGCCGTGTCCAAAAACCCACCTGGGTTATTGCGGAGGTCAAGGACGATCCCCTTGGCTCCCTTGGAGAGCGCCTGCCCGACCGCCTGGTCAAACGCGGCTTCCGTGTCACCGTTAAAGTGCGTGACTTCAATCTGGATGATCCCGTCCGCCAAGTCCTTGCTGCGGACGCTCTTGATCTGGATCTCGTCGCGGACGATCGCGACTTCAAACGGCGGGTTCTTCGACAGGGGGCGCGCGACCATGAGCGTGACCGTCGTCCCCTTTTCCCCGCGGATGCGGCTCACGGCCTGTTCAACGGACATGCCGGCCGTGTCCTCGCCGTCGATTTCCGTGATGATGTCCCCGGCGAGCAGGCCCGCGCGCTCTGCCGGCGTCTCCGGCAACGGGGCGACCACCTGGATCCGGTCGTCCTTCAGCCCGATCTCCGCGCCGATCCCCTCAAATTTGCCCGCCAACGATTGCTGGAACTCTTCGGCGACCTTTGGGGGGAAGTAGTTCGTATACGGGTCACCCAAGCTTGCGGCCAACCCGGCCATCGCTCCATAGAACAGGTCTTTGTCCTCGATCGGTTGTTCGTAATATTTTTCCTTCAACGTCTGCCACAGCTCCCAAAAGAGCTTGAACTCAACGTCATCCGCCATGAGCTGGTCTGTTGGCGGTAGCTGACCGATGCCGATGACGGCTCCGGTCGTCGTTGAGCTCCCTTGGCGCACGTCGGACGGGACACGGACGCCCCACGCACGTCCGACCAAAAGCGCAAGGATGCAGAGGACGACCCACACGGCGGCGGGAACCTGGATCGGGACCTTCGGTCGAAAGGACGGCATGCGCGCTATCATACCCGATCGGATTCGCGGCGGATATCCGCCCCTAAGGCGACGAGGCGCCCGTCCAAGTCTTCATACCCACGATCCAGGATCTCTGCATCATGGATGGTGGTCTCCCCTTCTGCGGCAAGGCCGGCAAGCACCATCGTGGCGCCCGCGCGCAGGTCCAAGCTCCGGATCTCGGTTCCGCGCAAGACGGTCGGGCCGGTCACGACCACGCGGTGGGGATCAGCGATGACGGCGTTCGCCCCCATTTTGACCAGTTCGTTGATGTAACCAAGACGCGCTTCAAACAACGGGTCATGGATCAGGGAAGTGCCATGGCATTGCGTTGCCAAGAGACCGAAGGGCGCTTGCAGGTCCGTGGGAAAGCCCGGGTAGATCATGGTCTGGAGCTTGAAGGCGTCGTAACGGCCGGAACGTTTGAGCTTTAGGCTGTTACGCGTCAGCTCATACTTCACGCCGACGCGGTTCAGCGCAACGAGGATCGCGTCCACGTGCGACGGTTCAACACCGATGATTTCGATTTCGCTGTGCGTCAACGCGGCGGCTACGGCAAACGTGCCGACCTCGATCGTGTCCGGCATCACGCGCCAGG
The DNA here is from genome assembly GCA_964521235.1 of uncultured Gammaproteobacteria bacterium. GTDB lineage: Bacteria > Patescibacteriota > Patescibacteriia > 2-12-FULL-60-25 > 2-12-FULL-60-25 > CAZFRH01. The sequence goes on along the minus strand of CAZFRH010000005.1, from coordinate 27,045 downwards.
CCGTCTTTGGTGCGGTGAGGGATTTGACGCCCGTGATCTCCAAGTCATGCGTCCCAATCCCCTTGATCTTGGCGCCAGCGCGGACGAGGAAGCGGCACAGCTCTTGCACGTGCGGTTCTGCGGCCGCGAGGCGGATGGACGTCTTTCCGCGGGCCGTGACGGCGGCCATCACGAGGTTTTCTGTCGCGGTCACGCTAAACTCACGCAGGACGACAACCCCGCCGGTCAGCTCACGCGCCTCGAGCGAGACCGCGCCGCCGCCATTTTGCTCTGCCTTGGCACCCAACGCCTGCAGCGCCTCCAAATGCGTGTCGATCGGCCGGCTACCGATGATGCAGCCGCCCGGCTCTGGGACATCCACGCGCTTGAAGCGGGCGAGCATCGGACCGAGGAGCAAAATGGAAAAGCGCATGCTCTTCATCTTGCGGCGGTCAAGCTTGGACAGGGTCGCATCCGCCGTGTTGACTTCCAGCGAGTGCTCATCCGTCCAACGCACGGACGCGCCCATGCTCTCCAAAATCTCGATCAAGGAGAACACGTCCGTGATGCGCGGGACGTTCGTAAACCGCGCCGTCCCCTTCAAAAGCACGCACGACGCCAAGAGCGGGCCGATGGCGTTTTTAGCACCACCGACCTTCGTACGGCCCTCCAATCGGTGGCCGCCTTGGATCACCATGCGCATAGGCTCACGCTGACGAAAAATCCTGTAGAGTGTATCGTACCTGTGTCCACATGTCGAGGTCGCCTTACCATCCGCCATTCCACCGCCGGATCCTGCCCTGGCTCTACTTGGCGGTCTTTTTAGGGCTCGCGCCTGTCGTTGTCTTTTATACCGCCGGGTACCGCTACAACCCCAAGAAAAACGCGGTCGAACGCAACGGCACGCTGATCATGGATTCGACGCCGCGCGGCGCTGGCGTCTTTTTGGATGGTGGTGCCACCCAGGAGACAACGCCTGTCACCCTGCAAAATGTCGCCCCTGGGATGCATTCGATCCGACTGGAACGAGCCGGGTTCCATGCGTGGGAAAAAGCGCTGGATGTCAGGCCCGAGCAGGTCACGTTTGCCAACACCGTCTGGCTTTGGAGGCAGGCCGAACCGGAGCTGTTCGCGACCGGCACCATCCTGACGATGGCGGAAAACACGGAACGTGACCGCATCGCCATCCTGTCAAGCGAAGCAACGGGGTTCACCGTACGCGTCATGGATGAAGGCGGCCTCACGGCCGGCGTCCCGCTTTCTCGGGGACCTTTTTTTGATGGTGGAGTGGAATTGCGCTGGCGCGAAGGCGGAACGGAATTCTTAGTCGGCGGAAACACACAGGGCGCATCGACGTGGATCGCGCGGACCGCTCCGTCCCTTCGGGTAGATCCTCTTGCCGACGGCTGGTACACCTGGTTTGAAGGGTCGGCCGTCGGGAGCGACGGGACAGCGAGCATCCGCCTCTTGCCGCGCCGTGACGTCGCGGAACGTACCCCTCTTGCCCCGGGCGTGGCGTCCCAAATCGGCGACCTGACGCTCACCGTTGGCAGCTCGACGCGTGAGCTCCTGCTTGTGGATGACCGCGCCCCTGAACGCGCCCTTCGCCTTCCGCTCGGCGAATGGGTCCCGAGCGAAGAACGTGGCGGGCGTTGGTACTTTTTCGATGGAACCCGTTGGCTCTCCTTGGCGACCGCTGACCGTGACCCGGTTTCGTCGCGGGCAGAGGGTGATGGCCTACGCTGGAGCCCTTCGGGAGACAAGGCCCTCCTCGTCAGCGCCAATGAGCTCACGCTCTGGGACGGCGTTTCTGAACCAGAACCGATCTGGAGGCAAAGCGACCTCCTCATTGACGCGGTCTGGCACCGAAGCGGCCGGACGATTTTCTTAGCAACGAAAAACACGGTCTACGCGCTCGAGCTCGACAACCGTGGCGGCCGCCAAGTCACGACGCTTGCCGGTTTTGATGACATCCACAGCCTCTCCGTCCTTGGACGCATGCTCGTGGTCGCCGGAACACGTGGAGAGGTTGAAGGGATCTGGGGGCTACGGGTGGAGTGATGTCCCCCGTGTCATTCTGAGGGAGGAGCAACGACCGAAGAATCTCACTCTGTATGGGTAGAACCTATTATGTCTATATTCTTTCAAACGAATGGAAGAATGTCCTCTACATCGGAGTCACCAATGATCTTGCAAGACGTTTCCATGAACATCGGGTTGGCATGGTGGCAGGCTTCACAAAAACCTACCAAGTAAAACACCTGGTCTACTACGAAGAAACAAGTGATGTCGTTTCAGCTATTGCACGCGAAAAAGAACTCAAAGGATGGAAAAGGTTCAAAAAAAATATGCTCATAAACTCAATGAATCCGACCTGGAAAGATTTGGGTATTGAGCTTGGTTTCACGAATGAGACGGAGTGAGGTCCTTCGTCGGACTCAGGACGACAGCATTCTCATTGTGTCATTCTGAGGGAGTAGCAACGACCGAAGAATCTCACTCGGATTTCGGAGTGAGGTCCTTCGCTGCTACTCAGGACGACAGCATTCGTCACTGTGTCATTCTGAACGGAGTCTGACGGAGTGAAGAATCTCAATCCGCCTGAGTGAGGTCCTTCGTTTCGTCGGACTTCACTCAGGACGACACGAGGCTGGCGCGCACTTTTTCCGCGACAGCTTGAGCTTCCGTATCTGACGGGTAGGGCGTCCCTGGCCAGTGTTTGAACCCGTCCCCGGCGCGGCGTGGGATGACGTGGAGGTGGAGGTGTGGGATGACCTGTCCGGCCAGCTCGCCGTTGTTTTGCGCAAGGTTGAACGCTTGCCCTAAGCCGGAGGCGACGAGCGCCCGCGCGATTTTTTGCGCGGCGCGGATCGTCGCGTCAAGCGTAGCCGGGTCTGCGTCGTGCAACCCGTCTGAATGGGTGCGCGGGATCACCAAGACGTGTCCCGGGTTCACCGGCTTGATGTCCAAGATGGCGATCACCGCGTCATCTTCGTAGACGCGTTCGGCGGGAATGTCTCCGGCCACGATCTTGCAAAAAAGGCAGTCCATAGTTATGTCTCGTCATCTTCTCCTATGCGCCTGTTTTTTGCCAGGACGAGCGCGGCGACACCGACACCCACGCCGACAAGGACGCCGAGGAACAGGGAGGAGCGTCCGAGTCCGCTGGTCTTGGCGGCGGTAGCCATGCCGAACAAGACCGCGAGCGGCAAGCTCCACACCAAACTAACCCAACGGCGCGATGCTTGGTGTGGGACGAGTAAGGCCAAGACGAACGCAGGCGGGACAAGCCAAAGCAACGAGAAGAAGGCGCTGACCGAACCCGGCGCCAAGATCTCGACCGTGATCGCCAACACGACCAGCGTCCACAGGGCGAGCGCCGCGTGCCTTGAAATGACGTGCCATGCATCGCGTACACTCATAGGCGTCGCCAGACCGAGGCAAGCTCGCGCTTCAAGACCTGCCACCACTCATCCCAACTCAACGCCGGCCGCTGGTACTCGAGCGTCACCGCACGGATGTCCAACGCAGCTTGTCGGCCGAGGATGCCCGGGAGCGACAGCGTGAGGCGCGGGCGGTCTTGGATGCCGCCTAAGGCAAAGGTCGTCGTGGCCATGAGCCATCCGTCGGACAGGCGTTCTGCTCCGCGGTACGGGGTGAGGACGGCGCGGATCCCCTCCTCCAAAGGACGGGAGGCGTCCGTCAGCCGGCGTGGTTTTGGGAGATAGAGCACGGACGGGTCAACGGCGAAATACCCGTCCCCGATCAGGCGCACGTCGCTCTTTGGCGCTTCGAGCCGCACGCTCCCCTCGCGTTCTGCGGCGGCTCTCGCCATGGGATATGGTTGGTGGGTCTTGGTCAGCGCGACGGGTTGCTGCCCGAATTGGACCGTCTGCAACCCCTCGTTGTGGAACGTTTCTGCGACGATGTGCTGCGAGTTGGTCCAGAGCACGCTCCTGGGCGGTTCCGGCCTCCAGCCGACGGCATCCGCGAGATAGAGGCGTGGACCGACGACCCAATGCTTCGCGGTGGTTGAGATCGCGCGGATAAAGATGTCGTCGTCCGCCAAAAACGAAACTTGGTAGACGCCAGGAGACAACCCATCCAATCGGATGCGCTTGGTCACCACTTCCCCCATCCGGCGGTCAGCGCTGCCGCCCGTGCCGAGCGCCTCACTTGCGATGAGCTCCTCGCCTTTGGTGATGCGGAAGACGACGGCATTCCCGTTGCGTGACCGGTTGGCATCTTGGATGTCAAACGCCAGGTCAACGACGCCGCCCGCCGGCACAAGGTGGAAGTCATGCGAGCCGCGCAGGTTGATCTCCGTGCGGACAAGGGTCCCGGCTGGATCGGACAGTTGGCGGACGGAGCTCGTCGCGTACCAGACGAGCAGTTCTTCTGGCTTGTCCGTCAGGATCGCGGCGTCTGAATCACCCTCACGCACAAACCCGCTCCGGCTCCCGACCGTGACCTGGCGCCACCCTTTTGACAGGGCTTCGCTCCACAGTGGACGGAGTTCAAACGCTTGCGTCGCCGCATCGCGTTCAATGCCGATTTCAATAAGCGGTTGGTTCTGCGGACGGAACTCCAGGCCAACAGCCACGTCATCGTAGACGCCAGGCGACCGGAGTGAGGCGTATACCGGAGAGCCGAGGATGCGCTGGCCCGTCCACCCGTCCGGCTGGATGCCAGGGGAAGTCACGCGTTGGCCGGGGAGGAAAGCGGTGAGCCAAGGGGAAGACCCGTCATGCAAAAAACGGAACTGGACCACGCCGGATGGCGGAAAGCGCTGGATGAGGAAGGCGAAGCACGCGAGCGCGACCACGATCCACGGGATCGCCGCCAAGGACCAGACGAGCGGGCGCGGGATGTTCATGGCCGTGGGACAAGCCGGTACAAATTCTCGCGCCCAAAATTGGCGGCGTCCTGCACTTCAATCCCGTACTCACGCCACGCATCACGTTCATCCTGCGTCGGCGGACGGGTAAACCACCCCGCGTCTTTTTTCTGCGAGCGGATGAGCGCGGCCATGTCCGCCACGGATGGCTGCGGAGAAACGCCACGCATCACCGGAAAGAAAATCTTGTCCGAACGGTCAGAAAAGACGACCGCTCCAGGACCGAACGCCTGCAACGCTTCCTGGCGGATCGTGTCGTAACGCACCAGTTCGCGGCGTGTGTACCAGACGCCTTCGTCATCGGCGATGGTAGAACGGTGGATGCCACCGAGGATGAGGGCTGCCGCAATCAGCACAAACACCGCACGGCTCCCCTTGCCGACGATCACGTCACGCGCGAGCCAGGCAAAAGCGAGGCCGAGAAGCGGGGCGAGCGGCAACAGGTAACGTAGGTACGAATTGCCGACGGTCACGGCTCCCGGGACAATATGGTCCAGATAACGGCCGTTACCATAGAAGACGACGAGCCAACCCGCTGTCCACAGGCACAACCAGACGAACGGAGGGACACGTTGGCGAAAACGGAGGAAGGCGGCCGTCAAAGCGGCAAGGCCGAGGACGGTCCACGGTGCGAGCAAGCCCCCCAAAAATCCAATGGCGTTACGCGCAATGTTGAACGGATGGATCCCAAACGGCGTCAGGCGGACGGTGCTCAAGACAGGTTCGTACGCTTGGCGGAGCGCGGTGAGCGGGTTGTCGCGCAACCAATATCCGACGACAAACCATCGCCCATAGGTCGCGTGCACGGAAAGCTCGACCAAAAGACCGACGACGAACGCGCTTGCTCCCGCAACCAACCATTCACGCCGCTTCCACCCCGCTTCTGCCGCAGACCAGGCGAGCCAAGGCAAAACCCAGACTGCTTCCACCGGACGGATCGCTAAAGCCAAAGCCCAAGCAAGACCCGCCAGAATGACGAGCATCATCCTGCCTGTCATCCCGAGCGAAGCAGCAGCGTAGCCGAGGGATCCCTTCGAAGGGATTCCTCCGCTCCTCGCGGACTCGTCGGTCGGAATGACAGAGGAGGAAGAACGAAGCGTCAACCACACCCCCCACACCACAAACGCAACGAGTGGCGCGTTCGGAAACAAACCACGATTGCCATACAAGATGGCGTTTGGCATGGTCATGGCGACCAGCGTGCCAAGAAATGCCTGCAGCCGACCGAAGCGACGTAAGAGATAGAATAGCGGGATGGCGGAAGAGGCAAACAGCAGCGCCCCGATCCACGGCAGGACGGACGGACCAAACAGTCGAACCGGCCAGCTCGCCAACCACGGCAACCCCAAAAATCCAACCGGAACGATCGTCTCCCCCTGCGACACCCAACTACGCGGATGGAGCCAGGGAAAAGCCACGGCTTCGGGTTCTGCGAGGCTTGCCCGGCCGTGGAGCGCGAGCTGCTCGGCGGCTACGGCGTTTCCCGTCTCGTCCGGGGAGGCGTAAACCGCTAAACCTAGGCTCGGGAGATACGCATACAAGACCAGGCTGATCAGCGCGGCTCCCACTGCCAAAACCCAGTCCGGATAACGTGCCACGGGGCGATTGTAGCACGCCTTGCGGCCATGCTACCCTGACCCCATGAAACGACCCTTTTTTGCCTGGGCCGGTTTGCTGGTAACGGCCACAATGGTTTGCCAGCCCTTTTCCCCTGTTTTGGCAGCGGATCCGTCCAGCACAGGCCTTGCCCAAGCGCAGCTCCTTGGCTTTGACCCGAATGCCGTCTTGAGCGACGCAGATATCTTTGGCCTTGGCGCCATGACGCGGGACGACGTCCAACGGTTCTTGAGCACGCGCGGGAGCCTTGGCTCAACCACACAACCGGACATTGACGGCAAGGAAAAATCCGTGGCGGACATCATCTGGCGCGTGGCGACGTCGTATAAGCTGAACCCAAAATATCTGATGGTGTTGCTACAAAAGGAACAGAGCCTGGTCGAAGACCCGACCCCAGCCCCCAAACAGTTTGACTGGGCGACGGGCTACGGCGTGTGCGACAGCTGTTCCAAAGATGACCCGAGCATCCAAGACTTCAAGGGATTCGCCAACCAACTCGAGTGGGCGGCAAAACAACATCGCGAAAAATACCTGCTCCAACTCTTGGGACGCGGCACGACGGTCGCCGGACATGCGCCCGGCAAGAGTGTCTTCATTGACGGGCTCCGCATCATCCCCTCAAACCGCGCGACCGCCATGCTCTACAGCTACACCCCGCACATCCAAGGGAACTTGAACTTGTGGCGCATCTGGCAACGCTGGTTTTCCGTCTCCTTTCCGGACGGGACGGTCGTCCAATCTTCGGATACCGGCACCATCTACCTGATCCGGTTCGGTACCAAGCGTCCGTTCGCATCAAAAAGCATCGCCCACTCCATGGTGGCGGCAGAAAAGATCGTTGAAGCGACCGAAAGCCAGCTCGGAGCCTATCCGCTGGGCGCTCCCATCAAATTCCCCAACTACGCATTGGTCGAGACGCCGGCTGGGACGCGCTATCTACTCGTAGACCGGACGAAGCGCCGGATCGCCAACATGGAGGCGTTCCGGCAGTTCGCGTTTAACGAAGACGAGCTCTTGGCCGCCTCGGACGAAGAGCTTTCGGAATATGAAAACGGCCCGGTGATCAACACAGAGACGCTCCATCCGATGGGGTTGCTCGTGAAGGACGGCGAGGGGACGAGCTGGTACATCGAAAACAACGTCCGGCACCGTCTCCCGCACAAGGCGTTCATCGGCCTGTACTTCCGCGGCCGACCCGCCAAAGCCATCACCCAAGCCAAGCTTGAGACGTACCGGATCGGCGACCCCTATCAACTTCGGGACGGTGAGCTGGTCCGGACGCCGGAATCCCCTGCCGTCTATGTGATGGAACAGGGGTTCCGCCGCCCGATCATGTCCGGCGAGGCGTTTGAAGCCCTTGGATGGAAGTGGTCGAACGTCGTGACGCTCCCGTCCGTGGTGCTGGAACCGTACACCGTCGGCGCGCCGGTCGACGCGCGACCTGCGCCAAGCACGCTTCTCGCTGAGAGCCAAGGGCTATGATCGTGTTTGCTGGCATCGTGCCGCATTCGCCGATCCTCATCCCAGCGGTCGGCAAAGAAAACCGTGAATCCTTGGCGATGACGATCAGGGCGATGGAGGAGCTCTCCCATCTCCTCTATGTCGCCAAAGTCGAGACGATCGTCATGCTCTCGCCGCACGCCCCGCTCTATCCGGACGCTTTTTCTGGCAACGTGGCCGACAAGTTCAAAGGCGTGATCCGCGAATTCGGCGACCACGGCACGGCGGTAGAAGCCAAAGTGGATTTTTTGCTGTTGGACCACCTCCAGCGCCACATGCGCGACACCACCATCCCTTTTACGTTGACGAGCCAAGAAGAATTGGACTACGGCTTTACCGTCCCGCTCCACCTGATGACGCAGGACCTGCCCGCATGGAAGCTCGTCCCCTTGTCCGTCTCCCTGCTGGACCTTGCAGCGCACCGCGCGTACGGCCGCGAACTGAACCATGTGCTGCACGGCGAGATGACACGCGTCGCGCTCCTCGCCTCCGCCGACCTCTCCCACCACGCAAACGCGAAAAGCCCGCAAGGCGAACGGCCAGAAGGGATCGCGTTTGATCGATTGGTGCGGGAGAGCGTCGCGGCCGGGAACATCGAAGCGTTGCTTGCTACTGACCCAGGCGTCGCTGAAGCCGCTGACCAGTGCGGTCTCAAACCAATCATCACCCTGTTGGGAGCGCTCGAAGGGATGAACGCCAAACCACGAGAACTCTGCTACGAAGCCCCCTTCGGCGTCGGCTACCTGACGGCACGGTATGAGTTGGGATGATTTGTCATTCTGAGTGAAACGAAGAATCTCACTCCGTCTGATTGAGATCCTTCACTCCGTTCAGGATGACACCACTATGTTCGCCCGAGTGATCCCCGCGTTACGCACCCCCTTTGGCGTTGACGCTTTTGATTACGCCGTCCCAAACGGTCTCGCGCTTGAAGTTGGCGATGTCGTCACCTTTCCCTTTCGTGGCCGTCCGCTCGTCGGCGTGGTTGGAGAATTGAATGCGGACTCCCCGTACGCTGCAAAAGCGAAGCCCTTGATCGGCCGGTACGCCGACCTCCGCTTGCCGCGATCATTTGTCGACCTCGTACGTTGGACCGCCGCGCGGACCTTTAGCTCGCAAGCAACGGTCGTGCATGCGTGGTTGCGCGACTTGCCCCGCCGTCCCCATCCGCCCTCCGTCACTGCGAGGAGTAGCCAGCCCCTTCGTCATCCCGAGCGAAACAGCAGTGAAGTCGAGGGATCTGGACCCCGGGAGCCAGATTCCTCCACTCGTCGCCAAGCCTCCTCGGTCGGAATGACGGATGTACGTGAGATTGCCGCGCTCCGTCAGACTCCGCTCGCAATGACGGTCGATCCGGAAGCGAAGCTCATCGAAACGGCGCGGACACAAACCGGACGCACCCTCATCATCACCCCGTGGAAAGAGCGGGCATCGCGCTACGCGTTGGAATTGAATGCACCGCTCCTGACCAGCGACACACCAAGCGCTGCCGCTTTCCACACGTGGTCAGACTTTTTAGCGAAAGACGAAGCGATCCTTGTCACGACACGCGTGGGAGCCTGGCTCGCCTGTGGCGCGGACGCGGTCTTGTTAGACGAACCGGAAAATGATGACCACAAGCAAGACGAGCTTGCACCTCGATACGATGCGCGACGGCTTACCGCTTGGTGTGCGGAACACGCAGGCGTCACGGTCGAATCCTTTGGACGCACGCCGCCGATCACTGAGGGATCGGATGCGCCCACTATCGAATGCGAGCTGACGGTACGCGAACGGCAACGTGCCGGACGTTCGGACATCCCGACCGTCCTCGCAGACACGCTCGCTGACCTTGTGACTCACGAAGGTCCACGCATCATCTACCACCCGATCCGCGGCATAGCCGCACGTTTACGTTGCCGTGACTGTAGTTGGTCCGCGGCGTGTGAACGGTGCACTTTTCCGCTCTCGGTCGGAACGACGGATGCGGAATGTCGTCGCTGTGGCAGCCACGCTCCCCTGCCAGAAACCTGTCCGCACTGTGGGAGCGCATCGCTTGGCGCGTCTACGCCTGGCATTGATCGTTTGCAAACCGTGTGGCGATCCAAATTTCCTGACCAAGCTGTCGAATGGCGCAACCTGTCCAACGCAGACGTAGAAAAACCATTGCCTGAAAACGCACTTGTCGTCGTGACAGACGGCGCGCTCCTCGCGGGTGCGACAGAAGACGTGCTCCGGCTGGAACGAACCGCGATCGCGTTCCGCCGTTTGGCAGACCGCGTCCATCAAGCCAACGGACGGCTGATTATCCAAAGTGATGCTGTCCTGCTCGCGTGGTGGGAAAAGTGGTTGACCGCTGAAGGGTTCGCCTCCTTTTGTGCTGAAGAACTGACCAGCCGCCGACTGTTTGGGTATCCACCGATGAAACACCTGGTCAAAATCCTGGTGGATGGAAGCGAAGAAGAAGCACAAGCCTGGGGCGAACGTGCTAAAGCCAGTTTGGACGCAACCTGGGAACTCCGCGGCCCCTGGCCGGTCGCCTACCGTTCCAAAGGACGCTCCACCCGCTTTGTCTGGCACGCGGTCACGGGACCTGATGCGCCTGACGCCGACCTGATCAAACTGTTTACCCCTCTCGCTGGCCAAGGCGTACTGATTGACCTTGACCCAATCGCTTTTTTCCGCTAATATGATCTCTCGCTGACGCTTCTGACTCTTGCTGACGCACCTGACGCTTCTCCCACATGCAACCCCTCCCCCTCGTGACCGTCCCGGCCAAAAGCCTGCGCGAACCCTCGCAGGCGGTTCCGGTTGCCGAGATCACGACCCCGGAGTTCCAGTCTTTCTTGGACCGCTTGGCCTATACCATGGTCGTGGCTGACGGGGTGGGCATTGCCGCGCCCCAGGTCGGGAGGAACATCCGTGCGATCGTGGTCGCTACCAAACACGGACCGAGCTGCTACATCAACCCAGAGATCACCAAAGCTTCTGACGCCATGACCGAAAGTCCCGAAGGCTGTTTGAGCGTCCCGGGCAAATACGGGTTGGTGGATCGGCACAAGAAAGTCACGGTCAAAGCGCTGGACCGTCACGGACGCAACGTCGAACTCGAGCTGCGTAATTTTGAAGCCATCGTCTTCCAACACGAAATCGACCACACCAACGGCATCCTCTTTGTCGACAAAGCCAAGAAAGTCATCGACGACAAACAAGCAAAACATATTTAAATGAACGGGGTCCATCAGCCCGTCATCCCGAGCGAAGTCCGACGAAGCCGAGGGATCTCGACCCCGGGAGCCAGATTCCTCCGCTCGTCGCGGACTCCTCAGTCGGAATGACGGATGGGAATGAGATCCTTCGTCGGACTCAGGATGACAGGAGCCAAAGACGTGACGAGCCCCAGCACAGGAATGCTGGGGCCCTTTGTAGGTCAAAAAGCGTACACGGGAATGAACGCGCGGCGGGGCAAGTACCCCTCTTTGCGGAACTCGACCGTCGGCAGGCCGTGCTCGTCGTCTTCGATCGAGAGGACGTACCGCTCGCCTTCGAGGGTGAACACGCTCCCCACGGCGCAAAACGGCCGGGGGGCGCGCAAGAACACGGTGGCGTACGCGAGGGCGTCCATGGCCGTGAGCGGCTTCAGCCGAAGCCGCCTGCACCACTCCCACACCTCCTTGGAGGAAAGCGGGTCCCCCGTGAACGGGAGGATCCGGACCGCCACCGTCTCCCTCCCGTCGTGGCGTTCCTTGGACGAGATCGCCGGGATCTCCACCCCCCGGAACAGGTCCACGCACTGCGTGCGCGCCTTCGTCCAACTGGATGGGACGTGGACGAATGTCTGGAGGAGCTCCGCATGCGTCGGGAATTCGTTAAAGAGCATCTCCGTCGGCAACCCATGCAGGTCGCCCATGCCCCGGTTCAGGGCATCGAACAGCTCTGGCTGCGCGAGACGACAGGCGTTCCACTCATCGCGGTACCACAGCCTGAACTCTGCATCCGCCACGAGACATGTGCCCACATAGGTGAGCTCAAGAAACCGCACCATGGCCCACCTCCTGTGGTTGCTCCTGGGTTGAAAGGACGACCCTTCCTAGCATAGACTACGGGCCTAGGTCAATCCATCCATGTCCCCTTTTCGCCTCGTCTTCTTTGGCACCTCTGCCTTTGCCGTCCCGATCCTGGAACGGTTGGCTAAGGATGCGCGTTTTGAGGTCACAGCCGTCGTGACCCAGCCGGATCGCCCGGTCGGACGCCATGCGGAAGTCATGGCTTCCCCCATCAAACAAGCCGCCCTCAAGCTCGGTTTGCCCGTCCTCCAGCCAGAATCCGTCAAAACAGATGAAGGGTTTGCGCTCCTCGAACAGCATCCCGCTGACGCCTACGTCGTCGCCAGCTACGGCCAGATCATCCCGCAACGCGTCTTAGACTTGCCCAAACACGGCGCGATCAACGTCCACGGCTCCATCCTCCCCGCCTATCGCGGCGCTTCACCTATCGCTGCCGCTATTGCGAATGGTGACAAAGAAACGGGCGTCACGATCATGCTCATGGACGCCAAAATGGACCACGGCCCCACCCTCGCCTTCGCCACCGAACCGATCGCTTCCGACGATACCACGAAGACGCTTGAACCCCGCCTATCAAAACTCGGCGCTAACACATTGCCGGATGTTTTGGAAAAGTATTTGAAGGGAGAACTAAAAGCGACCGAACAAGACCACGACAAAGCAACGATGGTAAAACTCTTGAAGCGCGAAGATGGAAAATTTGAACCAGCGACGCAGACCGCGGAACAGATGGAGCGGCTGGTACGGGCTTATGAGCCCTGGCCAGGGACGTATCTTGAAATTGAGGGGAAGCGCCTGAAGGTCCTTTCCACTTCTGTCATTCCGACCGACGAGTCCGCGAGGAGCGGAGGAATCCCTTCGAATCGCCGTGCCATCATCGATGGCTCCCCCGCCATTGTTTGCTTTGATGGGTCGGTGCTGAAGCTCACGCGTGTCCAACCAGAAGGAAAAAAAGAGATGACCGGTGAAGAATTTTTGAGGGGGAATAAAAACTGGAGCGAACACCATTCCTAAACCCCTACATCCGCCGACTGTCGTACGCCCAGTGGAGGACGGCTTGGCGTTGTTTTGGATGGCATGAGGCGTCTCCTTTGCGGCAATGCTTTTTGATTTGCGCAATATGTCGCGCGATCGCCCTCCAGCGCCTGATCTGCCGTTCGTCCTCACCGGGAATGCGGCGTCCAAGATAGTATCGGCAATACCACTGGAACCAGCCGTGCGGGTCATCCTTATAAATCCAACCCTTCGCACGCCACACGGAAAGCGGCTGGCTCGCATTGATCCCAAAATAGTTGAGCTCATCCTTCTTTTTCCCATCCGGTGAAAACCGTACGCCCTTGAACCAGGACCGGGGGAGGTCCTTTGGGATCAACCCGTCCACGCCATCAAAATAAGCGCCGCCAAACACGCCAAGCCGTAACATCTCCTGCGGGGTCAGATCAGGCTTGAACGCAGGATCGAACTGCTTTCCCACGGGTTTTGTGCAGACGTACCGGTAGCGCTTTTGGTAATGGTCAGATTGTGTGCGTGTCCTTGGCATATCAGCGAGACCAGACGATGAAGGCGTTCAGATACAGGGCAAAGGAGACCCAAAGGATGTATGGGATGAGGAGATATGCCGCCATGCGAGAAACCCTGTAAAACGTCACGATCGTCCAGAGGATCGTGAGCCAGAGAAAGACCAGCTCGATCAGCGCGGCAAGAGGGTTTTGTAGGCCAAAAAAGAGGAAAGACCAGAGCGTGTTTAGCGCAAGTTGGAGAACGAACACCCCCAGGGCCTGTTTCACCGCCCCTCGTCCCCACCCTTGCTTCCAAACAAGAAATGCCGCAATCCCCATCAGCAAGAAAAGCGTGGTCCATACAGGCGCGAACACCCAACTTGGCGGGTTGAACGGCGATGTTTTCAAGGTCACGTACCATCCTGGAATCTGAGGGGATGTAAACAATGAGCCGATCCCTCCCGCCAGCTGCGGGACAACGAGGGCGACGAGGAGGGCAATTGCGTCTTTTCTTTTCATACCTCACAGTATACCTCAAGTGCAAAGTTTCCCGGCGAAAACGCTTTCCATGATCTATAAAACAAACAAAAAGGGAGGGGGAAGGAGTTTTTATGGGGTGGCGGAAGGGGTGGCCTTATCGTAAAGTTGTATACCCCAACCCCCTTCCTTTTTACCCCCTGCTTGGGCTTCGCCCCAAAACTTTTCGGTGGGACGGTGGGACAGACTTTTTAATCTAAGTCACCTTTGTCTTTTTTGTCAAAATTATCTAAGAATAAATCAACCGATTCCTTATTGTTTTTATATAGTTCGTTATTTTGTTTTCTTATTTCTTCCAACTTTTTTTTCATTTCCTCGAGATCAATAAAATTGTTTACACTTTTATAATTAAACTTTTTAGTTATCTTTATGCCATAATCGCCGATCGTTTGGCTTTTGGTTTCCGAAACAAATTTAACCGTAAACAAAAGCAATCTTGCGTCATCGTCAGTTACTTCTTTTATAAACTCTTTCCACTTTTCCTCTTTATCCCATTCTTTCCAACGATATAAAATAAAGAGTAAATTTTTATGCTTAAGAAGATTGTCGGTAGCTTCCCCCTTTATTTTTTCAAGACACAATTTTTGCAGTTCTTCTATTTTGTCTTCTGGCACTATAAAATCATCAGAATTTTTGTTCTTTTCCTTTCTCGATGACTCCAAGGAAACTTTTTGAACTGGACCAAACAAGCCTTTTGACGGCGGAATAGCTTCTTTTAGAATTTCGAAATTCTTGTTTTTGTCAGTTTCTCGTTTTAACAACTGATAAATTATTCTCATCAAATCCATGTCTATTCCGAAATCCCACATCCCAACTTTTTCTTCGGGCAAATCATCGGAAATATTAAAAAGTGCCTTAACTACATTCTTTGCATTATCTTGCGAAATACGAGCTTGATCACCTGTAAAATCTTGAATCCTTTGTAAAACCTTTCTAATTTTCTTTTTCTCAATGTACTCCCTAATAATCTTTTCAAAATCTTCTGCTGAATTTGTTTTGCTTAAAATTTCCTCGATTTCAAACTGGCTTAATTCCTCTTCATCACCACCGGGAATTAGCGTAAAATAGCTATCAAAATTATTTGTAGCACATACTCTTAAATTATTGCTCCAGCTGGACTGCCATTCATGTCCGTGTGTTGAATAACCGTACTGAAAAATGCCGTCGACTTGTGGAAATAATCTTTTCAATAACTCAAGAACAGATTCTTTTATTTCGCTTGGTAACGAGTTTAATGCTTTTTCAATTTCATCTTTTCTTGGATTGTTATAACTTGAACTTCGGTCGTTTCTATCAGTAGAAGTAAAAATCACACTTTTATCACGCATGAATAGGTAGAAATCTGGCGCAAAAATTCTGATCGCCTCAATAGCAATGAAATCTATCGGATTTACTTCCATTATCTTACCTTGATACATTTGAGAGATATTAAATTCTAAACTGCTGGCGAACCTTTTTACATCTCGTATGTTTTTGAAAAAATCTTTGAAACCCGAATGATAAATATTTGCCCAATACGGCTCGTCTTGCCCAAAATATTTTTGTGCAGATTCAGGTAATATGCTCAAAATTCGATCTAGCTCATTGAAAAGAAATGTGGATATTTTTGAGGGTTTTGCAAAAGGCACGTTAAAATGCACTTGGACTATCTTATTCAAATAATCCTTTCCCGAAACACCGATTTGCTCTTCAAGATTTTGCTCAACAATTTTTCTATCAAAAGCCAAGAGATAAATTGTATTTGGAAAGTCTGCGTTTATCCGAATTAGTCTAAAAATTTGTTTAATTTCTGATTGATTTAGTCGATCAATATCGTCAATGACGATCACAATTTTTTTGTTTCGTTCTAAAAGCTCTTTTTTTATTTCGTTTTTTAATTCTGTAATAGATTTTTTATTCACTAAATACTTCTGTTGAAAAAAATCTGACAAACCGAGCAAAAAATCTTTAAATAATCCCACCAAAAACAAAACGAGACCTATCCCAAAAAAAGTATATTTAATCCAGTTTGCTGGTATAGCTAGCCATTGTATTATTTGGCTGGAGGAAATACCGATCAAACCCAAGCCTAGAAGCACTTTTGAGGAAAGAATATTCAAAGTTTCCTTTTTGGGTGTAAGACTCAATAATTTAGAGTACAGCTTCAGCTTTTCTGCAATCTTTTTATCTTTTGATGAGCCGTGTTTAATCTCAAGCTCCTTGGCTATTTCGTTAAAAAAGTGAGTACTGAGATTTTTTTCTTCTGAAAAGCTCCATGGATTAAATCCGATAATTGTTGGTTTATCATCGTTTTCTGTGGCCTCAATGTATTCATTGGCTAGGTTAATAACTGAAGATTTTCCAGATCCCCATTCACCATAAATCGCAATGACAAGACTTTCTTTTTCTTTCCAGTCCAAAAGTGCTTTCCCAAGATGTTGAGAAAATCTTTTCCTGCTTAGGAAGTCATCTTTTTCGGTTTCAATTGGCTTGTCGTGAATAAACATATTTATATTTTGCTTAACACATCAGAAATTTTTGTTCCGTTATTTCAATAAGCTCCTTATTTATTTGAGCGAATATAAAATACTTTAGTTAACTAAAGCCCTTATTTGAACTTATAAAATAATAAATTCCCCTCATCCATCTTGCAAATGCTCAATAACAGCCTCAAGCATTCCAATAGGATCGCTTTTTAACTGATGCTCCCACACCCGCATTACCTTCCAGCCCCGTCTCCTTAGCGTACGGAAGTAAAGCTGGTCACGCCTCCTATTATGCTCTATCTTCTTCCTCCAAAACCTGGATTTTATCCTCTTTTTCCATTGCGGATATCGGTAGCCGTGCCAAAAGTCGCCATCGATAAAAACTGCAATCTTCTTTTCTGGAATAGCAACATCAGGTGTACCAAGGGCTTTTCTATAGTGTTTCTGGAAGTGTATCCCTTCCCTGCGCAGCTCTTTAAATACGATCTTCTCGATGGAAGTATTTTTTGACCTTATCTTTGACATGATCCGGCTCCTCACCTCCGGGCTGAACTTATCCGGCATGGGTTCGTCTACGCTTTGCCCAACTGGGACAGGGTGGCACGCGTCCCAACCTCCATCGTCTCAAGGTCGGGGTCGTTATCAAGCATTGCCACGACACAACGGCCAATGTGGTATCCAAGGTTGACCGGGACGGCGTTCCCTATTTGCTTATATTGCTGTGCCACTGACCCAACGAGATCCCAACTATCAGGGAACGTCTGTAGCCTGGCATACTCCCGTACGTTCAATGGCCGGGTTTCGCTGGGATGGCAACGCTCAGTCTGTTTCTGTGCGGGATTGCAGGTAAGCGTAAGGCTCGGCTCATCCCACGACAACCTCCTGGCCATCCCTGTTTTTCCGCCACCTAAAAAGTAACTAGCCCCCATGTACTCCTTCTGTAATTTCGGTGGCAAGTCCCGCCAGTAACCTCCTGGCGGTATAAGATCCATGATCGCGCGCTTGTATTCGGTATATTTCTGTCCGGGTGATGAGGGGCACCCATCAAAAGCCTCTTTAAGTGAGATGGTATAATTTTTTTCCTTAGGGAAAAGGAACGGGATGTCGAGGTCTTTTCTTACGGCCAATATGATAAGCCTCTCCCTTTTCTGTGGGACGTCCAAGTATTGGGAACGCAAGACCTTAAACGACACCCGATAACCGATTTCTTCCAAAGCGGCGAGCATGACGGCCAGCGTCCGGCCACCCTCATGCTGCAACAAACCCTTCACATTTTCGCCGATGGCTACTTTTGGCCGCAGCTCCTTCACGCAACGTGCGAACTCAAAGAAAAGGGTGCCGCGTGTATCCTCAAAACCCATCTTCTTGCCTGCGGAACTGAATGCCTGGCATGGGAACCCGCCTTCAACGACATCAATTTCGGAATGGACTTCTTTCTTGAAATTCACCTTTGCAATATCTTCGCAGCGGACATCCCACCCTTCACGGTTCTTCTTCAGTGTGGCCGCCGCGATCTTATCAAACTCGACCAGCAAGGTGTGACCAAGGCCCGCGTTCTCAAGGCCAAGTGCCGTCCCGCCTGCGCCAGAAAAAAGGTCAACGACCGTGTAAGGGCTCTTCTTTTGCGACTTCAAGATACGGTAGTTGTTCTTTTTTGAATTACCGTTGACCTTCTCCAATGTCCTCTTCACTTCATTCAAATCAAAGACACGGTAATTGTATTCGCTCCGCGATGCCTTGATGAGGCCTTTCTTTTCCCATCTCCTGATCGTATCGATCGACACATCAATCACCCTCGAAACTTCTGAGACGGTAAGTTGGGTGTTCATATCCCTACATATTAATAGTAACCAATGCCCTATGCAATGGTTACTTATCCACAAAGCCACCCTTTCTTCTTAAAATACCGACCTCGGCCTAGGCTTAAACCTACTTTAAGAAAAAGCCCTTTGATACAAATCTTTGAACTCACTAGAGAAAACGATTGGTTCATGCCGCTTTTTTTCGTTGACCCTCGTAATAAAGATCGGGAGTGCTTCGTAAAGCCGTTTCAGTGCCCCCTGCTTTCCGGAAGCCATATCGTAAAAACTTGAGCCATCTATCACCCGGATCTTTTCGTTCAACACTCGCCTTTTTGACCTTGTGTTATCAGACGGGACAAATGGCCGGTCATAACGCTTCCGCCCCTTTGGTATAACCTCCACATAATAACCCGTATACCCCGCATTCTCCGGCTTCATCAGCTCCTTTCTAAGATCATCATATACCACAACCTTATGGTTGCCTTTCGTGGTATTGAATTTATTCTTGATCTCGGCGACGATTTTCAATTTCTTATTACGAATATCTACAATATGACCCGTTTGTAAGTTCTCCCATCCTGGAATCGATCCCAAAACGTCCTGATGGAACTTACCGAGCGAATTCTGCATGGTTTTTTGAATCTGCCTAGTCTTTTCCAGTTTCAACCACGCATCAAGAGTGATGCCGTGCCACTGGGCATCAAAAACGGCAGAAAATGGATCAACCGCATTCCTGTGCATCTTTTCTGCTATCGCCGCCTCTGCATGAGCAAGCGCATCCGTAACCCGACGTACGCACTGTTCAAGATCTGAATCGGATATAAAGTCTAGCTGAGCCATAAAAGAATGGTGCCGTATAAATCCCTTTAAGACAAACTTTCCTCACGAGACATAACTCCTTACCTCCCCACCTCCGTCGCCTCTACTTGCCATTTGGTCCCCCCACTCGCTCCCCCTGCCTCCGACTTCACCATCCCTACATCCTTCACAAACCAGGACGTGGCGGGGATTTGGACGCCGGCGGGGCCGGTGGTGGGGGCGCCGATGAGGTTGAGTTCGGTTTCGGATTCGATCTTGAGGGCTTGGAAGGTGCCGGCGCGGACGGTGACGGTCTCTTCGGCGACGACTTTGCTTTTGACCGTGATCTTTTGGCGCAGGTCTTTGACCAAGTCTTTGAGCATCGGGTCGTCGCTGGAGACGGAGACTTCGTACTTTGTGGTCCATTCGGTGCCGACGGACAGGTCTTTGGGCATGAATTCGCCTTCGACGGATTCTGTCTTGAGCGTCATGCGCTGTCCGGCGAGGGCGTTGCCCATGTCGAGGTACCCGTCGGCTTTGATCGTGCCGTTGTCGCAGACAAAAGACGCCCCGACGGTGAGCGGCGTCGTGGACGTGCCGAACTCGTATTCGACTTTGATCTTGCCCGCTTCGTTGGACACGACACGGTAGCTATAGCTGCTTTCGGTCGTGCCGTAGGTGGTCAGGTAGCGGACGGCGAGCCCGGCGTCGAACGGGGCGTAGGGATGGTCACAGCCGTCGGAGGTGCGGCCGGTGACGGGGGTCAGGGCGGGTGTTGTCGGTGCCTCGACGGGAGGGGTGGGCTTGGAACAGCCGGCGCCCACGAGACTGGCGGCCACTACCAGCGAAAACAGCCAAGAAAAGCGTTTCATAGGATGGGGCCAGTCTAACCTACCGGATCCGGGGTGGAAAGGCCTGGTTGACGGCCAAAATCCAAACCTCTAACCTGCCCCCATCGCCCTTTCCCATCAACCCTTTCCCCATCACGGAGGTGCGCCATGTCGTCAAAACATGCCACGATCATCCCCGTCCCGATGGAGGATGGGGATGCGGTGGTTTTGCTGCTCCAGGACTAGGTCCTGCACAAGGTGTACGCCCAACAGTTCGAGGACATCGTCGAGGGGTTCATCGCGCGGTGCATGAACATCACCAGGCTCGAAGACCGCGAACGGCTGCTCGGGTTCACGGTGGACTGGCTGCTCAAGTGCAAAGAGTTTGCCAACGCGCGGATCCTCCTCCGCAACTATCCGGTCAAGGACGTTGACCCGGAGGCGGCGGAGCTGGTCGGGTACCTGCACCTCACGCTGGCGACGCAGACGGGCGTCACGTCGGACCTGGACCAGCTCCATCGGTACCTCAAGTCCCATGAGCTGGAGCTCGGGTGCCAAGATTCCCTGGACCTCTTCATGGCCGTTGCAGAGCTTACGCGTGACTTAGGCGACATCGCGCGCGTCATGAAGTACCTGGACGGGATGGAGGAGGACGATGATGACCTCCCTTTTCTCCTGCGCATCGTCCAGATCACCAAGGACCCCGGGGACATCCGCCGCCTCTGCAACCGGTGCCGGAGTTCCCGGGACCCAAAAAAGGCCCGGAAGATCCTGTTCCAACTGGAATCCCTGATCGCGCGCTTCCCGGAGGCGGCCCTCCGACAGGTCGTCACGCTCCTCCCCACCGAAGGGGCGCAGGTGCGCGCACGCCTCCTGCACATCAAGTTCTCCAACAACTGACGTTCCTTCCGCTACGCCGACCCCCGCGGGCCGGCGTCTGTATTTTCCTTGCATGCCCCGTGTCATTCTGAACGAAGTCAGACGGAGTGAAGAATCTCACTCATGAGCACCAAGTGAGATCCTTCGTCGGACTCAGGATGACACATCGGCGCTCTTTGATACCACGAGAACCATCAAAGCAATCAGCACGGCCAACCCCAATGGATGGCTCAAATACGGCGTAAAGGTGTGCGTGACGATGAGGGCGATGACGGTCGAGCGCACCAACCACTTTTGTTCTTGATCAAGCGTACGCGCCTCCCGCCACAACCAACCCAACAGCCCGAGCATGGCGAGCACAAGAACGATCCCCCCTTTGATCCACAAGTCGAGCCAGCCCCATTCAAACGCAAACGCCGTCGTGACTCCTCCCGTCTTTTCCACGATCCGCGGGTCGCTGGAACGGAACGTCACCGTCGCGCCAAAACCGTGGCCGAGGAGTGGCCGTTCCCGGATTTTTTCCCAAAGCGGCGTGAGCATCTGCCAACGGCTCATCCCAGCCGCATCGCTCACTTCAGCCCGCGCTTTGAGCAAATCGAACGGCGAAACACCGAGCGGTGTTGGAAGGTAAAAAGGGATGGCGACCAGGATCGCGCCGAACATGAAGGGAAAGAAGGCTTGTTTGATCATGCCTGAAACCTGAAGCCTGAAACCTGAAGCAATAGCGACAATCAGACCTGCGGCAAGACCTAACCACAAACTTCGGGACAACGAAATGAGAACGGTTGCTGCGATCAGGATGGACAAAATACGCCAGTGCCGCGGGATGGATTTGATCGAAAGGGCGACAAGACCGATTAGCGCCAGGGACGCGTAGATATGCGATTGCAAAAAGACGCGGGCCACGCCGTAACCTTCAAACAACGTCGTAATCTCCCCGAGACCGGAACGGCGGATCCACAAATACCATGCATCACCGTGGACGCATGCTTCACGCGCAAAGCAGACAAAGGATGCGAGCGTGACCAGGCCGAGGACGAGCAAGGAAGCGAACAGTGCGGGACGGAGTGCACGCCACAGCTCGTCACGTTTGATGGTCGCCAAATGCGTCACCGGAACGACGAGCAGCAAAAACCCCCACGCGTTCGCATCAGACACAAGAAAAGGCTGGTGGCGCAACGCACCGAGCAAGACGGAGAGCGCGACAGAACCGGCGAGGATCAGCCACGGCCGCCATGACTTGAACATTTCGCGCGTCGGGAACGACCGCGTCCGCAGCGTCCAAACGGCGTAGCCGACTAGAAATGCGGCAAACATCAGGACGCGTACGGAAACGCCGCCGTCCTGCACCCCATCACCCAAGAGGACAAACAAACGACCTTTCGATCCAATAATCAGTTCTGCCGCGAGGACAGCGAGCGCTTGAGTCGGGCAAAGCGAAGCCAAGATCACGACAAAGACGGCAATGCACACGGCGACCATCCCATGCCACATCGGGTCAAAGACGGTCAGGCGAGACACGACCAGCGCGACCGAGAGGGCCAACCCCCACACCAAGGCTTCTTTTTTCATAGCTTGTGCTTTTTACGGATGATCGCTTCAGCTTCACGATAGCGTCTGATCTCGCGTGGCATCCAACCCAAGATCGGCCAAGGCATCCGATGGACAAACGCCGGCAACCACTGGCTGATCCCGTCACGACGTGGCTTGAAGGACAATAAGACTTCATCAACCCAAAACCCTTTTGCTCCCCTTTCCGCCATGGTCAAAAACAAATCCCAATCCTGAAATTTTTTGAGCGACTCATCAAATTCCGGCACCGCCTCACGCCGGATCAACGCGCTGGTATGGATGTAATTCTGTTTACGCAACGCCTCAACATCAAACTCCCGTCCGCGAAACAACTTCATCCCAAAGCGGAACGATGGATACGCAAACGCAGCCTCCGGATGTTCCTCCAATGCTTGCTTGAGACGAGCAAGCGCGTTCGGCGCAAGCTCCGCATCCGCATCCAAAAAAAACACCATCTCCCCCTTCGCCTGCCGAAACCCCTCATTCCTCGCTACCGGCGCGCCTCGGTTCGTTTCAAACCGGATGAGTCTTATGCTTTCCGTCATTCCGACCGAGGAGTCCGCGACGAGCGGAGGAATCTGGCTCCCAGGGTCGAGATCCCTCGGCTCCGCTGCTGCTCCGCTCGGGATGACACATGGAACCGTGGATCCATCATCCACGACAATGACTTCAAAATCCTGCAACGTCTGCCGTTCCAGCGAAGCGAGGCACGCCTTCAGTTCTTCCGCGTGGTTATAAACCGGGATGATGATAGAAATCATAGCCACGACTGGAGCTCCTTCCAGCGATCGTCCCAACGAAAATCTTTCAAAACACGCTCCCGGCCCGCCTGCCCCATGCGTTCACGGAGCGCCGGATCATTCAATAGTTTTTGGATCGCCGCGCGGATCGAACCGACATCCGTCGGATCGACCAAAAGACCCGTCTCTCCGTCCACGATCGCTTCACCCACTCCCCCGCTTTTCCCCGCGACACACGGCAAGCCTGCCGCCGCTGCCTCCAAAAAGACGATCCCAAACCCTTCCACATCATCTCCTTCGTCGCGGGCGGGCAACGCGAACACATCCGCCGCGGCAAGCCACGTGTCACGCTCCGCGTCGCTCGCGTGGGACACAAAACGGATGCGCTCGCCGTATGGTTGCGCCAACGCGCTCAACCGATCCCGTTCGTGGCCGTTCCCGACCAAAACGAGCTGCACGTCAGACAGTTTGCCTACCGCTTCGATCAAATGGTCCAACCCTTTGCGGGAAACGAATCGGCACACGCTGACCACGAGCTTTGCGTCTGATGGAACATCGAGCTTCTGTCGTGCTTCGCTGCGGGACGGATACGTTCCAGGTGTGATCGCTGGGGTCAACACACGCGGCTTGACGGACGGTGCGACCAAGCGGACCTCGCGTGCCGTCGCTTCAGAATTGACGAGGACGACCTGCGCCGAACCCAGCGCCAAGCGCGCGAGCAACCGCTTGCGCCGCGAGATGCGCGCGAGCCGCAGGTCAAGCCCGTGGCAGATCACGGCATACGGCAACCCGCCCAACCAGCGCGCAACCATGGCCGCGACGCCGACCGGCAAAACGTGGCTGACCAAGACCAAGCCATATCCCTTGCGGCGCAACCCACGGATAAACCCGACCATCGGCCGCCAGGACGGCCACCCGGAAACGATCAGTTTTACGGGTTGGACATGCCCCGGCCCCGAAGCCTGGTGCGTCTCATTCACAAACACATCAAACGCCCCATCTGAAGCCTCGACCAGCCCGCCCAAATACCGCGCTACGCCACCGCGTTCCGGAGGGTAATCTAGGGTAATAAGCGCGAGTTTTTTCATAGGAGAACTATCCCCCGAAGGGTGACACGGAACGGGGACCCCGACAACAGTGAGGTCCGCCGAACTTTGTCGGGGTGTTCCGTGGCAGGACCCTGAGGGTCAGTTAAGGTTTGTCGTGCAATGACTCATCCTCCGTGGAAGCGGGGGTGATCCGGCTTTGCATCCAACGCCAGACCATCATGACGTCCGACAAGGTGAGGAGCTGGAAGACAAACGCGCACAGCAGAACGAGTGCAACCGCAAAGAGAATGGCAAATGCATCAAGCATGGGGACGGTGAGCCAGGTCGTGAGCACCCAGGTGACCACGGCCGCGGCCAAGCCACGTGCAAGGAGCCACGCCAACCATCCGTTCGCGACTTCTTTGCGGACAAACCACCAACCAAGGGCAAACAGCACCCAAAAACTGATGACACCAGCAATCGCCGCCCCGGTCGGCCCGTAGGCTGGGACCAAGAAAAAATTCGCGACCACATTGACGACCATCGTGATCCCCATGGCCAGCGTCTTTTTTCCGGCGCGTCGTGTGGCATTCAGCAGTGAACCGATCGGAAAATCCAGGAAGATTGGGATGAGGACCCACGGCAAGATCTGGAGCGGAAGGATGGATCCGGAAAAATCATCCCCGTACAAAAGAGGGATGAGGCGCGGGGCGAGCGCGCTCAACAGCGTCGCGAGCGGCACGGACGCGAGCAACATCAAGCGGAGCGACCCTTCGAGCAGCGGTTTGAGCGCCTTCTTGTCATTCGCGGCCGCGTTGCTCATGCCCGGATAGAGCGCGGCGACAAACGTCAGTGGCAAAAATTGGAGCGCATACGTCAGCTTGTAGGCCACGGCATATTGGCCGACCGCGACCGAGCCGTGCCAGTGCCGCAGCATCAGCGAGTCGACGTAGGAGTAGATTTTGACGAAGATGCCGGCCAAGGCAAACGGCACGGCGAGTGACATGAGGTCGCGGACGTGCGGCATGGCGCGCGCGACCGGCCCGATCTTGAGGGCAAACACCTGGCGGATGCTCCACCCGAGGTTCCACAAGCTCCCGACGGCAAGCGCCCCGACCAAACCAAGGACGCCCCACCCCATGACTGCGGCCGTGATGCCGATGACCGCCGTCAAACACTGCCCCACAAACATCCCCAACGCCTCAAACCGGAGCTCCCGCCTCCCACGCAACGCCGCATACCAAATGAGGGAGACAGAATCCGCCGCCATGACGCAGACGGCGGCCAAAGCGACCGCAAAAAGCGTTGCCGCATCCACGCGCGTGATCCAGGCATAAAAAATCGCCCCAATCGTGGCGAGCGGGACCAACAGGGCTTTGATGCGGAGCGCGCGGCCAAACGTGGCCCTCCCACGCGCCTCGTCCGCCGCGAGTTCCCGGATGACGACCGGGGTAAGCCCCAAATCCCCGAGCGTGACAAAGATCGACGTGATGGAAATCACGAAAAAATACTCTCCCGTGATGCGGACGCCCACCAAGTTCGCCACCGCCGTAAAGGCGACAAAACTGACCGCCTTTTGCCCGGCCGTCGCAACCATGAGCCAAGCCGCGTTCTCCGCAATCTTTTTCGCGTGGGACATCGCCCCAAGGGTATGGCACTTTTCCTCCCTTGACAAGCAGCATGGAAACGTGGAACGGGGTGTAAGGAGGTGCTATCTTATTCTTTACTCCCTCTTTTTTATGTCAGAGCTTACCCTTCAGGATCTTTACGAAGGCCAACAGGATATCCTGGCGGCTTTAAATGCTTTCGCGACCCATGTTGATGATAGATTCAACCAAGTTGATAGGCGGTTTGGTGAAGTCGATAAACGTTTCAGCGGCATTGATAGCAAATTCAAGAGCATCGATCAGCAGTTCACCGAAATACGTGCCACGATGGTCACCAAAGACTATCTGGATAATAAAATCGCTGATTTGCGGGGCGACCTCGTCCTCCTAGCACGCAAAGGCAACACAAAACTCTCAACCCTCGTCGAACGGCTGGTAGAAGAAAAACGCCTCGATCCAAAAGTCGCCCACCAAATCCTCCTGATGGAACCGTTCCCGCAGGGCTGATCTGATGAGAGGAAAACACTAAAGTCAAGTTTGAGCCTTACTTTTCCCAGGCCTCAATAATTTAATGATTGGCAAAATTTTCCCTGAAGGCAAAGGCGGAACTGGTTCGGCTGCGTCATCAGTCTCTTCAAATCCTAGCTTCTTATAAAATCCAATGGCTTTCGTATTGTAGAGCGCTACTCCTAAGCCAATAGGCTTTGTTTCTCCCAACCAATTCAACACTTCAGTCATTAATTTTTGACCGATGCCTCGACCCTGTTCTGTTGAAGAAACATAGAGCGCATCGATATAATTTTCTTTCTCTCCTTGCCTGGCCAAACAATAGCCAATAATCTTACTACCCTCTTTTGCAACCCAAACCCGGTGGCCGTCTCCTTCTTCCTTAATGGTCTTTTTCCATTGTTCTATTCGTTTGGGGTCATCAAGTTTTTTTGCTCTGATATCTTCTAAAGTAATCCCATGCTCTTCGTTTGGATAGGTAGCTAGCCACGTTTCTGCTTGAATGTTAACGATCGCCGCCGCATCGTCAGGAGTCGCCAGAGAAACAACAATCGTGGCCTGCTCATTTACCTTTGGACGATCTGGCATTTTCATCGGACTATCTTATTGAATGGAATTAAAAATAGCAAAAAACGACCCACTCATCCTGGACCGTTTTTTTGCTATTAACGTTTGCTCCACTGGAGCTCATCATACTCTCATCTTTTCCCCGGGCGGTCTTTTATACTTAACTCCTAAAATT
>CAZFRH010000004.1:0-51136 GCA_964521235.1 uncultured Gammaproteobacteria bacterium | reverse complement strand
TCTTGAGCGCCCGGAGCAGCGCCTTCTCATCGACGACTGGACCGCGTGCCGTGTTAACCACGAACGCGGTCTTTTTCATGAGCGAGAATTCAGCGGTGGAGATCAGGTGACGTGTCGTGGGCAGGAGCGGGACGTGGAGGCTCACGAAATCAGCCAGTTGGAGCAGCTTGTCCTGCGGGAGATACGTCGCGCCAAACCGCCCTTCAAACTCGCGGTCACGCTTGCGATCCGTATACACGCACTTCATCTTGAAGCCGTTCACGGCCCGGTCCACCACCGCTTGTCCGATCCGGCCAAGCCCGATCACGCCAAGCGTCTTCCCGCGTACGTCCGTCCCAAGCAGCGCATTTGGTGACCACCCTTTGTATTTTTTGGCCCGTGCGTACGCATCCGATTCTATCAAGCGATGCGCAAGGGCTAAGATAAGCGCAAACGTGTGTTCTGCCACAGCTTCCGCGACTTCTGGGGCTGGGGTATTTGTCACGGTTACGTTGTGCGCCTTGGCCGCTTCCAAATCCACGTTATCAAACCCGACCGCATAGTTGGCCACGACCTTTAGCTTGGGTGCAGCAGCGAAAACTTCCTCGTCAATCTTGTCCGTCAAAAGGGAGAGGAGGGCGTCCGCATCTTCCACACCAGCGATCAGATCACGTCGTGAGATCGGTTTGTCTTCTTTTGGGACGATGACTTTGTGCCCAGCCTTTTTCAACTGTTGGATCCCTTCGTCAGGAATGGGGCGCGTGACAAAGATGGTGGACATACGTTACGAGGTAGTCTATCAGCAAAACTTAAACTGTAGATATGACGATGGATCGGATGGCAACGCGTTTCATCTCCCGTTCCGTCGGCATCTTCTGCAGGACGCCCGTTTTTGCTCCCATGTGGCAGATGACGGACGTCGCATTCAGCATGGCGAGGCGGAGCGCATCTTGCGGCTCGAGCTGATGGATCAACCCTGTAACCAACGCGCTCCCAAATGCGTCACCCGCTCCGGTTGTATTGATGCGTTTCGCCTTCAGCGACGGGGCGAACCATGTCTTGCCTCCGGCGCTCACATACGCGCCTTTTTGCCCGTCCGTGATGGCGAGCGCCTGGCGTGGCTGGTCTTTCAATGCTTTGATCAGGCCACGCATATCGTCCGCTGGCTTTTCACACAGCAGCGCAGCCTCTTCGCGGTTCAAGATGAGTACGTCCGTGGTTCGGAGGTAGGGCGTCAATTTTTTGAGGCCGAGTTGCAATTCACGTTCACCCGGATTCCAAGCGACCTGCACTTTTTTCCGTTCCGCTTTTTCAAACACCGCTTTCAAGAAACGCGTATCACCTCCAAACGATGTCGCGTAGAGCCAACGCGATTTGAATGAGCGCGGCAATTCGCGCGCATCAAGATTTTTGGAAGCACCGCGGTACACGAGGATCGAACGATGTCCTGTTCCGGCGAGCAAGATGACAGACGTCGCCGTCCGCTCACGCGCATCACGTTGGACGAACTTGCGTCTGATGTGGCGGCGCTTCAGCTCTGCCAAGACTTCTTCCCCGGACGTATCGCGTCCGACACGACAGACGCACGCCGTCTTGAGGCCGAGCCCGGCAAAGGTCGCGGCCGCATTCGTCGCCCCGCCGCCGGTCGTGGTGAGCAGGTCATCCACCCCGATCTTTGATCCGAGAGGGAAGCAGGCGTCCAAGCCGTCAGGAGCGGCCGCGTCTTTGACCGTCTCAAAGGACGAGCTCCGCAAAAAAAGGTCGAGCGTAGCAGAACCAACGGTAATCACATCAAAACGAGCCATAAACAAAAAGAGTATAGCATTTTTGCCCTTTGGTTAGGTATTTTGGCTAAGATAAAATAATTTTTTATTTGGCTGTGTTACGGTGTTAGGATTGACAAAAGGCGATTTTTGTGCTATGCTATTTTTTCAAAATACCGCTGCACATAGCTCCTTTTCGGTCATTTGACCGGCTCCTTACTAAGCCTGCGGACAATCTCGTCCGTGCGCTTTCAGGGAGGCTCGCATGGAAACGACAGAGCTGCTTTTCAAGGTGTTCTTCGTGGTCGTCGGCGTCTTCACCCTCCTCGCTGCAGGATATGCAGGATACCAGTATCTGGCACTTCTGAGGTCCGGGAATAGCTGGTTCTTCCAGGATCGACCGTCTAAAAACAAGAAGGAGCTCCGGAGAAGGCCCGGACAATCATGCTCGTGGTCATACGGGATGGACCCCAACATGTTGCGAGCTGGCGAGGAAAGGGACATCGCATCCTTCGTTGACAGCGACACCCTACCAACAGAGATCCGAGCGGGAGAGCGTGCAACGCTGGAAGGCTTGGGTGTCATCTTCCAGGAGGTTCTGCCGGAAGATCCAATCTTTCGATTCGTGACACTGCCGACAGGATGGTGTCGACGAAAGGAAGGGTATTGGAGCGTCGCGCTCCTCGACCAGGAAGGTCGTAGGCGTGCGAGGATCTCCTACAAGCCATCGCCCTATGATCGGGCGGCGTATCTGTTCATTGAATAAGCTATTCGAACCTACACTGGATCGAGCGTTCCGTCTCTCTACGGAACGCTCTCCCAATCAGCTTCGTGAGCAAGGAGCTCGTAAAGCTTGAGGGAAAAGATCGAAACTTTCTCAAATAACTTTTTCCGCAGCTCCTTTTCGGTCATTTGACCGGCTCCTCATTGGCAGTGCGAGCAGATGCTCGTAAAGCCATCGGGAGTTACCCTGGGCTTACGCCCCTTTCAACCGGGCCGCGTGCCCACAAGGAGAGAGCCATGAAGCTCTTCAGCATCGTCCTTTCGACATTCGGTTTGTTGGTTGCTGGTTGTGGCTTCGACGCCACCGCTCGCGCTCCTGACATGGAGATGCCGAGCGGAACCGAAGATGCGACCCCTCCCGATCCTCCGGCCACGGATGCCTGGATGGATACCGACGATCCGCCGGATATGGATCCGGTCGCGTCCGTCCCTCAACCGGAGTACGACTTGGTCGTCTCCGTCGAAGCCACCCCTGGACGCGAAGTCGGGGGAGGTAATCAGGACGAGGTGTTCTATCGGTTCACGATGATGGCGCTTCGAGAGCGCTTGGAGGTGAGACGGTTCCCGTTCCAGGTCTACGGCATCGATTCGGACGACCGCATCAAGGGAACGTCCGGGACGGAGCACTTGCGTGACCTGAAGCTGAAGGACCTTGATACGGGAGCGACGGTCATGGGTCCTATCAGCTTGCCCCCGTTGCTTCCCAACGGAGCGACCTCGTCAGGAAGGATGATGTTCGGTGATGCATTCTTCTTGGAACCAGGTGTTCCGAGGAACTTGCTCATCACCATGGACATCTCGAACGCGGAAGACGCGCCCGGCCAGTTTTTCGGCGGGACGCATCGCTTCAGGGTTGCTCTCGGATGGGGAGACGGGCAGTTCCTCGATCTGGGGAGCGTGGTTCGTCCGGGTGGATGGATTCTCGAGCCAAGTCGGATCCAAGGGAACAACACCCCCGAAGGACCAGAGATCACTGTCACGCAACCCTACAACCCCTGTCTCGATCGGGACGAGCCTTACGACGGCCTCGACAACGATTGCAACGGATGGGTCGACGACGACCAACGGCTCCACGGCGACAACGCCTGGACCTGTCACGCCGACCGAGGCTGCTACTGGTTCTGTGATTCCATTGAGGCGCACGGCTCGGATATCTACGGATTCCGCGGCTGCTGCACCAGCGGCCGTTTCCAGACCGACGCAGTGGAGCCGCTGCCAGGCATGCTCATCAAGGGTAGCTTGAGCGCTGTGTACTACATCGGTTCGGACGGAAGAAGGTACGTCTTTCCGACGACCTCGATCCTCGGCAGCTGGTACCACGAGCCTGGCGGGACGGGAAATATCCGCCGCGACGCGCAGGTCTGCGCTAATGTCCGTGAGTTCCCGGACGCAACGATTGCGTCAATGGCGATCGGCGGAAACGTGCGTTATCGTCCGGGTACGGTCAGGACAGGTCTCTTCAGTGATCCGGCGCGGTACGTTGTCTCAGGTCGGGGGATCTTGCGTCCGGTTGGGGGAGACATGTCATTCTCCTTACTACCGGACTTCATGACCGACCACGAGGCGATCATGCCGGATTTCATCTTCGTGAACTACGTGATCGGTTCCCCGGTCACGGCCGAAGATCCCTACGATCCGGTTGCCGAGTACGGGCTCACGATCGAGCAGGTACTCGGTCTCGCTCCTTAGCTCCTTCAACAACAGGTCCCTCGGAAGCACCTCCAAGCCTTCCGTAACTCTGATCCGGTCCGACATCGCGCAAGCGCTGTCGGACCGGCTCCTCAAAGCCCACCGGTATTTCACCGGTGCGCTTTCCGGGAGGTCCTGATGGACTTTCGACAAGTGACATTCGTGTTCTTCGCGGCCATCGTGGTCGCAGGATGCGTCTCCGAGCAGGAGACCATCCGTGAGCCGTACATCGTGGACCGCGAGGTCCCGGTGTACGTCGATCGCCCCGTTCCCGAAGAGGGATGGCGGGGGCTCGAAGTCGTTCCCGGCGACCTCTCGGACATCGTCGTGATGAACGGCGAGGACCGCGAGCAGCTCCGCTTCGACGTGGTCAACCACGGCGAGAGGGACGTCAGGCTCCGTCAGCAGGTGGCCGGCATCGGCTACGCTGACGGCCTACCCATCGAGTTTCCCTTCGACGCAGTCACGGACGTGAAGTTCGAGGATCGTGTGGGGAACGTACTGATGGGTCCGCGAGATCTCGATCCAGGGGTCGGCGCGAACGTCTACCTCGCTGACGAGGTCGTCATCCACGCCGGTGAGAGCGTGACGTTCGTGCTCCGTGCCGACCTTCACCTGCTCTACGGACGCTACCGCGTCACGGTCGGGGCGCTTGCCGGACTCATCGAGGACGTCGTGTACGTCGACAACGGCGAACGCGTCCCCGCCGACCAGATTCGGAACAACCAGATCATCGGCCGCGTGGTCGAGATGCTGGAGTTTCCACCAGCCTCGCCCGACGGCCCGGTCGCGCTCGTCGCGAGCTTCGGTGGCATCACGGGCATCATCACGCCTTCGCCGTACCCGTACTATCTCGGCACGGTGACGGTGACCGCCTACGGTGGTGATGCCGTTGGAGGCAATGTGCGCATCATCGGGAACCTCGGATCCTTCCATCACTTCGATCTCGTCGAGGGAGATGCGGGAACCGCGGTTGCCACGGGCGACGTCTTCGACGGGACGATCGTGGACTTGGATCTCTCCTCGATCACGTTCGACGAAGGGGAGCTGCGGCGCTTCCAGATCCGAGGCGTGCTGCGTCCGGTCGACGATCTGGGTCCATTCTTCGCAACGGACATCGGGTTTCTCATCGACCACATGGGGTTCTCGTGGGGCGAGGGCGGGTCGGGTGAGGCCTTCATCCGTACGTTCGGTGATCCGCAGGTGCGAGTTTTTCGCGCCTATCCGCAGGTGATGTCCGAGACGCTCCCGACGACGGTGCTCGGGGAAGGTGCCACCATGGACCTGTACAAGGCCCATATCTGGACCAACCCGGGAACGGAGAGCATCTCTCTCGGCGGGCTCACCTATAACTTCGCGACGGATGGCTTCTCGCGTCCGACGCTCTCGAACTTGCGCATGATGCGTGGTTCGACGGAGCTGCCCCGCAACAGCTACCACGTGGTCGCAATCGGCCACGGCGGGGACGTCGAAGACGGGATCCTGCCCTGGAACGAGTTCGGGTTCATGAACATCGCCGTGATGTTCGATACCCCGATCGACGTGACCGGTTCGGGAGACATCTTCACTCTCCGCGGAGACGTCGCGGACACTGCTCCCGGGCAGGTCATGCGTGTGGGCTTTGGCCCCCGTGCCTTCTCCGGCGCGCAGGGGATCCTGGACGGCGGTGGGTACATCCACTGGGCATCCGGATCCGGCGAGACGATCGCTGCACAGATTGGCCAGGACGCGATCTACTGGTCCGACGATCCGGCGCCCGCGTACTACTTCACGGGCTCTTGGATGATCGCGGGGCTCGACGACATCGTGACCTTCGTCCGCTAGTCCTTTCACCCACAGGTCCTGCAGGACACCTCCAAGCCTCCTGCATCACTCACCCCACCGGGTTCTCTCGGTGGGGTTCTGCATTTTTAAAAAACCTTCGGTTACAAATCCAAAAACGTTTTCACATCTAAACCGGCATCTTGGATGAGCTGCTTCAACAATCCTTTCTTCAATTCACGCTGGAGCGGGATGGTTAGTGGTTTATGTAACGCAGCTCCTGGATGGCGTAACCTGACATGGCTGCCTTTCTGTCGCGTGACCACATAACCGATGCGTTGGAATTTTTTGATGACGTCTTTTCCGGACAGGCCGGCAAGGGGAGCCATACATCAGACACGGACAAAATGCAGGCTGACATCTGACGGTTTGCGGGGTTCAGCCCGAGAAGAGGATTCTTCTTGGCAGAGCTGGATCGCTTCACGGATGTTCATCAGCGCTTGGTCGATCGTTTCACCCTGGCTGTAGCACCCCTGGAAAGCAGGACACGAAACCCAATAACCGCCAGAAGCGTCCTCCTGGACGATGACGGGATACTGGGCCACGGTATGACGGATCGGACGCTTGATCTTTGGACGCGGCATATCTCCCACAACCTAACACCTTCTGCTGGAGGTCTCAAGTTGCCTACGAAAAAGGTAGGTTCGTTGGTTTTTCGGGGCGCGTGCTACCATGGTTTTAATACTATGCGTGTCCTTAAAAGCCTTGCTTTATCGTTGGTCAGCCTCGTCCTGGTAGCGTTTCCTGTCCACGCGGCGGAGACCATCCGCGGCTTTGATGTGAGCGCGGAACTGAAAGCCGACCGCACGCTCACCGTGACCGAAACCATCACCTATGATTTTGGCGATGAGTATCGCCACGGCATCTACCGCACCATCCCGGAAACATACGATCGGAACGGTGGCCGCTACAAGCTGCGCTTGCATGTGTTGGACGTGATGATGGACGGCAAGCCTATTCCATGGGATTTCTCTCGGTCTGGAGATTTTGTGTCAATCAAGATCGGCGACAAGGACAAGACGATCACGAGCCGCCACGTCTACACCATCCGCTACCAGACCAACCGCGCGATCAACACCTTTCCAGAAGGCGATGAATGGTACTGGAACGTGACCGGCAATGATTGGGAGGTCCCGATCGAGCGCGCACAGCTCCAATTCGACGGGCCAGCTGCCCCGAGCGACGTCACCTGTTTCACGGGAAGCTTTGGCAGCCGTGAAAGCTTGTGTTCCATTACGGAAGAGGGGAGGCAGGCGTTCGTCAAAGCCGAGCGTGCGCTTGATGCAAACGAAGGGTTGACCGTAGCCGTCCGTTTGCCGCCTGGTTCTGTCGCCGCGCTGACGACCGGACAGCGTATCTGGGATTTTATGCGTGACAACTTTTTCTTGTTCACGCCCTTTCTCGTTTTCGTCGCCATGTTCCTCATCTGGCGCCGCTACGGCAAAGAGCCACGCGGCCGCGGGACGGTCATCGCCGAGTACGACGAACCGCACGGCCTCGCGCCCGCCATGTTGACCTCACTCATCGAGCAGTCCACCTCGCTCCGCGCGGTCACGGCCACGCTTTTGGACTTGGCGCGGCGGGGATTTTTGACCGTCGAGTTTATCGAGAAGGAAAAGACGGGGTTGTTTGGTTCTAAAAAGACGGAGTATGTCTTTGTAAAAGGAAAGGAGCTGGACGCGACCGTCCAGGAGTTTGAAAAGGAGCTGTACACGGGAGTCTTTGCGCACGGGGAGCGGGTGGAGCTGAAAGACTTAAAGGGAAAGTTTTGGACCAGCATCCAAAAAGCGCGCACCCAGGTCTTTGATGCGCTTAAGGCGCACGGGTATTTTGAGCGCCGGCCAGAACTCGTGCGCGGAATGTGGATCGCGATTGCTGTTGGCTTTGGGTTGATCCACTTTTTCTTGATTGATGCCTTTGGTCCGATCGTCATGGCCTCCGGCGTCTTGTCTGCGATCTTCATCCTGCTCTTTGGTTGGCAAATGCCGCGCATGACCAAGGTAGGCGCCGTCTTGCGCGAGGAGGCGCTCGGCTTTAAAGAGTTCCTGTCCGTCACAGAAAAAGACCGCCTCACCTTTACGGACGCGCCCGAGCGCCGCCCAGAACAATTCGCCCGCTTCTTGCCAGCAGCCGTTGCCTTTGGCGTCGAAACAGAATGGGCCAAGCAGTTCGCCGGCATTGAGATCCAACCGCCATCCTATATCCACGGCAACATGCACGGCTGGACGGCGCTCCAGTTCGCTGCCATGTCCGATGGATTGCACCATGCATCTGCCGCGACGGCGTTCGTGAACCCGTCATCCGCTGGTTCCGGTGGATCGGGATTTTCCGGCGGTGGGGGAGGCGGAGGGTTTGGCGGAGGTGGGGGCGGGAGTTGGTAACAAAAATGATTCACGCCCCGTACGCATGAGAGCGAACGGGGCGTGTGAGAGACTTCATGTCTGGCGCTTGAGCGAGGAACCGCTCCGGCTGCCGCTTCCGGGAGTTGCCCCTCCGGCGGGGGTTTTGCCCCTCCACTGGTCGGCAACGTCCTTGGAGGCGGCGATGACCATGGCGCCTTCTCCTGGTCCGGAGAGTGGGACCGGGGTCTGGGCGGGCTCGTCCTTCTTGTCCCCCTGGATCAGCGCGTCGAATGCGGCGTCCACATCCACCGTATCGGGCGTGGGCTCCTGCACGGTGCGGGGCAGGGGGCTGGGGAGGGGGGCGGCTTCTCCGCTTGGTGGCGGGACGGCGTGCGTTCCCGTCCCACCGTCGCTGTCGAAGACGATCTCGACGTCATCTTCGTTGGCCTGTGCGGTGGGCGCAGGGGCTGCGGGTGGAGCGATGCTCTCGACCGGCGTGCCGGGATTGTCGAGAGCGAGGATCGCGCCACCGACGGTCGGGCCATCGGGCCGCCTCGTCTCGCGGTCCTCACCCTCCGCGTCACTGGGAGGTGTCTCGACTTCCTCGGGGAGCCACTTGTACTTCTCGGCGACGGCGAGAAGGACGCGATCCAGATCCTCGAGGCCGAAGCACTCGACCATGATCTCGGGCTTGAAGATCCCGAGGAAATGGCTCCCTTTGAAGTTCTTGCCCCCTTCGCCCATGGTGACGGCGGTCTCGAGCAGGAGGTGGAGTGTCTCCTCCGGGACGCGCCGTGAAGCGAGGAGGTTGAACCCGATCGCCTTCAGGAACTCGAAGGGGGTCAGGAGTTTGAGCTCCAGGACGGCGGTCACGAGTTCCAGCATGAGTCGCTTGGTGCGCTCGTTCCGCGTCGTCGGCCACGGGTGAAGGTAGCCGAGCGCAAAGACGCGCTTGAGGTCCTGGTGTCGAACGAGGTCGGCGACCGTGACATCTTTCAGGATGATGTCGGGTGACGTGTCTGTGGCACGCTCCGCATCGTCCAGATCCGTGGACGCGCGTTCGACGTCCTTCAGCACTGCGCTCCTGCGCTTGGTGCCGCACGACGATTCGAGGACGTCGGCCTGGCGGTCGAGGCGATCGGTGTACCCGGTGAAGATGTCTTTGGACTTGAACTCGCCGTTCAGGCCCACGACCTCCGCCGGCTTCAGGATGCCGATGTCGGGATCCAGCTCGAGCTCCAGCATGCGGACGAGGAGGACCTCTTCCGGCTTGAGCTCCCGAGCCTTGCTACGCTGCTCGACCGGTTCCGTCTTCTTCTCTGTCATCTCCTCCTCCTTGTGACTCCGTTCCCGAATTGGGAAGGTGCGTCAAAAGCCTGGCGTAAAACGGGGTTTTTGTCAACCCCATCGCCAACACAAAACCCCTGCCGGATGACAGGGGTTTTGTGTTGCTTGGACGAGACGGTAAGCCGAGTTTTGTTCGCCCCGTAAAGACGCTGCTGCGTCCACGAGGTCTGATGACCATCTCTCTGGGACCGGATTCGCACCCAGTCTCTAGCGAGCGACCAAAGCTTTTGCTTGCGCATCAGCCATTTGCTCTTGCACCGGAGAGGGTTTGCCGCGCCCCGCCGTTGCCGACGGGGGAATGTGGTGGCAGGCGTTGCCTGTGAGGGGCGTCCACCTCCACATACGTTTCACCTTTGTTCGTCTCTGTGGCACTTTCCCTAGGTTTACGGGGGAACGTTGGTCCTGGGACGTCAAAGCGGTGAGCTTGTCCGTCCCACGTATCTACATCCTCGCCCGCCATATCCTGGCAGCCGTTAGCTGCTCTCGCTTTCCCCTCGTAAAATCCAGCTTGGCTGGATCACGAGGTTCGGTGCTCGGACTTTCCTCCCCATCAATTGACAGGGCGGTCATCTGTCTCACCCAAGCACGGGGAAGATAGCAGAAAACGCCCTTTCCGTCAACCATCGGCTCTCGCTTTCGGGTGCCTATCTGTTACAATCCTTTTGCTATGTGGAAGCGTTGGGTGCCCGTCGTCGTCCTCTTCCTGATCGCCATGGGCGGGGTGTGGTTTTGGTCGTTGGGGAGCCTACCGGAATCCAAAGACCGGGCGATCATCGTGGACTCGTTCGAAGGGTCGGTTGAAGTCCGTGCCACGGGAGACGAAACTTGGAAACAGGTGAGCGCCGGACGCGTCCTGCAAGCCGGAGATAGCGTGCGTACCGGGTCAGACGGGCACGCCATCATCCGTTGGGACGGGTTGGGCGAATCAGAACTCGGGGCAAACACCGAGGTCCTCTTGAAGTCCGATGCGCCGGTGCAGGGGACGGATGAGCGGAGCGTCGAACTGCGTCTCGAGGCAGGCCGTATCTGGACCCGCCTTTTGCGTTTGATTGATGTGGATGCTGGGTTTGTCGTTGAGACGCCGGAGATCGTGGCTACGGTGCGCGGCACGTCATTCGATCTTTCGCATGTGGACGGGCGGAGCGAGCTTTGGGTCGCAGAATCGTCCGTCGAGGCCGAGAGCGGACGGATGTCATTGATCGTGCCAGAAGGGCGGAGCGCGGCTTTCGCCAAAGGGAGCGCGCCGACCAGCACCGAACGCATCTCGCTCCTGACGCAAGACCCGTGGCGCCGCACCAACCTCGAACGTGACCAGGTTTATTTCGGCGAGGTGCGTGACGCGTTGCGTGGGCAGGTCGGCCTGGACCGCGTTCCGACCAACCGGACGCTGCAACGGCTGTCCTTATTGTCGGAAAGCGTCCATTCGCGTTTTGCTGCGGAAGACCGGAAGCAGGCCCAGGCATCCTTTTATATCGTGCGCCGCCTCGCTTTAGCACGCCGTACGGCCGAAGGCGGACGTTCAGGCTTAGCCTACCAAGAATGGTCGCGCTTCGAAGCGGAGATGAAGGCGCGCCTGGTGGGGAAAGAAGCGGAGATGTCACGTGAGATCTTCCGGGTCGCGTTGAGCCTCGGCCTCCGTCTCTATGATGACGTCATGCCCAACACCTCCGCCTATCGCTTGAAGCAGGACATCGAAGATGCGCGTCTTGCGGTGGCCGTGGCTCCGGCGGAACGTCTGGCGGTGCAGCTTGCGATCGTCGATTCACGCGTGACCGAAGGGCGCCACGCGCTACGAAAAGGATCCTTTCCTGACGCGGGACAGATGGCGACCATCGCCGAGCAAGGGCTCAAGAACGTGAACCGGGAATTGGAGGGCGCAGACCTGCCGAGCGCGCCCAGGACGGTCCTCCGGCGCAAAGCGGCGGCTCTCCTCGCGCGTATCGAGGCGTTGAGTGCAGACGTCGCAGCCGGGGAGCAGGCGGTCGCCGTCCCGATCGAAGTCCTGCCAGAGACGACGACCTCAACCGCTACGACAACGCTCCCCGTCACGCCTGCCACGACCACGGTCCCTGTGCCTCCGCCTGCGGTCCGACCGGTCTCGCTGAACGTCACCCCGTCCCAAGCGAACGTCCCCATGTTTGGACAGGTGCCGTTCACGGTTCGTGTCACCCTGTCTGATGGGCAGACGCGTGATGTGACGGGCCAAGCCAAAGTCACCCTGTCTGATTTGGCGCGTGGCTCGGTCATCCGCGGCCTGTTCACAGCCGGCCAGACCTTGGGTCCAGTACGCGTCCTCGTAACGTATGAGCAGGATGGTGTGACATTGGGCGGGGCCATCGATATCACTGTGATTGATCGCTAAGTATGTTTAAGCAACGGAAAACCCTGTCCGGTTCCTGGCGCCGCGCACTCTTGCTTGGTGGGTTGGTTGGCGTGTTGGCCGCGGCCGGTTCCTTTGCCGGTCTCTTTGAGACGTGGAGCGCACGGGTCACGGACCGCCTGTTCCTGCCCGTCCAGGTCCGCCCTGAAATCCGTATCGTCGCGATTGATGATGCGTCCCTTTCTGGTTTGGGGCGATGGCCGTGGTCGCGCGAAGTGCACGCGACCCTCATCCGCCGCCTGACCGAAGCCGGGGCAAAAGCCATCGCGTATGACGTGAACTTCCCAGAAACGTCGGAAGCATCAGCGGATGCGAACTTGATGGAGGCACTGCGAGCTTCTGGAAAAGTGGTCCTGCCGCTTGAACTGTCCTTTTTTGCAGGAACCGCGCAGTTTGACCCCCAAAAGACCGTCGCGCCGATTTCGCTGCTGGCGGGTGCCGCTGCGGCGACCGGATTTTCGAACATCCCGCTGGACAGCGACAATGTCGTCCGCCGTACGCCGATCGACGCGACCGCACCGGACGGTTCTGCCCTGCGCCCGTTCGGGTGGGAGGCGGCGCGGCTAGCAGGGACGGCACCCGACCCGGCGCTCGTCCCAAGGGACCGGAGTGGGCGCATGGCCATTTGGTTTCCAGGCGAGCCGCGCAGGAGTTTCCAGACCGTGTCCGCCCTTTCCGTCGTCCAAGGGACGGCAGACCTGACCATGTTCAGGAACGCGGTCGTGTTTGTGGGGGCGACCGCGCGTGACCTGCATGATGAACAGACCGTCGCGACCTCGCGTGGTGTTGCCATGAGTGGGGTTGAGATCCACGCCTCAATCTATGATGCCCTCGCCAGCCGACGCTTTCTCACGCCGGTGTCGCCGTGGGCTTCTGCCGGCCTCTTGGTCCTGCTCGGGCTTGTGCTCGGGCTCTGCATCCCGCGGCTTGGCCCACGCAACGGGTTTGTCCTGACGCTCATCATCGGTTTTGGTTGGGTGGTCGGCGCTTTCCTCCTGTTTGACCATGGGATCGTGGTTGACCTGGTCTGGCCGGAGCTCCTGCTCGTTTTTGGATACGCGATCCTCGTCGTCGAGCGTTGGGCGGAGACCGAAGCGCAGCGCCGTCGCGTCCGCCACG
Source organism: uncultured Gammaproteobacteria bacterium (assembly GCA_964521235.1). GTDB lineage: Bacteria > Patescibacteriota > Patescibacteriia > 2-12-FULL-60-25 > 2-12-FULL-60-25 > CAZFRH01. Next base: position 37,913 of record CAZFRH010000004.1, on the reverse strand, counting down.
CCTTTGGTCGCTACCTTTCGCCATCTGTCGTTGAAGAACTGTTACGCGATCCAAAAAAGCTTTCCCTCGGCGGCGAACGCCGCACCATGTCCGTGCTGTTTTCTGACTTGCGCGGCTTTACGTCCTTGTCCGAAGGGCTGCCGCCGGAGCAGTTGGTCGAGGTCTTGAACCACTATTTGGACGCCATGACGCGCATCGTGTTTGAGGAGGGTGGCGTCTTGGACAAATACATCGGCGATGCGGTCATGGCCTTTTGGAACGCGCCCCTCGACCAGGCAGACCATGCGCTCCGTGCCACGCGCGCCGCCGTCCGTATGCGCGACACGTTGAAGGAGCAAAACAAGGCAGGGATTTTTCCGTACGGAGTCGAGCTCAAAGTCGGGATCGGCGTAAACACCGGCGAGATGGTGGTCGGCAACATCGGTGCGGAGATGCGTTACGACTACACGGTCATCGGCGACAGCGTCAACCTAGCCAGTCGGACAGAGGGGCTATGCAAAGAGTATGGTGTCAGCATCATCGTGACGGAAACGACGGCGAAAGGCCTTGGCGATACGTATGTCGTACGCCGCTTGGACCGCGTGGCCGTCAAAGGCAAAAAAGAACCGATCGAGATTTTTGAGGTGATGGGGGAACGCGCCAAAATGAGTGAAGGCGAACAAAAACTGGCCGAAGATTTTGCCGCCGCCCTCTCGTCCTACTTCGCCCAAGGGTTCACCGCCGCCAAAGAACGCTGCGAAAAAATCCTATCCGTCTGGCCAGACGACGTCGCGACTCTACGTTTAAAAGAAAAGGCAGAAGCATTCCTGAAGACGCCTCCGCCAGAGGGTTGGGACGGGACGTTTGTGATGACGCGGAAATAAAGAAGCGCCCCACGGTGGTAAGCCGTGGGGCGCGAAGGAAAGGGGCGGTGCGGGCTAGGAGCGATTTTTTCGCTCTGCCTCATACCGCTTTTTGTTTTGCACGAAGGAGCGAAACTGCTTGCTGTTGCCCAAGAAGCCTAGCCGGTACAGCTCCTCCTCCGTATACCGGATGACGGCCTGGCCTAGGCCGCGGCGTCCGTGGGGGAAGAAGCTCGCCAGATCCTTGGTGGCACTCGCTGCGTCCAGGCGTCCGAGCTGATCCCAGGGGGAGATCTCCCGCCACTCGTTCTCTTTCTCCCAGATCTCATAGCAGTGCTCGCGGCCACTGACTTCTGCGATGAGGAGGTGGAGTCCGAACTGGTCGGGAGGAAGCCAGCCCTGCAAGTGCTTGATCAGGAGGCGCCGCTTCTTCGATTCGGTTTCGTCCGAAGGTTGTTCGAGCATCGGGGTGATGAGGAAGTTACGCCCTTCGGGGCTCCAAAGCCATGCGATGGCTTCTTGTCGGGTCGCCTCCTCTTTTTGCAGCTGATCGAACACCCGTTTCACGGCCAGGAACGGGTACCCTTGGCGCGAGGAGATGTCTACGGCCCAGTCGAGGAACCCTGCTAAGTGAGCCAGAAGCGTGGCTGGAGCAAACGTTTTTGGCCGTTCGGCGAACCAAGGGTACGGGGCCTCGACGAGCCCCATGTCAACCAAGAGTGATTGCATCTTGGGTGAGGGTGGGGTGTGTCCAAAGTGGAAGATGGCCTGCTTGCGTACCTCCGGGGAACAGAGGGGAAGGTTTTCCACGAGGCGATCCAGGGAGAGCACCCCGTCATCCACCAGCCCTTGCAGGTGGTCGAAGTCTTCGACCTTGTCCCAGCGGATGTAGCGCGTCGCCTCCCGTTGTTGCTCAAACGTCACCGTGTGCTCTGGGACAGCGGCGGAGGCATCGTTCGTCACAAGCGATGTCGCCAGCCGCTCGAGGTGGGCTTGCGCCTGTTTGGCTGAAGGGTCGCTGATGGGGTTGCGCATGAAGAGGGTAGCCAGGGGCAGTTCCCCATCCACGCCCCAGAGCCGCATCATGCTGAAGTGTGGGGTGACGCTCCCTCGGACGAGGGCGAGGACGTGGCGGGACAGGGTCGGTTTGCGCTGCAAGAGGCGTTGTTCGAGCAGATCGAGGGCCTCGGCATCCGGAGTGCGGCTCAAGACCGAGATCGCTTTCGTATACCCCTTCCAGTCCAGGTACTCCCGATCCAGGGGCGCCCTGCTGATGGCGAGGAGCACCTGGGTCAGGAGCCAGCTTGAATCGATGTAGCCGAGTGGGGGGTAGGCGCCATCAGCAACGTTCGACAGCTCGTATGGCAGTTCCCTGAGGAGTTTGATACGACGCAGGATGGCGTGCGCACGGCCGATCGCGGCAGGTGCATCGTGCGCCCACCGTTCTTGATTCGTTGCCCTGATGTCGAGACGAGACGCTTGTTCCAGGAGCGTCCTCGTACCGCCAGGGGCGTCAGTCAAGGAAACGCTTTCACCGGCCTTCGTCCGCAAGGTGTTCAAGCTCTTGATGCTGCGCGCGAGCTCGATCATCGTGATCGATGCCCGCTTAGCACTCGCCAGGATCTCGGCGAAGAACTTGGCACACGGGACGGCCCAGGCATCGGACGGGGAGCGGGTCGTTGCCGCGGCTTGGTTGGCCACGGCGACAACCTTTTGTTCGAAGCCCTCGACCGCCTGCTCCATCGTTGGATAGCAGAGGGGGAACCCGCCGTTCAGCACACGGTTCACGTGCGGAGCGACTTGCTCCATCACGGCGTGCGCCGTGGTTGGCTTGACCTTGAGCTGTTCTGCCGCCTTCAGCAAGACGAGCCAGAGCCCGTCTGCGACGACCTCCTCGTAGGGGAAGTCGACCCACTCACCGACGCCTCCCACGCCGCTTCGGCGGTCGCCGTAGCGCGTGGCAAGCTGCTCCATGAACGCCTCGAACGGCGTGCGTTCACGGAACTCGATGTCGGGCTTGCGGAGGACCACATGGTGAGCCTCCAGCTTTGCTTGCTTCCGGTTCTTTCGCATGCGGCCTCCTTTCTTGGTGTGAGTTGTCGAAAGGCCAGTCAGAGAAGGCGAACGATTCGCCGTCTGTGACTGGCCCCCGAACCGATAGCGGTTCGGGGGGAGAGGGGAGAAGGTCAGAAGTCGAGGTCGCCCGCTTCGCGCTGCGCGTCGTCCTGCGCGGCTTCGGGCGTGAGCTCGCGAGCCTGGCGGGCCGCCGTCAGGGCAGCCGCCGCGGCGAACAGCGCCTCGTCGTCGATCGCGACGAGGTCTTCGCTCTCGTCGCCGTCCAAGAGGCGGCGCAGCTCGTCCCGCCCGGCGGCCGGATCGATCCCGACGTCTGTGAAGAGGTCGCCCGTGACCTCGTCCAGGTCGCTGGGCCGGCCGGCCTCGTACCAGACGGCGCAGATGACGTAGCTCCGGAGGGAGCGACGCCCGACGAGGGGGAGCCCGAGGACCGTCTCGTAGTCCTCCCGGTCACGGATCTTCCGCGCCCAGGCACGGGCCGCGAGCAGGGCACGGGCGTTGGTGAAGGGGTCGGGGCTCGTGGGCGATGCCGTGGACACGGGTTCTTCCGCATCCTCGTCATCATCCGAGCGCTCGAGGGCGTCCTCATCGTCCTCGTCAGAGTCGTCGTCCGCGACTTCCGTGCGGACTTCGACATACTCGGGGCCGGCGCTTGCCGACTCCTCGTTCATGTCGAGCCGCACGGCGCGGATCAGGTCGTCCGGCGCTGCGAGCATAACCGCAGCGGACGGGAGGTCGCCCCGCCCAGCCAAGAGCTCGGCGCGGCGGTCCGGCGTCAGGTGGAGCTGCATGAGCTCCTGGACGGAACGATCGTTGTCCACGATCGCGATGACGTCCTCGAGGACGTCGGCGCTCGCCTTGGGGGCGAGGCCAAGCTCGACGTCGCCCAACTGCAGGGCGGCGAGCGCCGTTCCGGGCTCGTGCTTGATGAGAGCACGGACATCTTCGTGCCCCTCACGCTTGGTGAGGAGCGTCCGGAGCTCTGCTCCGGCGCCGTGCCCATCCAGCAGGCGCTGCTTGAGTTCGATGGCGTTCCTGGTCATGTTCCCTCCTCGTGGGAATCGAAGAGCGAGGACGCCTCGCTCGGGGTTTGGACCTGCTCCGGCTCTTCGGCCGGCGCTTCTTCGATGACGACTCCGTCGCGCTTGGCGAGGAGCGGGCGCAGGTCGCGCTCTTGCGCGGCCTGCTCGAGCGCGTCCGCGATCGCGCGTTCGTACTCGGCGCCATTCTCCCGTTCGCGGATGGCGGTGAGGAACGTCTCGGCCTCCACCGTTTTCGCGGCGAGCTTTCCCCCGGAAAGGGGAGTGACGACGCCGCTCAACAAGGCGGCCACGTCGCACGGCTCGAGCAGCACGAGCACGTCTGTTGCCGTACTACCCTTGAGGAAGCCGTCGAGGATCTTCTGACGGACGTCCGTGATCCCTCCCTCGGCGTCCTTGCGGACGTACGAGGTGAGCGACGCTCGGAATTCTTCGAACGGGATGAGAGCTTTGTCTTCCTGATCGTTCATCGTGTCTCCTCCGGTCCTGGTCGGACCAAAATCCATGCGTCACCTGACGGGCCGCCGTTGCGTCCCGGGTGACCAAGATGGGCCAAACGGCACCAGCGAGGAACATCCTCACCGGCTGGGATGTGGAGCGGAACGGATTCCGGTTGGGCGGGGAGCCGCACGTCAACCACGGTCCCATCGCGCAGGTCGCGTGACGGGAGTGTGATGACGGTCAAACTCGGCAACCCTCGGCATGGGGCCGCAAGGGCCGTCGGCAACATGACCTCCATGACCCGACGACCAGCAGCTCGGAACCGGAACAGGTCCATGACGGACGTGATCGGGGCAAACCCCCGATCATATTCCGCACGAAGTTCCGGGTCGCTTAGGATCCGATACGCATCGTTTGCCGCTTGGTAGAGAGCTTTGGTCGCCGGATGTTCACCCACCCTGTCCGGATGGGTTTGCATGGCAACCTTTCGAAACGCCCGGGCGATCTCCTTTTGTGAAGCGGTGCGGGCAACGCCCAACACCGCATAATGGTCGGTGTCGTTTTGTATGGGCTTGCTTCGCATCACCTTCTCCTTGTCGAAAGGACGATGGGCTACGATAAGCCATTTTTTGAAAAATGTCAAGCCGAGAAAGCAAGAAAACTACCCTCGTCCCAACCCCACCCGTTCGCGTACCAGTTTCATCTTTTTTTCCGCTAAAACGGCGGCTTGTTCACGGCCATGGTCCAAAACCCGTTCCAGTTCCTTTGGATGTTTGAGGGATGTTTTGATGCGTTCGCCCAACGGTTCCAAATGGTCGACCAGGACCTCGGCCAGGTCTTTTTTAAAGTCCCCGTATCCTTTGCCTGCGTACTTTTCTTCCAGCGCTTCCATGCTGTCGCCGGTGATTTGGTGGTAGATGGTCATGAGGTTGGACACGGCCGGTTTTTTGTCCGGGTTGTAACTGACGCCACCTGCCGTATCGGTCACCGCACGCATGATCTTCTTTCTGATAACGTCGGCATCATCCGTCAGCAGGATTTTCGCCAGGTCGGACGGGTCGCTCTTGCTCATCTTCTTGCTCGGGTCCTGCAAGCTCATGATACGTGCCCCATGTTTTTGGATCGAAGCCTGCGGCAGAACAAATGTCTCACCAAAGCGTTGGTTAAAGCGCTTGCCGAGCACGCGCGTCAGCTCCACGTGCTGCATCTGGTCTTCACCGACGGGGACAGACGCCGTGTCATACAGCAAGATGTCTGCCGCCATGAGGACGGGGTAGGTAAACAAGCCGGTACTCGCACGTTCACGTCCGCCTTTGGAAGACTTGTCCTTAAATTGTGTCATGCGTTCAAGCTCGCCCATGCTTGCGATCGTCCCCAGTACCCAGCCGAGCTCCGCATGTTGCGGCACCTCGCTTTGCACGTAGATGATGGAGCGCTTCGGATCAATTCCTGCCGCGAGATAGACCGCGGCAGCTTCTAAGATATTGTTCCGGAGGTCTTTTGGTTCTTGGGGGACCGTGATGGCGTGCAGGTCAACGATGCAGAACAGGCAGTCATGGGCCTTTTGCATCCCGACCCACTGCTTGATCGCGCCGAGGTAGTTGCCGAGGTGGATGTTGCTCGTCGGCTGGATCCCAGAAAACACGAGGTCTTTCATCCCCATATCGTGAGGCTTGCCGGCCGATGCGTCAAATCAAAAGAAGGGCCGAAGCCCTTCTTTTGTTACACCTCGATGATCACCGGGATCACCATGGGGCGTTGTTCCGTCTTCACGAACAGGAACTCTCCCATTTCGTCGCGGAGCTTGTCCTTCAGGTACGAGCTGTCCGAGGTCGGTTTGCTCGGCCGTTCTTTCAGGATCGCGTCCGCCTTGTGGCGCGCCTGCCCAATCAGCTCTTGGTGCTCCTTCATATAGACGAAGCCGCGCGAGATGATGTCGGGGAGGGCCTGCGGCTCGCCCGTCTTGCCGTCCACGACCGCGACCACGATCACGACGCCTTCGTTGGAGAGCTGGGTGCGGTCACGCAGCACGATCTGGTTGGTGTTGCCGACGCCAAGCCCGTCCACGAACACGTAGTCCGTCACGACCTTCTTGTTGGTCAACATGCCGTTGCCGTGTTGGTCGAACTCCATGATCTGGCCGTTGTCCGCGATGAAGATGTTCTTCTCCGGGAACCCGGCGGCGACGGCGGCCTTGGCATGGTCGCACAAGAACGAGTAATGCCCTTCGATCGGGATCAGGTATTTTGGTTTGACCATCTGGTGCATCTCGACCAGGTCCTCCTGTTGCGCGTGGCCACCGGCGTGCACGTCCATCATCTTATAGTGGATGACGTTGGCGCCTTCGCGATAGAGCGTGTCTTTGACGCGCTGCACCGAACGCTCGTTGCCCGGGATCACCGAGGACGAGAACACGATGGTGTCGCCCGGCTCGATCGAGACGATCGGGTGCTCGCGGTTGGCGATGCGCATGAGCGCGGCGCGTGATTCGCCTTGGGCGCCGGTGCAGATCAGCGCGACCTTATGGCGCGGGTATTTGGGGATGTCTTTGGTGTCGATCAGCGTCCCTTTTTGGATGTTCATGTACCCGAGCTGCTGCGCGATCATGACGTTCGAGCGCATGCTGAACCCTTCGATCGCGACTTTGCGGCCCTGGCGCTCGCACGCCTGGATGATCTGCTGGACGCGCGCGATCATGGACGCGAACGTCCCGATGATCACGCGGCCGGTCGCGTTCTTGATGATCTCGTCGATGTTGTGTTGGATCTCGATTTCCGGCAACTGCTTGCCAGGCTTCGATGCGTTGGTCGAGTCGCACATGAGCGCGAGCACTCCGCGTTCACCGAGCGCCTTGATCTTTTCCGTGTCCTGTTTGGACTGCGCGCCTGGCCCCGGGTCAAGCTTAAAGTCACCCGTATGCACGATGATGCCGGCTGGGGTGTTGATGATGACGCCGAGCGATGACGGGATCGAGTGGGCGACGCCAAAGAACTCGATCTTAAACACGCCGAGCTGCAACACGTCATCCGAATTGACGGAAAACAGGTTGAGCGCCGCCTTGTCGCGGTGGTCCTCCTGGCGCTTTTGGATGATCCCGCAGGTGAGGTCCGCGCCAAAGATCGGCGGGTTGCCGAGCACGCCCATCAAGTGGGGGATGCCGCCGATGTGGTCGTAGTGGGCGTGCGTGATGATGACGCCGCGCACGTTCTTTTCTTTGCCCTTCAACGAGGACAGGTTTGGGATAATGTAGTCGACGCCCGGCATGTCTTCGTCCGGGAATTGCAGGCCAAGGTCAATCAGGATGATGTCGTTGCCGTACTCGAGCATAGTGCAGTTGCGGCCGACTTCTTCGTTGCCGCCGAGCACCGTCACCTTCAACCGGTCGCCGCCCTGTTTTAAGAGGTCAGCGTCAGAGCCGGTCTTGTGGAACGGCTTGTGCTTAAAGGTGGTCATGCGCGGCATGGACTCGAACGCGCCGCCCATGGGCCCGCGCTTTCGCTTTTTGATCTCATGCGTGTCGCTGGTCCCGCGTGGGCCGCGGCCTTCTTCTTGCGCAAAGCCCTGCTTCAGGCTTTTTGACGTGTTGAAATTTGCCACAGGTTTCGCGACAAACGTCATGGGCTTGTTACGGCCCGCGCCGCCCCGGAAAGGACGGGACGGTCCGCGCGAGCGGAACCCGCCGCCTTGTCCTTTCGGCGGTTGTGGTTTTTGGGATTTTGGTTGGGACCCCGAACCCGAAGCGTTCCCTCGTGGAGGGATGCGGTTCATTGCTTCCATAGCTTGATGGTGTCGTTTTTCGGGAATCGCTCCTCACGCCGCGTGAAAGGCGGGAGAGACGCCACAAAAACAGGAAAAAAACTGGTTAGATGAGAGAATTGAGTTGTGCTTCACGACTTTCGGGGACGTCCGAGCACCTCGGGCCTCTGGCGAAAAACGTGATGGACTTATGAAGATAGGATACCAGGTTTAGACGGAGGGGTCAAGTGAAGAGGGTTTTTTGGCTGCGCCACGTGAACAACGACGTATTGAACTCATCGGCCCCGTAAAATCCTCGTTGCTACTCGGATCACGGGGCACGTAAAAACAACGAGGTTAGTCGTTGTTTTTACGTGGTGCCGCGGGAGAGACTCGAACTCTCATGACCTTGCGGTCGCTGGCTCCTGAAGCCAGTGCGTCTACCAATTCCGCCACCGCGGCATGGGTGCGTTTGGAGCGCTGTGATGGTGCCTAAAAAAATGCGTTCGGTCAATACGGACGACGATCACTTCCAGCTCCACGCTGTCTTCACGTACCACTGCGTCGCCCAGAGGAAGCGGTCGGATGGGCGGCTCAAGCGTAAGTCATTGGTCCCTTGGATGTGGCGCGAGACGACGTAGGCGTAGGACGGGCGGAGCAAGAAGAGGGCGGCTGATGTCTTGGTGATGGTTTCGGCGAGGGCACGCCTGGCTTTGATCTGTGCTTCGGTTGAGGTGGCGGAACGGGCGGCTTCGAGGCCGGCATCAACGGCGCGGTCAGACAGGTTGCTTAAGTTGAGGCCGTTGGCATTCGCGCTCGCGCTGGCCCAGAACGGGGACAAGTCTTGGCGCGGGGGGATGAGGAGGTTCCAGATGATTACTTGATAGCTACGGCTCGTGACCGCCTCGCGTAACAGGCGTTCCGCATCTTGCGGACGCACTTCAACCCGGATGCCGAGCAAGGACCAGCGGCGCTTGAGCGTCTCCGCGACTTTGAGCAGGTCCTGCTGGTCCGGGACGTCTACGACGATGGAGAGTTGTGACGAGCTGGTCGTCGTGGCGGAACCGCTCTTGATACGGACGTTCTCGCCTTCGGGCAACACCCAGCCGAGCGAGGTCAGGAGTGACCGCGCTTCATCCAAATTCACCGTGGAACTCGTCGGCGCATCCAAAAAGGGGAAGGGGCCGTTTACGGCTTCGACGCCGTTACCGATCTGTGCCACGAGTTCCCCACGGTCAACCGCGAGGGCGAGCGCCCGCCGAAACTTTTCGTCTTTCAATAACGGATGGCGTACGTTGAAAAAAGCCACGGTTTCCTGCGGGAGTTCCAGGTTCAGGCGGTGGAACGATTCACCTGCCAAGGCTTCTGCCTCGCGCCAGGGCAAAAAGGCGAGCGCGTCGACTTGGTTGGCTTTGAGCGCGGCTTCGGCTTGGGTACGGTCGGCGAAAAAGCGGAAGCGCCAGCTGTCGAGATAGGGACGGAGGCCGTAGTAACCCGGGTAGCGCGCGAGTTGGTAGCTGATGATCTGCCCTTTGCCATCACGGGTGAAGGATTCGACCTGGTAGGGCCCGGAGCCGATCGGTTTCACGTTGGCGTCCGCGAGGGCTGCGCCGGAGTCAGGGACGTCTTCCCACAGGTGCGCCGGAAGGATGCCAAGCGCGAGCTCGGCCAAAAAGTCCGGTTGCGCCTTTTCCAGCTGGAACTGCACTTTGTGGTCCTCGATGCGAACGACATGGACGCCGTGGAACGCCTGCGCGAGCGGGCTCCGCCAGGCAGGGTTGCGCACCGCTTCAAACGTGAAAGCGATGTCATGCGCGGTCATCGGTTGGCCGTCATGGAAGGTCACGTCGCGGCGTAGGGTGATGTCCAGGGTCTTGCCGTCGTCGGACCATTGGTAGGACTCGGCCAGGTCTGGTTGCGGGTTCAGCTGTTCATCCAACCGGAACAATCCGGAATAGATGAGCGTCGTCAGGTCGCGGTCCACGTCATTGAGTGGGGCGAACAAGGGGTTCAACAGCTTGGGCGAACCGACCAGCCCCTCCGTGATCATGCCGCCGGAGGCCGGTACGCGTTCGAGATGGTTGCGCAACAAAGACGTGAGCCCGATCCCGAGCCCAAGGAGGGCGATGGCCATGCTCGCGAGGACGATGCGCTGTTCACGCGGGGCGAGCAGGCGCGGCAAAAAACGGAGTTGCCGCCAACCGGGGAAGCGCTTGGGTTCGGTCACGGCCACGACCAAGGCATGGTCGTGGTGGACGTGTGGTTTGACCTCATGCGAACCGGTCGTGCCGGCGTGCCAAAAAAAGATCTTCCGCCACCACCGCCTCGCGCGTTCGAGCCAGGCGTTTGGCATGGGGTTAGGTGAAAATCAGGTTGAGGACGGCGGCCCCAAGCAACAAGGCGGCAAGCGCGACCGTCACGTACACCAGGACCTTTTCCAGGCCACGTTTGGTACGGAAGACGTTGCCTTCCCCGCCAAAGGCAAGCCCGAGCCCTGAACCGCGCTGCTGGAGGAGGACGGAGGCGGACAAGAGGACGGATAAAACGATGAGGACAATGGAGAGGATGGTCTGTCGCATAACGGGAGCAACGTAACCGTTTTGGGGCGAACGGTCAAGGCGGGCGTGTTATACTCCCCGCATGTGGAAGAAAGCTTTGGTCGTGGTCGGCGCCCTTTTGGCCCTTGGTTTGGCAGGGTTCCTTGTCCAGGTCGCCTGGTACTACCGCGCACTCCGTTCCGGTGAGGCGGTCGCCCCGCCGACGTCGCGCATGAGCGTGGACCGGCGCGCAACCCTGCCCCCGTCTGACCTGACAGCGGACCTGCGCCGCCGTGCGGAATCAGGCGCCGTCCTTGTTGCGGGCCCGGCGGATGCAAAGATCACCCTGGTTGAATTCGTGGACTACAGCTGCCCCTTTTGCTTGGAGACGTTCGGCCCGCTCCGTGCCGTGATGGGACGATACACAGACCGCGTCCGTTTTGTGGTGCGGGATTTCCCAATCGACGACATCCATCCAGACGCGAGCGCCGCCGCCGTTGCCTCGCGTTGTGCCACGCTCCAAGGTAAGGGATGGGCGTATTACGATAAGCTTTTTTTGGAGCAAGAACGCCGTGAGGAGGCAGACCTTTTGCGTTTTGCGCGTGAAGTCGGGGCAGACCAGGCCGCCTTCCAGGCTTGCCTCGCGAAACCAGACATCGCGAAAGCCGTGGAAGGTGACCTCCGCCTCGGGATCGAAGCCGGCGTCCGCGGCACCCCGACGTTTTTCTTGAATGGGGTACGCGTGGAAGGTTCGTTGATCGATGCCGAACTCACACGCCTGTTGGAGACGGCTTTGGGTGCGGCTTTATCAGATCGTGAATCGTTATGATCTCACCCATGTTTCGTAAGCCAGCCAGCTGGTTTCTTGCCGCGGTCGTTTCCCTGGCCGCCATCGTTTCGTTTCCGGGAGACGTCTTAGCCTTGTCTTCATGCTGGTGCCGCCAGCTGTCTGATAACCGGTGTAACCACTACACGGCTCCCCGGATCACGGGCAACCCAACGGCGACAGACTATGGCGATGACCTCGTATGTAACTCCTTTTGTGCCAGTTTGCCTGGACCGGGCGGTCGAACGGAGACATGGGTTGCCGTCGCTGCGGAAGACAGCTATCGCGCGGCGGTGTGCACCGAACCAGAGCGTGGATGCGTTGGGGTTGCCGGCTCCAGTTGCGCGCCCATCATGTCTCCTCCTCCTGCTGCACCGCCTGCCGCACCCGCGGCGGGAAGCGGGGGAGCGTCTTCACCGTCTGCTCCAGCCACGGCTCCAGCCGCTGCCCCCGCGGCATCGACGGCGCCAGCAACGACGGCCACACCTCCGCCGGAACGTCCACCCATCCCCATCACCCTCGGCATCCCGATCGGCAACGTGCGGCAGGTGAGCGGGATCGCGGAATACATTAACCTCGGCTACCGTTACCTGGTCAGCATCATCCTCATTGCGACCATCGTCATGGTGGTGTGGGGCGGGTTCCGGTACCTGTTGGGGTCAGCCAACATCGGCAACGTCCAGCGGGGCAAGGAGATCATCCGCGATGCGGTGGTCGGCATGCTGATCGTCATCGGCGCGTTCGTCATCTTGAACACGGTGAACCCGCGAACGGTTGAGCTGCGTGATTTGAGTTTGAGCAACATCCGAGGCCAGGGGTTTAACCTGAACGTCGCAGGGGGAGCGCGGACATCTTGTTCTTCCGACGCAGACTGCACGGCCGGATCCCGTTGCGTGGAAGCTGGATTTGTCTTTAACACGGATGAAAATATGGTTTTGGCGGGTACGGCAGGGATCGGCGCGATCGGGGCGGCCGTCGGGGCTCGTTACGGCGGAGTCTATGGAGCGGTCATTGGTGGGGCGAGTGGAGTTGCTTTGGGCAGCTACATCACCTTGGGCAGCCGTTCAATGCGTTGCAGCGACGGGACAGTCAGCGCTCCGTGCAGTGAAAATTCACATTGTACGGCCGGGAACGTCTGCTACACGAACTGGCATTTGTGCGGGCCAAGCAACGGCCGCCAACCCGTCGGAGGCGCCTGCCAGGAAAACGGGCATTGCGCAAACAACAACTGCCAGCCCTATCCGTCAGACTATGCTTTTCAAAGTGTCTTTGAGGGCGTCCCCGCAAGTTGTCGCGGGACGATCGAGCGGCTGACGGCCGAGCAGTATGCACGGGCTGGTTATACCGTACCCGAAACCTCCCGCTGTTCCATTAATGCAGATTGCAAGGCTGATCAAGGGTTAGTCTGCGGCGGCCCGGGCGGCTTACGAAAACGGTTTTGCGTATACGGGAGTACAGACGTCAACCGTACGGCATCTGAAGGGGAGCTGTGTTTCATGTCAGGATCTGGCCGCGGAGGCCAGATCTATCCTTCCAGCTGCGGGGGGACCAGACTGAGCCCCTTTGCCTGCCTCTATTGTCCCACCGAGGGAGAGCGGACGTGGCAGCGGTTGACGATTGGCCCAAGCCAAAGCGGCATCATGGGTTCCTGCCGCCCGCTCTCTGCGGTCGGCGGGCCGTGTTCAGGGCCGGCCGCGCGATAAGTCGGTCCGCCTCTTGCCCTATCCCACAGTCCGTGGTAGCCTCGCCCGCAACGTGTCTCTGGACGCGGACGAGATTCCCATGCCGACTTCACACAACACCATTTCCATTAAAGGCGCTCGGGTCCATAACCTGAAGAACGTCTCGATTGACCTGCCAAAAAACAAGCTCCTCGTGATCACGGGGCTGTCCGGTTCGGGCAAGTCGTCGCTCGCGTTTGATACGATCCACGCCGAAGGCCAGCGCCGCTACATGGAGAGCTTGTCCTCCTACGCGCGCCAGTTTTTGGAGCTGCAGGACAAGCCGGACGTCGACGAGATCACGGGCCTGTCGCCGACCATCGCGATCGACCAGAAGTCTTCCTCGCATAACCCACGCTCCACCGTGGGAACCGTGACCGAGGTCTACGATTTTTTGCGTTTGCTCTATTCCCGCGCCGGCCGTGCGCACTGCGTGCAGTGCGGCAAGCCTGTCGTCGAACAGACCCCGCGTGAGATTGCAGAAAAGCTCCTGCTCGCCGCGAAAAAGCATTCGGTCGTGTTGCTCGCGCCCATGGTGCGTGAGCAAAAAGGGGAGCACAAAGTCCCGCTCCAGGCCGCCAAGAGCGCCGGCTACCGCGAAGTCCGTTTTGACGGGACGTTGGTTGATATCGAAGAGATGTTACGCACGCGCATCGACAAGGCCAAGGAGCACACCGTCGAAGTTGTCATCTCCACCATGGAGCATGGGACCAACATGGTCATCGACGCCGTGCTTGAGCTCGTCAAGCAAGCGCTCGAACTCGGGAACGGCCTGGTCGTCACCCTTGATCCGGAAACATCAGAGGAGACCCTGTATTCCCAAGCGTTGTATTGCGCCGGTTGCAACCTGTCCTTACCGACCCTGGAACCCCGCCTCTTCTCGTTCAACTCGCCCCACGGCGCATGCCCTGCCTGTACCGGCCTTGGCACCAAGCTCGTGCTTGAGCCGGACCTCGTCATCCCGAACAAGCGCCTGACCATCGCCCAGGGCGCGATCAAGCCGTGGACGCGCATCGCCGGCAACCAATCTTCGCATTTGAAGTTGCTCGAAGCGGTAGGGGTCGCCTACGGGTTTACGATCCACGAGCCCGTCGCAGACATCTCGGACAAGGCGCTCCGTGTCTTGCTCGATGGGACGGGTGAGACGACGTACGACGTGGACGGCAAGACCCTTCGCTTTGGTGGGGTCGTCGCCATGCTCGAAGAAAAATATAAGGATACGGATTCGGAATACGTCCAAAAGGAGATCGAGTCCTACATGCGCGTCATGACCTGCCCGGACTGCGGCGGCCGCCGCTTGCGCAAAGAGGCGTTGGCTGTGACCGTCGCCGGCAAGACCGTGGCTGACCTGGTCGGCACGCCTTTGGATGAGACGCTCGTCTTTTTCAAGAGCCTTGGCCGAGGGCCGCAAAAGGCCAAGCCCTCAAAAATCCACCGCATCAAGACCGTCCAAGCGGAGGACGCGAACGGTTTTACGGAACGCGAGCGCTTGGTGGTGGACCAGATCTCGAACGAGGTCGGACGGCGCCTGCAGAACCTGCTCGATGTCGGCCTCGAGTACCTGACCCTCGACCGTTCCGCCATGTCGCTTTCGGGCGGTGAAGCCCAGCGCGTGCGTTTGGCCGCCCAGTTGGGGAGCGAGCTCTCTGGCGTCATCTATATTTTGGATGAACCGTCGATCGGGCTGCACCAGCGCGACAACGACAAGCTGATCGCCACCATGCAGCGTTTGCGTGACCTCGGTAACACGGTGGTCGTCGTCGAACATGACGAGGCGGTCATCCGCGCCGCAGACTATGTGGTGGACGTCGGCCCGGGTGCTGGCGAATACGGTGGCGAGATCGTGGCCAAGGGGACGCTCGCGGAATTAAAGAAGGACAAGGAGTCCATCACCGGCCAATACCTCACCGGCAAGAAGCAGCTCGAGGTGCCAAAAGTCCGCCGCAAGGGGAACGGCAAGTCGGTCACCGTGCGCGGCGCAACGGCATTCAACTTGAAGAACGTCGACGTCTCGATCCCGCTCGGCCGTCTCGTGTGCGTGACGGGCGTGTCTGGTTCTGGTAAGTCGACCCTCGTGCTCGACATTTTGGGCCGTGCGCTCTCCACCCACTTCTACCAGGCCAAAGATCCGATCGGGGAGCACAAAAAGATCGAGGGGATCGAGCACTTGGATAAAGTCGTGTCCGTGGACCAGTCGCCGATCGGCCGCACCCCGCGCTCCAACCCCGCGACCTACACCGGCGTCTTTACCGCTATCCGCGACCTGTTTACCGAGATCCCAGAAGCGAAGATGCGCGGCTTCGACGCAGGTAAATTCTCCTTCAACGTCAAAGGCGGTGGACGCTGTGAGCCATGTGGTGGCGATGGTTACCTCCAGATCTCCATGCAGTTTTTGCCCGACGTCTACGTGGAGTGCACGGAGTGCCATGGCCGCCGTTACAATTCCGAAACGCTCGAGATCCACTACCGCGGCAAGACGATCGCTGACGTCCTCGACATGACGGTCGAAGAAGCGCGCCGCTTCTTTGTCGACCAGCCGCTCATCTACGAAAAGCTGTCCGTGCTGCACGAAGTCGGTTTGGGCTATGTCCGTTTGGGACAACCAGCGACCACGCTCTCCGGTGGTGAAGCCCAGCGCGTCAAACTCGCG
Source organism: uncultured Gammaproteobacteria bacterium (assembly GCA_964521235.1). GTDB lineage: Bacteria > Patescibacteriota > Patescibacteriia > 2-12-FULL-60-25 > 2-12-FULL-60-25 > CAZFRH01. Next base: position 22,045 of record CAZFRH010000004.1, on the reverse strand, counting down.
ACCGAACTTTCGCGCCGCGCCACCGGCCGCACGCTCTACATCCTGGACGAACCGACGACCGGCCTCCATTTTGATGACATCAAGCGCCTGATGGTCGTCTTGAACGCCTTGGTCGACAAGGGAAACACGGTCTTGGTCATCGAACACAACTTGGACGTGATCAAGATGTCTGACTGGGTGATTGATATGGGGCCAGAAGGCGGCATCCGCGGGGGAGAGGTCGTGGTGGAGGGCAAACCCGAGGAGATCGCCAAGTCCAAAAAGAGCTGGACCGGCCGGTACCTGAAAGAAGTTGTCTGACCTTGACCGTTCGTCCGCTTTCCGCTAACCTTGCCGCCATTGCTATGACCGACAAACAAGCCGTGACCCTGCCCGCCCAGATCACCCCATCCCAGGTCGAAACCGGGATGACCATCCGCGTGCACCAAAAGATCAAAGACGTGACCCCTTCCGGTGAAGAGAAGGAGCGTATCCAGGTGTACGAAGGGTTGGTCATGAAGGTCGGCGGAGCCGGCATCTCCAAGACCATGACCGTGCGCAAGGTGTCTGATGGCGTGGGCGTTGAAAAGATCTACCCGCTCGCCCTCCCGTCCATCGCCAAGATCGAACTGGTCAAGAAGTACAAGGTGCGCCGCAAGGTGATCAGCTTTGTCCGCGACACCAAAAAGCGCATGCGCGAGATCAAGAACGTCAAACTCCGCACCGCCTAACCGGCCGTGCCACGTGAAGCCTTCGCCTCAACGAGAAAAGGGCCACGTAAAATCCTCGCCGCTGCTCGGATCACGTGGCACGTAAAAAGCCTCGCATTCGCGAAGGCTTTTTACGTGGTAGGCCCGGCAGGGATCGAACCTGCGACAAGGTGTGTATAAGACACCTGCTCTACCACTGAGCTACGGGCCTGTGCTGACCGAACGCTGCCCACAATACGGCCTTGGGTGGGGGATTGACAAGGGAGGAAATTCCTGCTGGGATGGAGGGGCGAGGTTCCAATGGTCCTTTCCATGAAAGAAGACGAATTCGATGATCCGCGGATGTCGCCGATCACGGCCTTGGCCATGATCTGCATCCCCGGGATCCTGACCGGCAGGACGATCCTCCACGACCAGCTGCGGGACATCATCGGCGATCGGGCAGACGACTTCGGTGATCTGCGGGCGCTTATCCGTCCCTTCTACCACGTGGCCAAGTACGCCCCGTGGTCCATCCAGACATATTCTGGAAAGCCGTTCAGCACCTTCCCCCGCGAGGAGCAGGAGGACGCCTACAGGCTGCTCCGCGAACACGGCTGCGAATCCCTCCCGCGGGAGATGTTCCAGCGTGATCACCAGGCATTCCTCCGCGCAAAGGCGAAGGAATTCCGAGAGACAAGCTTCCAGCGGTGGGCGTTGGCAGAAAGTGTGTTGAACCAGGTCGTCGCTCACCTCGCCGCGTGCGTCCGATCAGCCCACGGCATCGGCATCGAATCCGATCCAGACGGATCGGATCCAGAAGATGAAGGGGTGTGGGACATCGGGGGCCGACGCCCACGACGGCGCGCACACCTCAAGCTCCTCCAAGGAGGAAGGCGATGAGCGAGCAAGAGATCCGGACTCGCGAGATGGTGGGCGAGGTCCATCCGACGTTGGTCGCGATCTTCACCACGTACCCCTTTCTCGCCGCCTGCATGAAGGAAGCAGTCGAGCATCCGGGCGCGCTCCGGTACCTCAACCACCGTGCGTGCCTCGAGCTTGTCTGCGCGCTCGCGCTCCAGGGGTGCTGGTTGCGGCCAGGCGCTGGGACTTCCCTCCATCTCATCCCGGACAGCGAGGTCGAGGAAATCTGGTTGCGCGTCAAAGCCGCCGGCCACCGCTATCGCGTCGGCTCAGGCCAGGACTCGCTCTGGTCCTTTGCGGAAGAGGTGTACCATCACCTCTTCCGGCGGACCGTCCCACGTCGCGGCTGGCACATCCCGCGCGACCCGTCGGAGCTCTTTGTCCTGATGAAGGCGTTTGCCCGCGCCTTCGCGAACCTCCAAGCGCCCAAGCGGCGCGTCATGCATCGTCCAAAGTAAGCGCTACTGATCCCGTCCCGGGTACTCCTGGGACGGGATCGTGTATTTTTAGGGGCATGGGTTGAACAAGTCCATCGTTTCAGCTACGATCGCGCCAGATGACACAGCCTGTCCAACCCTCCACCTGGGTGATCACCCTCGACCACGCCGGAGCGCGTTTGGACGTTTTTTTGACCGAGCAGCTTGGACGCACCCGGAGCTCGCTCCAAAAGGCGATCCAAGCTGGGCACGTGAAGGTCAACGGCAAGGCCGCGTCTGTCCATCGGTTTTTGAAGGCGGGTGACACCGTCATTTTTCATGCCACAATGGACAAAGCCGTGGAAAAGAAAAAGCGTCCGGATTTTGGCCAGCAGCCTAACCGTGCAACGAGCGCGCCGGCCAGCGAGGAGTTGCCGATCATCGACGAGACGGCTGATTGGATCGTTTTGGATAAGCCCGCCGGCCTCCTTGTCCATCCAGACGCCCAGCACGAGACGGGTACCTTGGTTGATCTCCTGCTCGTGCATGATCCAAAGATCGGAAAAGTCGGTGAGGATCCGGAACGACCTGGGATCGTCCACCGTTTGGACCGTGAAGTGAGCGGGCTTATGCTCGTCGCCAAGACCCAGCGCGCCTACGAATCCCTCCAAGAGCAGATGAAGCGGCGCACCATGGAAAAGACGTATCTCCTGCTCGTCCACGGCCAGCCGCCGGAGGAGAGCGGCGACATCAAATTCCGGATCGCGCGTTCTTCGACCCAGCCGCGCATGGCCGCGCGCCCGGTCGGGCAGTCAGCGGGGAGGGCGGCGTGGACACACTACCGTGTACTGAAGCGGTTCCGTGGAGCGGCGCTCGTCGAGGCAGATATTTTGAGCGGGCGCACCCACCAGATCCGCGCGCACTTCCACGCCCTCGGCTGCCCGGTCATCGGAGACCCCCTCTACCAGATCAAAAAGACCATGCGGAACCTGCAGGCGCCGCGCCTCATGTTGCAGAGCATCCGTTTGGCGTTCGACGATCCAAAAGACGGGAAGCGGAAAAGCTACGCCCTCGCCCCAGTTGAGGCATTTGCGGAAGTGGAAAAGCTTTTGGGTGAAGAAGAAACCGCATGACTCCGATCTTTATCTTGACCGGGCCGTCCGGTGCCGGAAAGTCCTCGGTCTTGGACCGGTTGCTCAAGCGGAAGGCGCTCCGGCTCAAGCGTTTTGTGACGACCACGACCCGGCCAAAACGCATCGGAGAGCGACATGGGCGTGATTATTGGTTTGTTGATGAAAAGACATTCCTGGCGGAGAGACGTCGCGGGGCTTTTTATGAATCCGCACAGGTCTATGGCCGTTGGTATGGCTCGCACAAGCAAGAGATGCGCCGCCTCAAGGCCCTCGACCGCCCGATCATCTTGATCTTGAACGTGGATGGCGCCAAAACGCTCAAACGCCTGGAACCATCAAGCATCGTCATCTTTTTAGACGCGGCCCGTGGCGAGCTGGTTCGTCGTTTGAAGGCCCGTGGGACTGCCATGAATGACCTGAAGCGCCGCATCGCCACCATTACCAAGGAAGAACGGTTCCGCAAAAAGGCTGACGTCCTCATCATGAACGAAAGCGGGGACTTGTCGCGGACGGTCGCACGCGTTGCCGCGCTCATCCGTTCAAACGCAACCAAAAAGCGCGGGTAAGGGCTGCGGCGTGTTATACTAAGCGTCGCTATGGCCTCGCGTCGCCTCCAACTGTTCTTTTTTTACGCCGCGTTGATCCTGGTCGCTGGGATCACGGCATGGATGTTTTTGCCCTACTTCAGTGCGTTGGCGTTTGCCGCGACGCTCGCCGTCATCTTGCAGCCATTCCATCGCCACGTCTTGTCGCTGGTCAGGGGGCGAAAGACGTTGGCCGCTTTTCTCTCCACGCTCACCCTCATCGCATTGGTCCTGGCGCCGGTTGTGGTCCTCGCCGCGCAGCTCTTCCGTGAATCTACCAACCTCTATTTGGAGCTGACCTCAAGCCAAGACACCTATCGTGACAATTTTGATGCACTCGTGGCGGCATTCGTCCATCCCATCTTCCCGCAGATCACCTTGGACCTCGAGGCGTTTGCCCAGGGCGCCATCCGGTGGTTGATCGGCAATGTAGGGGCGCTGTTTTCGGGGACTGTGCAAACCGCCTTCCAGATCTTTTTAGGCCTGATCGCCCTCTTCTATTTCTTGCGCGACGGCGAGCAGTTCGCGAAGGCGATCGTCTCCTTGAGCCCCCTGCCTGACCGGTACGACCAGGCCATCATCAAGCGCCTCAAGTCTGCCATGAACTCGGTGATGAAGGGGTCGCTCCTCATCGGCCTGCTGCAAGGCATGTTGACGGGGATCGGGTTTACGCTGTTTGGCGTGCCGAACGCCACCTTGTGGGGTACGGTCGCCGCCGTCTGTGCCCTTGTCCCGGGTGTCGGTACCTCGCTCGTGCTCGCTCCGGCCATCCTGTACCTCTTCCTGACGGGGCAGACCTGGCAAGGCGTTGGGCTCCTGGTCTGGGGCGCGTTTGCCGTCGGGTTGATTGATAACCTGCTCGGGCCATCCCTCGTCGGCCGCGGGATCAAGATCCATCCGCTCTTCGTCCTCTTTGCCGTGATTGGCGGCGTGGGGATGTTCGGCCCGGCGGGGTTCTTGTTCGGCCCGCTCCTGCTGAGCTTGCTCATGGCGCTCGTGGATATTTACCGAACGATCGCCCTGAACGGCCGCGGAACCAGGTCTGCGCGTTGAGCGGGCGCCCTTTCTTTGTTATCCTCACTTCGTCCGTATGAAGATGATCCACGCGACCACCGCACATGCCATGACATACGTCCGGATCGTCGTTTTATTTTTTACGAGCCTGTGTTTGGTGTGGTTTGTTCCGACGGCTCCGCCGCAGCTCACCGACTTTTTCTACTCCCACGCCTTTAACTTAGGTGTGCTCTACGCCATCACGATCGGCTTTCTCATGTCGCTGACGCTGAACCGACGACAGTTGATCGAAGAGTATATCGCGCTCGAGCTAAACAAGATTCGTCGCTTGTACCACTTGGCCTATCATTTACGAAAAGGCCAACCGAAGCTCGATGCCTGGTTCAAGCGATTGCATAAAGAGATCGAAGCGTATCTCCATGTTTTCCGAAAGGTCAGTTTTGGGGCATACGAAAAAGGGAACTTGTTGTTCCGCAAAGCGACCTACACTGTCTACGAGCTGCCGAGCCTGGACATCGCCTATAACCAGGACCTGTATGCCGCACTCTTGGATGCGGCCGGAACGGCGACCGAAGCCCGTGAGTTCATTCGTTCAAAAAAGGACCACCACATCGGTCGGTTCCAGTGGCTCGTGACGGTCATCATCACCCTGACGTTTTGCGTCAGTATCGCTGTCTTTACCCCGACGCAGTTTTGGACCCGCGTCATGTCTTGCTTTGCCATTTTTTGCGTCTTCCTGACACTGCAACTCGTCTTCGAGTACGACCGCTCGAACGCCCGCAAGCACCGCTACATCGCCAAGCTGTACGTGAGCAACTACAACTTTATCAAGCACCCGGAACAGCCGGAGGTAGAGCCTTAAACCGACAAGAACGAACGACGCCCCCCGCAGCAGATGCGAGGGGCGTTTCAGATACAGAGTCACTTGAGCGCGTAGAGCCGGTTGGCGAGCTCGATCGGCTCTTGGAAGGTGGGGGAAAAGGTGCGCCATTCCGGCGGGATGCCGGAGAGGCCAACGCGTGCGCCGACGATCGCGCCGACCATGCTCGCGTTCGTGTCCGCATCGCCGCCGGCGTTCACAGCCTCGAGCACGGCAGTGCGGAAATCGTCCTGGTGACGGAGCGCGACAGCGATGGCAAAGGCGCAGGACTCGAACGCGTGGTAGCCGTTGCCGAGGAGGCGGATGACATCGACGGCCTTTGCCTTGCGCCCTCCCTTGTTCACCGTGAGGAGGTCTGCCTTGCCTCCTTGGAGGCGCAAGAGCCGTCCGGAAAAGGTGTCGGATGGAGGTACTTGCCCCGTCTGCACCACTTGCTCGGCATGCATGACCCAGCCCCGTACGTCATCGAGGAGCCCGAACTCTGGGACGACCGCATCAAGCCACGATTCTTCACCCGTCCAGGTGAGTTGCCTTGATACCATCATCGCGATGGCGACCGCGGACGTCCATGCACCCGGATCCGGATGAGTCATCTGGCCATGCAGGAGGACATCCGTGACGAGGTCGAGATCGTGGCGCTCGCGCAACACGTTCACGATCGTGAGAGGGGCGATCTTCATGGCGACGCCGTTGCCGCAGCCAGATTTGGGGTAATGGGGATCAGGATCGGCGATCTCCCGCGGATCCCATCCTTCTTTCCCGTGGGACTCGATAAACCGTTCGATCCCTTTGAGGGCACGCTTGGTGGTCCGTCCCCAGCCGACCGTGCTTTGGTGGTAGGCCTTCAAATGTTCGTCCACCACCATAGTGAGGATGTAGACGCCCTTCCCGCGGATGAGCGCGCGGGCATTCGCCGCGGTCAGCGCCCAGTCATCCGTCGTGTCGCCGGCGTTCAGGTGGCGCAAGAAGGGGAGGCTGTGTGGCCCGGGGGCGGTGAAGCCGGTCACCCCGAGACCTTTGGTGACATGGGCGATGTCGAAGTGTTTCATCCCTTCCCACGGCATGCCCATGGCATCGCCGATCATGGCACCGAGCAGGCAGCCCTGGATACGGTCGAGGAGACGGTTCGTCACGAGGTCCTCCACTGGTGAAAGGTACGGGGGTGTTTTGACAGAAAAGAAGGAGGGGTGCAACCCCTCCCGCTTCCTATTTCAGATGTTCTCGTACCCACTCCAGCGCCTCTTCCTTTGTCTTGACCTCACCCGCATCCCGCGCCGCTTCGACGGCCTTTTGCCATTTCCCGAGCTCGATCCCAGGCTTCATCCCGAACGCGGCGATCAGGTCGCGGCCTTCGAGGAGTTTTTTTGTCGGAGCTTCGTCTAGGCGATATTTTTTCACCATCTCGATCAGGGGTTCTCCTGGTCCGTAGGGCTTGGTCTTGCAGCCGGGCACCGTCCGACCGCGTGAGTCTGATTCCGAGACCGCGGCAAGCACATACCAGGGCGTCGGATGGATACGCTTCAGGAGTTTTCGGATCGTGTTTGCATAGGTCGTCTCGTCGATCTTTCCGTCTTCCCATTGTTTCGCGGACTGGAACGGTTTGAGGTGCTCGCGTGCGACCGCGACCGCTGCTTCTACCACGTCCTTGCCAAAGGAGAGGCGGCTGCAGAGCGAGCGCGTCGGCGCATCGCCAGCCTCTTCATGTCCCAGCGAACGGATGCGCATGACCCCGTCCTTAAGCGAGCGCTCCGTGGTCGAGGGTTTGCCCAGGTCATGGCACAGCGCGCCCAGCATCACCTGGGTTTCTTCTTTTTCGCGTTGGTCGGGGTCATCCGTCGTGAGCCACTTCCGGAACCCTGGCGCGTCTTCCTTCCGGCGGATGATCTTTGCCGCTTCATCCACGACCATCATCGTATGGATCCAGACGTCACCTTCTGGGTGCCACTCCGCTTCTTGCTCCACCCCGATGAGCGCATGCAATTCTGGCCAATACTTCTCCACGATGCCGAGCTTGCGGGCCAGCTCAAACCCAAGAGAAGGCTTTTCCCCCTTGAGCAACAGTTTTTTCAGCTCCTCGGTCACCCGTTCTGGCTTGAGGAAGTCGAGATCCCCACGCTCCACCATTTCTTCCATGAGCGCAAAGCTTTCCGGATCGACGGTGAGGTCCATGCGTGCCGTAAACTGCACGGCGCGATAGACGCGGAGCGGATCGTCCTGGAACCGTTCACGGTCCGTGACGCGCAAGACCCGTTGGTCGAGGTCACGGATCCCGTTGAATGGGTCAAAGTATTCACCAGTCAGCGGGTCAGCGGAGATGCTGTTCATGGTGAAGTCGCGGCGACGAGCCGCTTCTTCCAGGCTCATCGCCGGGTCACCTTGGACCTTGAAGTCTTTGTGTCCCGGGCCGCTTTTTGATTCGCGACGGGGGATGCTCACGTCAAAAGCCAACCCTTCCCCAAAAGAGAGTTTGATGACGCAAAAGTCCCGTCCCACTTCTTTAATTTTGCCCGGAAACAGTTGTTGGAGCAGTGATTCCAACCGTTCCGGCGAGACGCCGTACACTTCCAGGTCAATGTCTTTTGGCTTGAGGCCGAGTAGCGAGTCACGGGCAAACCCACCTACGATGAGGGCGCGGGGGTCGGTGTCCGGACAGCTCGGGTCATGCGGTAAGCTCCGGATTTTTTGCGCGAGCTCGTTGGCAGCTTCAATCAAGCGCTTGTCCTGGCCGAATAAGCACTCCTTTTGCCACTTCGGGTCATCGAGACGGCGTGGCGTGTCCATAGATGGGGGCGTTTCCATACCAGGTGCAGGTTGTCAGAAAACGAGACGCCTGGCAACGGGCTGTGTTTTGTCAGGTGAGCCGCTTTTCGATCAGGGCCGTCAGTTCTGCCAACCCTTTGCCGGTCACGCAGGACACAAATTGCGGATCATGTCCTGCGGCGGCCTCCCGCAACGCCGCGCGGTCGAGTTTTTTTGCGGCGTCGATCTTGTTGAACACAAAAATCGATGGGATGTGTGCGGCGCCGATGGAAGCGAGGATGTCCTGCACTTCCACGATCTTCTCTTTGCCGTGTTCGTCCGCTGCATCAATGACGTGCAGGAGCAGGTCCGCTTCGACCGTCTCGTCCAAGGTCGAACGGAAGGCGTCGAGGAGCGTCGGCGGCAGGTCTTGGATGAAGCCGATCGTGTCGGAGATGAGGATGAGCTGGCCGTCCGCCGTACGCAGGTGCCCCATCCGGGTATCCAAGGTCGCAAAAAGGGCGTTGGCGATTTTGGTATGCTTCTTCGTGAGCGCGTGGACCAGGGTCGACTTGCCGGCGTTGGTGTACCCGACCACGGACACGGTCGGGAACCCTTGGCGGTCGTGCCGCATGCGTTGGTTGGCGCGCGAGGTCGAGAGCCGGTCCAGCTCTTTGCGCAGCTGGCGCTCTTGGTCAGCCAAGTGGCGCTTCATGATCTCCGTGTTCGCTTCACCCTTACCGCCGCGTCCGCCGATGCCGCCGCTCTGGCGCATGAGCTCAAGCCCCATGCCGTAGATACGGGGGCCCATGTGGCGCACGGCCGCGAGCTTGATCTGGAGTTTGGCCTCTGCCGTCTTCGCATGCGCGTCAAAGATTTTGAGGATCAGGTCAACGCGATCCCAGGCCCGCAGCCCGTGCGGGCGGAGAGCTTCTTCCAAAGCGAACATCTGCCGCGGCTTGAGTGCATTGTTCAGGATGAGGAGTTGTACCTTGTCGCGTTTGGCCTGTTCGATCAGTTCCTCCAACTTCCCGGATCCGATGTAGGTGCGGTAGTGGGGGATGGCGCGGCGCTGCACGACAGACACGATGATGACCCCGCCGTAGGTGGTGGTCAGGGCTTCAAGCTCGCGCAACCGGCGTTGGCCGGACGCGTGGTCAAGCGATGGGGGCACGACATCCACCAGGATGGCGCGCGGATGGCGGGAGAGGCGTTCCATATAAAAAGACTACGGTGTCGTCGAACACACGTCTAGCGCCTCTTGACACCCAATCAAGAAATGTGGAACGGAGTAGAGAGGAGGTGTGAGATGAAAGCAAGTCTGAAACGCTTGTGTGTCTTTGTGATGGTTGTGGTGGGTGTGGCGTGCCGTGAACCGTCAGAGGGGGCCGTTGGGGCGCTTATCCCCGCGGACGGGGGAGCGCCTTTGCCTCCCGTGCCCGTCCCTCATGTGTTCACGAGGATGTATCTTGTCCCGATCGACCGCGATGCGGACGGGTCACCGCTCCCTTACGACTGCGATGACGGGAACGGCCGCGTCGTCCCTGGTTCTCTCGAGTTGTGCGACGGGGTCGACAACGACTGCAACGGCCTCGTCGACGAAGACTGGCCGATCGGTGAGCCCTGCGAGCTGCAGAATGCTTGCCGGACTCCCGGTTGGATCGAATGCACGGACGACGCGCGGAACGCACGCTGCAAAAACGAAGACGCGGAGTGTGCGGAGTGAGCTTGTAGCTTGTCGCGAGTAGGTGAGTCGCTTTCTTAAACGCCCGGACCTTGTGCCGGTGCGTTTCCATTGGAACTTTTGACTTCCGCGTCTTCTGGCCGTACCATTTTGGCATGACAGACGTCATTTATTACTTTCCGATTGATGGAGAAGGCAAAGAAAAAGACGCGCTTCCCATCCGTTTAAGCGCTGATGGTTCAGCCGACGTGTCCGCCTTGCCCGAGGGTGTGCGTGAACACCTAAGCATCGGGGGGATTTTTGCGGCCGGTGGGCTAAAGCCGATCCTGCCGAAGGACGGCGAGGTCTTTTTGCAGGCGCTGCTTACGCTTGGGAATCCCTACATGCGTTTCCGCTCCTCGCCGGACAAAGCCGTATGATGAATAATCCATTCGAAACCAGTCCAGGGTCACGGCGCGGGGAGGTTGAGGCAAAAAAAAAGCGGGAGACCACAAAGGTTGGGCCAACGACGGCTGAGAAAGAAGCGAGGCTAAAGCGCTTACGTGAGATGCGAGCCGAGGCCCGTAAAACGTATACCCAAGCGTTAAAATTGGATGCGGATCTTTATACCGAATTGCTGCCTCAGTTGTACGAAGAGGATCTGTCCGATCGAGTGGAGCTGATCGGTCTCAGCGAGTCATTGAACAGTGGAGTACGTCAGAACCGTGTGGAGCTTTCAGGGAAGGAATCGGGCATCAATCAGACCTATCGTGATCAGCTGAAAGGTGATCGGGAGCTGACCGCGTACGTAAAGCCGTCTCGAGCAGGGATGCGATACGATGATGAAGGGTTTTCGCTTGGGTGGAATCCCAATACTCTTGAATACGAACGTCGCTATAGGAACGGAAAAGACACCATCGCTTTTTGCAAGCAAACGTTGAGCCCTGAATTTGATGCGGCTCGTCGCCGTGCCCTATCACGGAAGTACGATATTCCTGAGAAAGCGAAGGTCTTTGACGTCGAGTGGATGTCTGCACGGGTTGGGCTTCCTGCTGAACGGCTCGCCCATCGTGAGTATGCGGTAAGCCATCTGAATGAGATCTTGCGTTGGGGCGTGGTTCCTCGCACCTCATTGCGTCTTGAGGCAGACGGTCGGGACGTGGCTTCAGCGCAGGAAGCGGTACGTTCTGAAGATCTGTCCAATCCGGCACGAATGATGAAGTATGAGGATTTGTCGACCCTGTGGCATCGCGACCCATCAGAATGGGAGAATGAGATGGACAAAGAGGGGAACCCAGAGCCTTATACATCCTTAACCCGACTCGCCTGTTTGGATTATTTGGTAGGGAATATGGATCGTCACCCTGGGAATTTGCTGTATGATCCGGTTTCCAGGAAATTCCATGGGATTGATAACGGATATGCCTTTGGCATGGCTACCGGGCTTCGGATCGGAGATGCCTCTTCGGGGAGCCAGCCAAAAGAGATGGGAGATATCCCATTGGACCCGACGCTCGCAAACATAAAGGATAACCTGGGCAATAGGAACTTACGAAGTGTGCCCATCGAACTCGTGTTGGGGCGCATGAGTTTAAGCCAGGTCGACCAGGAAGCGTTGGCTACGGTCGCTGAAAAGCTTTTTCCTGATGGAGAGCCGATCCCGCATCTGCAGCAGCTCTTCACCTTTCTTTTTGAAGAAGAGCGGGTAGCTGAAGTGGAGCTCGCGGCCTTTCAAGGTCGGTTCATGCATCTGGTGAAAAATGGGACTCCACCCACGGAAATGAAGCGGGGTGAAGATTATTTTCCGATCGGGAGTGTCCTTTTGGCAGAATGGGAATTAAAAAAAGCGCAACAAGCTCAGGCGGCTAACGACGCGGCTTGAAGGGTCAGTGGATGGGAAGTTGTGACATGACGCAAACGTCGCCAAGAAAGGCGACGTTTGCAGAAAAAGCTGGTAGGATAGGCGTATCTTCTTGGTATCGACGACTCCTGTCATGCCAAGGGCCACGTCCCGTTATTCTATGACAGAGGGGAGCATGACGCCTGAACACCATCCGGATCGCGACCTTCTGGCCCGGGCCAAGGCCGATCCTGCGGCTGCGGCCCAGATTTACGATGCGTATGCCGACGCGGTGTTCGGTTTTCTCGTCAAACGCTGCGGCCACCGGCAGACGGCAGAGGACCTCTTGTCCCAGACCTTTCTCAAATTGTTGGAGGCGCTCCCGCGTCTTGAGTGGCAAGGCTATCCCTTGTCCGCGTGGCTCTACCGCACCGCCTCAAATGCGCTTATTGACCATTGGCGCAAATCCGGCCGGGAACTTCCGGCTGACGAAGGGCTCGAAGAGGGGATCAGGTCGCCGCAGGATACGTCACACGAAGCAGAACTGGCGTTAGAACGTGACAAGCTCTTGCCCCTGATCAGCTCCTTATCCGCACGCGACCAGCAGGTGCTGGACCTCCGGTTCTTTGCCGGCCTTGAACCCCAGGAGATCGCGGACATGCTCGGCACGTCCGCGAACCACGCCTCTGTTATGGGCTATCGCGCGCTCGGACGGTTACGCCAGGCTTACCTCAAAACCTATGGAACCACTTCCTCACAGTAACGAAGAACTCCGGCCAAACCAGGACCCCCGTCATGGCTTGGGGGATGCTGCGTTAGAAGCAACAGCAGCCGCACTTCGCTCAGCCGCCCAAGCGGAAGGAGAACCCTTGGGGAGCGAGGCCAAAGCGCAACTTCGTTCACGTCTTTTTCCATCCGCCGCTATGTCCACCTCCCCGTTCCAGATCCACTACGACCACCCCGAGGGTGCGCCGATCCCTGTGCCGCCGACGCCGCCAAAAGCCCCGCTTCCGCACCCGCGACCTTCGGGCAAGCAGCCGCAGGGCTGGTTCCGCCGCGTGCCGATGTTCGCGAGCGGTTTTGCCGCGGTCGCGCTCGTCGCGGTCTTGGCGTTCGTCGTTGTCCGCGAAGGCGTCCTGTTCCCTGGGAAGACCGTGCTGTCCGCGATCGCGATTCCGGCCGCACACGCAGGGGACGCTTTTGACGTCGTCCCGCTCTCCGCAGATGCCGGTGGCATGGACGCCGCTTCTGCCTGGAAAGTCACCTCAAAAATCGACGTGAGCGCTGACCAGCTCAAGCAAGCGTTGCGCATCCTTCCAGACGTGGACGTCAAGGTGCAAAAAACCTCGGCCGGAGAGTACCAAATCGAGCCTGCCAACGAACTTGAACGCGGCAAGGTGTATCGCGTGAGCATTGCGACCGCCATCGAAACCCCCGATGGGACAAAGGCCCGTGAATTCTCATGGGCGTTCCAGACCAAGGCGGATTTCCAGCTGCTCACCTCCATCCCCGGAGACAAGACGAGCCATGTGCCGCTGAACACGGGCATCGAGTTCACCTTTACGCGTGACGGGTTCGGCGACGCCGCCCCTTTCTTTACGATCACCCCGGCAGTCAAAGGACGTTTTGAGGTCCGCGGCCGCACCCTGACGTTTGTCCCGACCGAAGCACTCAAGCCTGGAACGCGCTACGACGTCGTTTTACGGAAAGGGTTTGGGATCAAGGGGAGCGACCTCGCGCTGCAGGAGGACGTGGAGCTCCGTTTTGAGACAACGTCATCTGATGCCGTCCAACCAGGCCAACCAACGGCAACTCGGCTCGGCCACAACGAGTTTTTTGACGTGCGGCCGAAGCAAGCGGTCTCCTTGCACGTCTTCCGTGACCAGCTCGCGAAGACCTCAAGCGACGTGGAAGTCCAGATCTATCGTTTGACGAAGGAGTCTGGCCGTAAGCTGCTCGCCGAACACCTTTCCATCCCGTATTGGATGCCTGCGTTGCGGTCACGCGATCTCGCTTTCGAACAGGCGGAAAAGACCCAGATCGCGTCCATCGCAACCAAGCTGGAATCGGACGGGAACGGTTGGAACGACCTTCTGACCCTCCCCGCCTTCGCGGATCCAGGGCTGTACGCGGTACGCCTCTTGCCCCGTGTCCCTGGCGGTCGTCCGAGCTGGGTGTTTTACCAAGCCACGGATGCGGCGGTGTATGTGATGGGCGATGACACGAAGCTTGTGGTCTGGGCCGTGAATGCCGGCACACAAAAACCGCTCGGCAACATGCCGGTCACGTTAGGGTCCGAGAGCGCAAAAACGAATGACCGGGGCTTAGCTGAAGTGCCGACGCCCGACTTCCTGAAGCTTGGAGCTGACCTACAAGAAGAGGAGGACGAGCCCGTGACCATGCTCGAAGTCGGTGAAGGCGCTTTGTCCGTGTTCGTGCCTGTGCGCCGCAACGTGTACGCCTTTGATTTTGGATGGGAGTCCATTTCCCACACCTGGTCCTACACCTACATCGACCGTCCGCTGTACCGTCCTGCGGATGAACTCTTCGTGTGGGGGATTGCGCGCGACCGCGAAACCGGCGACCGCGTCCCGACCGTCACGGCCAGCATCCAAGGCGTGGGTTCCCAGGAGCTCACGACGGACCAAGCCGGGCGGTTTGAGACACGCTTTACGTGGGATGACCTCGCGCCCGGGTACTATTCCATGTCCATCAAGCGTGGGGATGAGAATCTGCATACCGTCAGTTTTGAAGTGCGTGTCTTCGCCAAACCGACGTACTGGATCGACGTCACCCCAGAACGTGAACGCTACATGGACGGCGAGGAAGTCGTCATGAAAGTGAAGGCCGCCTTCTTTGACGGGACGCCGCTCGTGAACGGACGCTTGGGTTTGGAGTGGTCAGGCATGTATGGCAACCAACACCTCGGAAGCAACGTTGTGACGCTCGATGCTTTTGGTGAGGCTCGCGTGCGTTTAGACACAAAGGGAAAAAACCTGTTCGCCCCGTGCTACCAGCCCGTCAGTTCAGAATTGGATGAGTATAACCAGCGTTGCACCGACGCCCAGGGGATCACGGCAACCCTCCGTCCGACGGAGGGGGAAGAAGGGCAGATCAGCGGCAGCGCTTCGGTCTCGGTGTTCGGTTCGATGGTTGCGCTCCAGGCTTCTGGCCGCAGCCGCGACACCGAAGCCGAAGCCACCGTACGCACGTTCCGCCGGACCAACGATCCAACGGATGAGGATGGGCTTGCCGAAGCCATCCCGAACCAATCCGTCACGCTGACCATCCAACCGACCTGGTATGAACGTACCCAGACAGGCACCGGGTATGACTCGGTCGAAAAGAAAACCTATCCCATCTACCGTTACGACCGGCGTACGGATACGCCGAGCGTGGTCCAAGTCATTACGGATGCCCAAGGCCGTGCACGCCACGTCTTCCAGATGCGTAAGGACCGCTGGTATATCGTCACATACGAATCAAAGGATGAGGCCGGCCGTGTCACTAGGGCGACGCGTTCCTTCTACCCAGGACCTCGCGACTGGTATGAGAACCCATCATTTGAGGAGCGGGCCTACCCGCGCCTTGAGCTCGAGCCATCGGATCCGGAAGCGCCAGGCTATTCCGTCGGCGACCAAGTGACCGCGACGTATTACGTTGGGAAAGAGCGGTTGCAGGCAGACAAGACGCCAGGCGTCCTGTTCGTGGTCGGCAGCCGCGGTATCAAAGAAGTTGCCGTCGAAGCCCAGGGGAGCCGCCAGATCACCTTTAGCGAGAACCTGTTGCCGAACGCCGAAGTCTTTGGGGTGACCTGGCGCAATGGGACGTTTGAGGTGGCGCAGGCTTCGCTCTCCTTTAACAAAGAAGACCGCGCGCTCGAGGTCGAAGTGACCCCAGAACGCACGTCCTATGCCCCAGGGGAACGCGTGACGCTCCGCGTCAAAGCCAAGCGGGCAAGGGATGGGCGGGCGGCTGCTGGTGAACGCATGGCTTTTGCCGCGGTCGACAAGGCGCTCCTCGCCGTCACCTACTCACGCGAAGAATACCCGTTACTGAACTACTACGCCTACGTCCCAAGCGGCATCCGCCACCAGTTCCGGACGCATTCGACGGACTTCTTTGGCGGGGGTGGGGCCGAAAAAGGCGGCGGGGGCGGTGACTCGGCTGGCGCGCTCCGCCGTTCGTTCAAAGACACGGCGGCCGCAGGCTCGATCGAGCTCGACGGGAACGGCGAAGGCCTGATCACCTTCGTGGCGCCGGACAACCTGACGAGCTGGCGCGTCCAAGTCACCGGGGTCACGTCCCGTGGCGACGCTGGAGCCGCGGTCGTGGACGTTGCGGTGACCAAGTCCGTCTTCGTGGACGTCGTCTTGCCGCCGACGGTGACGATCAAGGATAAACCGACCATCAAGCTGCGGGCGTTTGGGACGGCCTTGCCGCAGGGGACAGCAGTCACGTACCGGGTCAGCGCGCCGACCCTTGGCATCCAGGACCAAAAACTGAACGGGAAGGCCGGTGAGCCGCTCACGGTCGCGGTCGACACGTTGCTTCCAGGGATCCACAAGATCGCCGTGCGCCTCGAGACGCCATCTGGCCGCGATGGGGTGGAACGCACCATGAAGGTGGTTGATTCTTACGTCACTCGGCGTGAACGTGTGGCGGTCGATGCCATGCCTGGGACCACCTTGCCCGCCCTGAACACCTCACAGGTCCAGCTCCAGATCACGAGCAATGGCCGCTCCTCCCTCCTGCCGCTCCTGTTTGAGGCGGATTGGCAGAGCCGGGTCAGTGCGCGCCTGGACGCAAAGGTGGCAGAGCACGTCATAAAAAAGGTGGCGCCGCTTTTTGACCAAGGGTTGTTGTCAGACGAGCGGAGCGAAGTGGCTTGGAGCGACTACCAGTCTGGCGATGGCGGATTGAGGCTCTTGCCATACGCGTCAACGGACGCGGCCCTCTCCAGCCGGATCGCGGCCGTGGCCCCTGAACTCATCAACCGGGGATCGCTCGGAGCTTACTTGTATAACCTGCTTGCCGGAAAATCGTCATCACGCGAAACGCAGCTTGAAGCGCTGGCCGGGCTTGCGGCTTTGGGTGAACCTGTCTTGCCGAGCTTGCAGGCCGCGACCGAGATCAAAGATTTGAGCTGGCGTGAACGCCTGTCCCTCGCACGTGGCTTGGATGCCGCCGGCGACCGCGAACGGTCGGGGAGTGTGCTTGAGCCACTTCTCAAGTTGCAGCGCACACGCGATGACCTGGCCTGGATCGAAGTGTCCGACCGCCAAGCCGAACGTCTCGAAGCGTCAGCGGAAATCGCGGCGCTCCTCGCCGTCCGCGGGGACGAGCGTGCGGATGCGCTCATGGCGTACGTCAGCAACGCCTGGGCGGACGAGGCGTTCCCGATCCTCGCCAAAGCCCAGTACCTCAAGCTTGTCGCGCCGACCTTGCCGGACCGCGAGATCCACTTGACCTATGCCATCGGCGACAAGCGGACGGACGTGACGCTCAAGCGCGGGGAAGGCGCGGCGGATCCCGTGGCCCTGACCGAAGCCGAAGCGCGCGAGTTCCGGGTCATATCGGTGGATGGTCCAGTTGAGATCTCCCTGATCCGTGAGGCCAGTGGCCGACCGACCAACGTCCCAGAGGTCCAGGTCAACCGTTCGTACCAAACCGATAAATCGATGAGTGAACTTATGGAAGGCGACACGGTCCGCGTGAACCTGCGCGTCACCTGGTCGCCCGCGGCGCAGCCCGGATGCTACACGGTCCGCGACTTCGTCCCTGGCGGCCTCACGCCGATCGTGAACTGGACGTGGGACTGGTATTCCTACGGCGTCTTCCCGACAGATGTCGGAGAGGGGACCATTTCCTTCTATACATGCGGCAGTTATCCTGCCACGATCACCTACCTCACGCGTGTCGTCTCACGTGGGAGCTACGTCGCGGAGGCGCCGATCGTCCAGCACATGGAACATCCGTCCATCGCAGCGAGCGGCAAGGAGGAGACCATCATCGTCAAATGACCCGTTCGCTCAGCATCATCGCCAGCCTGCTCCTCCTGGGGGCAGGCTGTGCGCGTTCCACGCCGCTCGAAGTCCGTCCCGCGACGCCGGGTGTTTCAGGCTATGGGGAACAGGGTTCATCCACGGCACCCGTGACCCCAATCGCGACAGATATCTTTCTTGATCCCAAGGCAGAACAGGATGGGTGGGCCAAAGCCACGGCAAGACAAGGGGCATGTCGCCCAAGCCGTGGCGGCGTTGTGAACCACCACACGCTCGCACCAGACCTGCTCGCGGATTTTTTTGGGGAACTCGCCCGCTGTAGGCGGAACATCCCGACGAAAACCGTCATCATCCTGACGCCAGACCATTGGATGCGGGGGAGCAGAAGCGTCACGACCCATACCGTGCCATACCAAGTCGGTCCAAAGTTGGTCGAAGCTGATCTAGACTCGATCGCGCGTCTTCAAAAGACGGTCCTCGGGGTAAGGGGGGACGGGGAAGCGTTCCGGGGCGAGCACGGGGTGGGCGCACTCGTTCCATTCATGGCGCGAGTGTTTCCAGAAGCAAAAATCGTCCCTGTCATGGTTCGGCAGACGCTTGATGAGGACACGGCGGCGTCGGTCACAGACTGGCTCGCGGAGGAATGGAAGCGTGAGGGGACGATCGTGGTCGTCTCTTCCGACATGTCGCACTATTTGCCGGTTGAAACGGCATTCAAGAACGACGAGGAAACGCGAGTAGCTTTCCAAAAAGCGGACAGCGACTTTTTCTGGTCAGCCAGCGACACGCACACGGACAACGGCAAGAGCCTGTCCATCGTGTTACGCGGTTTGGGCCGTCCACGCTGGCGGGAATTGGGCCACGCCATCTCAAACGACTACGCCGGGACAAGCGTCTTTACGACGACGTACATCACCGGTGTTTGGGAATAGATTAGACGACGCGTTTGACGATTTCTTCCAGCTCCTCCTTCATCGCGTTTACATGCGCTTCTTTGGTGACGGCAGACGTGTCTCCGCCGAGCTCTTTCTTTAAACGATGGGCGAGCTCGGCTTCCATCACGAGCCGCAGGTCGCGGATGTTTTGTTCGTGCAGGTTGTGCTGGACCATCTTGGCCAATTCGCGGACATAAGCAGAAAAGCGCGCATCATCCGACGGCTCCGGCCCGCTCCCAACCCCGGTGTCTACGTTCACGAAGGATGTCTCATCATCGCTTTTGCGTTCCGGTTCATGTTCCAGCATATCAACCGGCCCGATCACGCCGTCCGTGATCAAAAACAGGTTGGCATGCACGCGGTCAGCGGCCACGAGCAAGGTTGGATGGGAAAAATGTTGGAGTTCGGCAGGGAGTTGCATAGAAAAAGATTGTAACACAGAAGAAAAAACAGCACCCACCAGTGCCGGGCAGAAAGGGATCCATTGACAGCCCCCTTTATTCCTGGTTCCCTTCCCTTGGATCCTTAACCACACGGAGGAAGCTGATGCATGCGAGGCTCATCGCAGAGACCGACATCTACCTGATCCGCCACGCGGAGACGAACGTGAACACGCATGGGGACATGATCGGGCGGTTCGACGCCGCGCTCACCCCACACGGGATAGCGCAGATCGCCCTGCTCAACAGCTACTTGTTGCAGCATGGGCGGATCCCTGCCTAAAAGCGCGTCTTCGTCTCTGACATGCCGCGTGCTATCGCGACGGCGCATGCGCTGGCCGAAGGGCTGGGCGTGCAAGCGGACGCGATCACGCAAGACCCCCGCCTTCGGGAGATCGCCCGCGGCGACTGGGAAGGCCTGCTCCGCGGCGCGACCTACACCCAAGCCGTGCAGCGGGAGATGGCCTTTTTGGGCATGGACCACCGCGCTCCTGGTGGCGAGTCCATGAGCGACGTGGCACAGCGTATGCTCTGCTGGCTTATGGACCTGAACATACGCATCGGCTGCAGGGTAGAAGTGACTCCTTCCATCGTCGCCGTGACACACGGCGTGGCGATCAAGTCCCTGCTCCAGCGCATCTTCAACTTCGATCCTGCCTACGCCTGGCTCATGCGGATCGACAACACCTCGATCACCAAGGTCCGCTGTACGGCTCTCGGCTGGCAGCTGGAGTACCTGAACGCCACGCCGCACCTCAACCAGCCGCTCTAACGAGTTCCTCTCACGCGCCTCTCGGGCAAGTCCCGACAGGCGCGTTTGTCATTTTTGAGAACAGCATGGCAAGATCTTTGGATACATATGAGCAGCAAACTTTTGATCCTGATCTACGGCCACGCAGCCAGTGGCAAGACCACGACCGCGGTACGGTTGGCGGAGCACACGCGCTATCCTTTGCTGACCAAAGATGACCTGCAAGAGATTATCTATGATAAGCTCGGCATCGGTGACAGCGATTGGCAAAAGAAGACCGCGGCCACGGCGTATCGCTTGCTCGACCACTTTCTCCATCAATTGATGCAAACGGACAGCTCCGTCATCATCGAGGGAAACTTAGCGCGGGCGTATGAATACGAACGCTTCAGACATCTCGAACAAAAGTTTGGCTACCGCATCATCCAGATACGCTGCGGTGGCAACGGGGAGATCCTGTTACAGCGCCTGATCGAAAGGGCTCATGAGCCAACGCGGCATCCAGGCCACAACGATTTAGCCAAGCTTGAAGCGCTCAAAGAAGTCTACAAAAATCCTTTCCCTGAAGCGCTCTCCGCCGATTGGCCTTTGCTTGATATTGATACAACACAAGCGGATACTCCCGCAACGAAAATCATGGAAGATATTTTTAAATTCCTCGAGTTTCAAGCCTGATGTAAAAAGGCCGAGCCACGTGAGCCGCAAAGCAAAAGCCGCAGCTTTGACTGCGGCTTTTACGTGGTGCCTCCGGAGGGATTCGAACCCCCAAACCCAGTTCCGAAGACTGGTGTGATGTCCATTTCACTACGGAGGCGTGGTCAAGCGCATGTTAAGCGCTCGCACTTGGCGGCTGTTGTCGGGTCGGACGGGTGCGCCAGTCTTTGGCGTCCAGCCCGGCTTCGGCGGCGGCGATCTGCGCTTCTTGTTTGGAGCTGCCTCGTCCGACGGCGACGAGCTCGCGGTCCAAGAACACCCCGACCGTGAACTCCTTGTTGTGGTCTGGCCCGGCCTCTTCCAACACTTTATACGTCGGCGTGATGCCCAAGAGCTCCTGTGAGGTCTCCTGGAATTTGCTTTTGGCGTCCACGTACAGCTCGAGCTCGAGGATCTTGGGCAGGTGCGACAGGATGTGCCGGTGGATGAAGTTTTCTGCGCCTTGCGTCCCACTGTCGAGGTAGATGGCACCGATGATCGCTTCGATGGCATTGGCCATGATGTACATGCGCGCCTTGCTGTCGCGGTCCTTGGCTTCGCCTTTGGACATGAGCAAGAACTCTTCAAACTGCAGGCTGCGCGCGATGCCGGCCAGCGTCTTTGCGTTCACGAGCGCGGCGCGCCAGTTGGTCAGGTCGCCTTCCGGGTTGTCGTAGCTGCGGTACAAATGTTCGGTCACGATCAGCTCAAGCACGGCGTCACCCAAAAACTCCAACCGTTCGTTGTGCGGATATTCGTAGTCCGTGTGTTCGTTCAGGTAGGACCGGTGGGTCAGAGCCTGCAGGAGGAGCGATCGGTCACGGAAGGTGTGTCCCAAGCGTTCTTCCAGCGGGCCGAAGTTCGGCATGTTCATAGCGTCTTCATTTTGGAGAAGGGTGAGGCTGCTTTTTGTCTGGAGCTTCTGGCTTGGGGCGGTCGGATTCTTTGATCACGCCTTGGGAGAGCTGGTCGCGGTACACGGCGCCGAGCACGCCGTTCACGAACTTGCCGCTGGATTCGCCTCCAAACGTCTTGGCGAGCTCGATCGCTTCGTTGATCGCGACTTTGCTTGGGATCTCGAAGTTGTAGAGGAGCTCGTAGGTACCGATGCGCAACACGTTACGGTCGACCGTCGTGATCTTCGCCAACGGCCAGTCCGGGGCAAATTTGGTGATTGTCTCGTCGATCACTTGGCGGTTTTGGAGGATGCCCTCCATGATTTGTTTGGCAAAGTCCTTTTCGTCCAATTCCGGGGCAATCTCTTCTAGGTTGCGTTCGATGATCGGTTTCGCCTCTTTAGCGCCGGCAAAGAAATCCCACTCATAGAGGGATTGCAGCGCGATGGCGCGGGCGAGGTGGC
>CAZFRH010000003.1:0-81414 GCA_964521235.1 uncultured Gammaproteobacteria bacterium | reverse complement strand
AGAAACTTGATGTGCAGCGCATGGCCGAGGCCAACCGCGCGTTCGCCCACTTTGCACGATAAGCCAGTAGCTTGTAGGCGTGTAGGCTTGTAGCTTCCGGCCAACATGACTACCAACCTACTAACCTACCAACCTACAAGCTCCCTCTTTTATGCCCCGCGAATATTCGCTCCAAGACACCCGTAACTTCGGGATCATCGCCCACATCGACGCCGGGAAGACCACCGTTTCCGAGCGTGTGCTGTTTTATACCGGCAAAAAGCACAAGATCGGGGAAGTGCATGAGGGGGAAGCGACCATGGACTGGATGGAACAGGAGCAGGAGCGCGGCATCACGATCACCGCGGCTGCGACCACCTGTTTTTGGAAGGGCAAGCGCCTGAACTTGATCGACACCCCTGGGCACATCGACTTTACGATCGAAGTGCAACGGTCGCTCCGCGTGCTCGACGGCGCGGTCGTCGTGTTTGACGGCGTGGCCGGTGTGGAGCCGCAATCAGAAACGGTGTGGCGCCAGGCGGACAAGCACAACGTGCCGCGCTTGTGTTTTATCAACAAGCTCGACCGCATGGGCGCGGATTTTTATAAGGACGTGAAGTCCATCCACGAGCGCCTGACCAAGCACGCCGTCGCGATCCAATTGCCGATCGGCACCGAGGATAACTTCAAGGGGATCATTGACCTCGTGCGCATGAAGGCAGAGATGTATCTGGATGAGATGGGCCAAAAGATCGAGGAAGCTGAGATCCCTGCCGAGATGATGGAGAAGGCCAAGGAATACCGCGGCATGATGATTGAGGCGGTCGCAGAAAACGACGAGGCCCTCATGAACAAGTATTTGGCCGGTGAGGAGCTTTCCGTCGAAGAGATCAAGGCAGGTATCCGGAAGGCGACGATTGCGGGCCAGATCAACCCGATCCTGTGTGGCAGCGCGCTCAAGAACAAGGGCGTGCAGTTTTTGCTTGACGCCATCGTGGATTACCTCCCAAACCCGCTCGACATCCCGCCAGCCGTCGGCCATCCGTTGGATGATCCAGACACGGTGATTGACGTGCGCGCATCGGACGAAGAGCCGTTCGCTGCTCTCGCCTTTAAGGTTATGTCAGACCCGTTCGTCGGAAAGCTCGTATTCTTCCGCGTCTACTCTGGGCACTTGGCCGCCGGTTCGTACGTCATCAACGCCAAGACGGGGGAACGCGAACGCATCGGTCGCATCGTGCGCATGCACGCCAACGACCGCGAAGACGTGTCTGACGTGTACGCCGGAGAAATCGCGGCTGCGGTCGGTTTGAAGGCGACCTTTACCGGCCACACCTTGTACGACGAAAAGCGTCCGCTCGTGCTCGAGTCCATCGTGATCCCAGAACCGGTCATCTCCGTTGCCATCGAACCGAAGACCAAGGCTGACCAAGAAAAGATGGGGATTGCCATGCAAAAGTTGGCAGAAGAAGACCCGTCCTTCCGCGTGCGTACGGATGAAGAGACACTCCAGACGATCATCAGCGGTATGGGTGAGCTGCATTTGGAGATCATCGTTGACCGCATGAAGCGTGAGTTCAAAGTCGAGGCCAACGTGGGCAAGCCACAGGTCGCGTACAAAGAAGCCGTGCGCAACCGCGTCGAAGATGTCGAAGGCAAGTACATCCGCCAGTCGGGCGGCCGCGGGCAATACGGGCACTGCGTCATCAACCTCGAACCGAACGAACGCGGAAAGGGGTACGAATTCGTCGACTCGATCAAGGGTGGCGTCATCCCGCGTGAATTCATCCAACCGATCAACAAGGGGATCCAGGAAGCGATGTTGCGTGGCGTGTTGGCTGGCTATCCGTTGCTCGACGTCAAAGTCGAATTGACCGATGGTTCCTACCACGACGTCGACTCGTCAGAAGCGGCTTTTAAGATCGCCGGGTCATTTGCCTTCCAAGAAGCGTGTAAGAAAGCCGGGCTGTACTTGCTCGAACCGGTCATGAAGGTCGAAGTCGTCGTGCCGGAACAGTTCATGGGTGATGTGATCGGCGACCTGAACGCCAAGCGCGGACAGATCCAAGACATGGGCGAGCGCATGGGCGCACGCATCGTGAACGCCATGGTCCCGTTGTCCGAAATGTTCGGCTACTCGACGGACCTCCGCTCCATGACCCAAGGCCGCGCCAGCTACTCCATGGAATTCGCCCAGTACGGCGAAGTGCCCAGCAACGTCGCGACGACGATCATCGAGGGACGGTCGAAGAAATAACCACAAGAACAAAACACAAACCCCGCCAAAAGGCGGGGTTTGTCGGTCCAAGAGTGAAAAGTCGAATGACAGGCTGAAAACAATGATAGGTATTTTCCTGCTGAATCTTCTGGAGCTGTGCGGACCATCCGGAACGGAGCTCTTGGACACGTCGATCGCAAACGTTATGCGATGAACACAAGGGGTAGAATACCAGAAAGAGGGCTTTTTGTCAATTGAAAGAGGCTTTTATTGGCTAAGGTTGGGTCTAAAAACAGTTGAGCCGGCCGTCCCACATGGGATGGCCGGCTCGTGAAGAGGGGGAATCAGGCGGCGAGGAGGTCGCGCTCCGTCACCTCGCCGGAGGCGAAGAGGTTGAGGTAGGCCACGAGGGCGAAGTAGCGTTCCTTGCCTGGTGTCAGCCAGTGGACCCGCGTGTGGCGCCAGAGCTCCGGCTCGAGCGTCATCGCGATCTCGTCCACGAAGAAGGTGGCCTCGCCACGATCCGTACACGCGGACAGGATCCGCGCTGAGGTGACATACGGGCCGTCGAAATCCGCTTCGCGCGCGCCGATCACGTGGGACCAGGCGTCGTTCGGCAGGTGTTGCTTGCGGAGCGGGTTGAGCGCGCGGTCGCATTGGACGAAGGCGTGGTCCTTGAGGTGCCGTACGAGATCACGCTTCTTGTCCGGATGAAGGTTGATCCCGATCCGTTGGCCTTCCCACCAGATCAGGTAGTTGATGGCCGTGGCGAGCTGCTCACCGTTGATTGTCCTCTTGTCCTTCAAAAGAGCCTCCTTTCGCGCCGCGATCACATCATTTTTTTGACGATTTGTCAATACTCTTGCCCGCACGTTTCTCGCGTGTTGTTATGTCGTGTACCTATGTCTTGGAAAACGATTTTTGAGAGTGCGCGCCGCATGAATGCGCCGGTCATTGTGACGGATGACCAGGGGAGGGAGCCTTTGGTCGTCCTGCCGCTCGCCACGTATGAGGCTTCTCGGAGCCATCAGCATGTGGATACTTCCCCTGTCCGTCCTGCGGCAACGGCTAAGCCGTCCTCGGGGGAGGGGGTACGGTTTGAGGCGATCGCCGACGCTGCCACCGAATCCTTCCAGCGTGACGTCCAGGCGGCTTTAGCCGACTTTGAACTACCGAGCGATGAGAAAACCGCTGAGATTAGCCTTGAGGAACGGTTCTATCTTGAACCCTTGGATGACGGGCAAGAGACCAAGTAATGCCTTCAGATTAGGCCAAAAAGACCTGTCGGACCTGGAAAGGCGACAGGTCTTGCGCGTTTTTCTGGGCTTTGCTAACATCCCTGCGCTCGCTTTACGCGAATCTTCGCGGAACGTGAGGCTTGGACGCCGGCCTGGATAATCTCGGGCCACGTTCACGCTCCACGTTTTGCGACTTTATTACTCTTCTCCGATCCAAGCTCCTATGGCGGAAGTCTTCCAGCGCACCAAGCCGCACGTCAACATCGGGACCATCGGTCACGTCGACCATGGAAAGACGACGACGACGGCTGCGATCCTCGCTGTGCTCTCCAAGCACGGCATGACGGCCCAGACCAAGGGCGTCGATGACCTCGACAAGGCCCCTGAGTCCAAGTCCCGTGGTATTACGATTGCCACGGCACACACTGAATACGAGTCAGACAAGCGCCACTACGCGCACGTCGACTGTCCTGGCCACGCGGACTACATCAAGAACATGATCACGGGTGCCGCCCAGATGGACGGTGCCATCTTGGTGGTTGCTGCGACCGACGGCCCGATGCCGCAGACCCGCGAGCACATCCTGCTCGCTCGCCAGGTCGGTGTACCTTCCATCGTCGTCTTCTTGAACAAGGTGGACATGGTTGAGGACCCGGAACTGATCGACTTGGTCGAACAGGAAATCCGCGACCTGTTGAAAAAGTACGAATTTGATGGCGACAACACCCCGATCATCCGCGGTTCAGCCTTGAAGGCCCTGCAGAACCCGGGCGACGAAGCCGCTTCCAAGCCGATCCTCGACCTGATTAAGGCCTGTGACGAATGGATCCCGGAACCGGTGCGCGAGACGGACAAGCCGCTCCTCATGCCGGTGGAAGACGTGTTCTCGATCGAAGGCCGCGGCACGGTCGTGACCGGCCGCATCGAGCGTGGGCAGGTCAAGATCAACGAAGAAGTCGAGATCGTCGGTTTGGGCGAAACCCGCAAGACCGTCGTGACCGGCATCGAAATGTTCAACAAGCAGTTGGACTCCGGTATGGCCGGTGACAACGCAGGCTTACTCCTCCGCGGCATCAAAAAGGAAGAGATCGAGCGCGGGATGGTTTTGGCCAAGCCAGGATCCATCACCCCGCACACGGAGTTTGAAGGCGAAGTCTACGCCCTGACCAAGGAAGAAGGTGGACGCCACAAGCCGTTCGTGACCGGGTATAAACCGCAGTTCTACATCCGTACGACCGACGTGACGGGTGAAGTCAAACTTCCAGACGCGGTCGCCATGGTGCAGCCAGGCGACACGGTGCAGATGTCCGTGAAGTTGATCGCCCCGGTGGCCATCGAAGAAAAGATGCGCTTCGCCATCCGCGAAGGTGGTAAGACGGTCGGTGCCGGTGTCGTGACCAAAATCGTCAAATAACTTATTCCACAACGGGAGGGGTTCCTTCCCCCCGTTCTGCACACGACTCCGGTCGCAGGCGGAACAGGGGGAGGGATGCCAAGGCCCCTTCCCATATCCACATGTCAGACGCGAAAACCAAAGCCGCAGCGGTGAAGGAAGCGCCTTCACACCGTGTGCGCATCAAGATCCGCGCGTACGACCATAAGATCATTGATCAGGCGACTCGCACGATCATTGAGACGGCCGAACGTTCCGGAGCGCGCGTGGTGGGACCGATCCCACTACCGACGGAAAAGAAGAAGTGGACGGTCAACCGTTCCACCTTCGTCCACAAGAACGCGCGTGAGCAGTTCGAGATGCGTATCCACAAGCGCGTGGTCGACATCATGGACCCGACGTCCAAGACGATCGATTCGCTCACTTCGCTCAACTTGCCGGCTGGTGTGGATGTGGAAATCAAGATGTAAGAGCTGTTCGACCAAAAGAAATTTCAAACCAAAAGATTCCCAAGGAGAAAGTTCCCCCGTAAAGCCTCTGGCCACGGGGCGATAACCTCCCTGCAGATGCCGGACGTTTGTCCGACGCCTCGTGGCCGAAGGCTTTACGAGGAGAATCGCCACGCTTTCAGTCCTCCAAGCCATGAGCCGGGAGGTCGGGAGACGATGCGATCAACTGCATTCGTTCCTCGACGTTCCGGTTTTTGCTTTTTTGTCCGCGACCAATCCGACCGTATGAAATTCATCCTCGCGAAAAAACTCGAGATGTCGCAAGTCTTTGCCGCCGACGGCACGGTTGTCCCCGTGACGTTGGTCCAGGCTGGACCGTGCATCGTGACCCAAATCAAGACAGACGAACGCGATGGGTACCGCGCCGTCCAGGTCGGCTTCCTGCCGGCCCGCCATCAGTCCAAGCCCATGGAAGGCCATTTGAAGGATTTGCCGAAGCTGCGCCACTTGGCGGAGTTCCGCCTGTCCGACGGGACCGACCTTGCGCGCGGCCAGTCCATCGAAGCATCGGCCTTTGAGGTTGGCGACACCGTCCAAGTGACGGGCGTCTCCAAGGGCAAGGGGTTCCAGGGCGTGGTCAAGCGCCACGGCTTCCATGGCCACCCGAGCTCACACGGCCACAAAGACCAGGAGCGCATGCCAGGTTCCATCGGCGCCGGTGGCGTGCAGCACGTCATGAAGGGCCGCCGCATGGGCGGACGCATGGGCGGCGACCAGGTCACCGTCAAAAATTTGAAAGTGGTTGAGGTGCGCGACGGCGGGATCTTGGCGCTGAAAGGCGCGGTCCCCGGTGCGCGCAACACTATCCTTGAGATCATGACTGCCTAATCCTATGCCCAACGTTTCCATCTACAACCAAGAGGGCAAGACGACGGGAGAGATGAACCTCTCTGACGTCCATTTTGGCGTGAAGCCAAAGCAGTCGGTCATCCACCAGGTCATGGTGGGGATCATGGCCAACGCCCGCCAAACCCTCGCTTCCACCAAGACGCGCGGCGAAGTGAGCGGTGGCGGAAAAAAGCCATGGAAGCAAAAGGGGACGGGCCGCGCCCGCCAAGGGTCCATCCGTTCCCCGCAGTGGGTGGGCGGTGGGATCACGTTCGGCCCGCGCAAGGAACGGAACTTCAGCCAAAAGATCAACCGGAAGACCAAGCGCCAGGCTTTGTACATGGTGTTGTCAGACAAGCTTGCGTCCGGCCAACTTGTCGTCCTCGACGCTCTCAAGACCGAGCCGGCGAAGACGAAGACCGTCGCATCGACGTTGAAGAACCTTCCGGTCGGCAAGACGGTGCTCTTGGTCGCCCCGGCTTCCAAACCGGCGATCGTCCGCATGGTACGCAACATGCCGAACGTCACGGTCGTGAGCCCAAATAGCCTTGGCTTGGTTGATACGCTGAACCACCGGACGCTCGTCTTCCTGAAGGAAGCGGTTGAATCATTTGAGAAGCTCCACGCATAAACGTATGGCATTGCTTGAACGATTGCGCGCCCCCAAAAAGCCGGCCGCCCCAAAGAAGAAGACAACACAGCCTCAAGAGGCGCGTGCCGAGCAGGGAACGGCCTCGGCTCTGCATGGTTCGATGTTGGCTGAACGGTTGCTCCGTTCACCGCATGTGAGTGAAAAGGCCGCCCGCCTCGCTGATCGGGGGACGTATGTGTTTGACGTACCGGTCAG
The DNA here is from genome assembly GCA_964521235.1 of uncultured Gammaproteobacteria bacterium. Classification (GTDB taxonomy): domain Bacteria; phylum Patescibacteriota; class Patescibacteriia; order 2-12-FULL-60-25; family 2-12-FULL-60-25; genus CAZFRH01. Next base: position 74,402 of record CAZFRH010000003.1, on the reverse strand, counting down.
CGCAGAAAAGACGGCCATCAAACAAGCGGTGGAACGTGCGTATAAAGTCAAAGTGACCGCCGTGCGCACGATCCGCGGCCCAGGGAAGCCCGTGATGCGTGGCCGCCGTCCTGGCCAGCGCCCAGCCTGGAAGAAAGCGTTGGTCACGTTAGCCAAGGGGCAGACCTTGAGCATCTACGAAGGCGTCTAACCTTATGCCTATCAAGCAATACCGTCCGGTCACAAAAGGGCGCCGCCTCTCCTCGGTGCAGGATTTTTCTGACATCACGACGTCAAAACCGGAGAAGTCGCTGATCCTCTCGCAAAAGACCCGCGCTGGCCGCAGCGGCGGCAAGATCACCGTGCGCCACCAAGGCGCGGGCGTGAAGCGCTTCCTCCGCGACGTGGACTTTGTCCGCGACCGCTACGACATCCCAGCCAAAGTCGCGACCGTTGAATATGACCCGAACCGCGGAGCCCGCATTGCGCTCATCGTCTACAAAGATGGGGTGAAGCGTTACATGCTCCTGCCGGACGGCGTGAAGGTGGGGGACACAGTCGTTTCCTCCAAGACCGAAGCGGAAATCGCTTTCGGCAACCGCTTGCCGCTCGAAAAGATCCCGGTCGGTACGCCTGTGCACGCGGTCGAGATCGCTCCGGGCAAGGGCGGCCAGATGGGCCGTGGCGCCGGCGCGCGCATTGAGTTCATGGCCATCGAAGAGCACTGGGCGGTGTTGCGCTTGCCGTCTGGCGAGAGCCGTCGCGTGCCGCGCTCATGCATGGCCACGATCGGCACCGTCTCCAACCCGGATTGGCACCTGGTGCGTTGGGGGAAGGCTGGCCGTATGCGCCTGCGTGGGATCCGCCCGACGGTGCGCGGGAAGGTCATGAACCCGGTCGACCACCCGCACGGTGGTGGTGAAGGCAAGCACCCGATCGGTATGAAGTATGCCAAGACCAAGTGGGGCAAGCATGCGTTGGGCGTGAAGACGCGCCGCCGCAAGCGCTCCAGCTCGAAGCTGATCATCAGCCGCCGCAAAGGCGCCAAACTGTAAACCCTATGTCACGTAGCCTCAAAAAAGGTCCGTTTACGGACCCCAAGCTCCTGGCCAAAGTCCAGGCGCTCGCCCCCGGCAACAAGACCGTGATCAAGACGTGGTCACGTGCTTCAACGATCACGCCGGAGATGGTCGGCCGCACGATCGGCGTCCATAACGGCAAGCAGCACACCCCGGTGCTCGTCGTCGAGAACATGGTCGGCTATAAGCTCGGCGAGTTTGCCCCGACGCGTAAGTTCAACCGCCATGGCGGCAAGCTGACCAAGTCCCTTGAGACGGCCGCCCCGGCCGCCGCTCCGGCAGCTGCCCCGGCCGCGAAGAAATAACCTATGCACGTCCACGCTTCCCTCCGTTTCCTCCGCATGTCGCCCCGCAAGGTGCGCCTCGTGGTTGACGCTGTCCGCGGCCTGCCTGTTGCCGCCGCGGAAACGCGCTTGCAGTTCATCAAAAAGGACGCAGCGCTGCCGGTGCTCAAGCTCCTCCGTTCTGCCGTCGCGAACGCGGAGCATAACTTCAAGTTGCGCAAGGAAGACCTGGTCGTCGCCACGATCACGGCGGACGGCGGGCCGACGCTCAAGCGTTCCCGCCCGCGCGCCTTTGGCCGTGCCGCCGCGATCCGCAAGCGCACGACGCACATCAACATCACGCTGTCCCCAAAGGCGGACGTGAAGCAGCAGGAAACGGCCGCTCAGACCGAAAAGAAGCCTGTGAAGCAAGCGCCGAAGGCGACGCGTAAACCAAAAGCCACCTAACCATATGGGTCACAAAGTCCACCCCAAAATTTTCCGTATCCAGACCACGTCCGGTTGGCCGTCGCGTTGGTTTGCGCGTGATGAAGCGTACCGCACGCACCTCAAAGAAGACCTGCGCCTGCGCGCGTTCCTCCAAAAGGAGCTCAAGGATTCTGCGTTGGCAAGCGTGGACATCGAACGTTCACGCGGCGCGCTGACCATCACCTTGCATACCGCCAAGCCCGGCCTCATCATCGGCCGCTCCGGTTCTGGCGTTGATGATTTGCGCAAGAAAATCCTGAAGGCGTTTTTCCCGGCGCGCGCCAAGACCATCCAGCTCAACTTGTCGGTGCAGGAGGTCGGCCGCCCGTCGCTTGAATCCTCGTTGGTCGCCCAAGGCGTCATCCTGGACTTGGAACGCCGCATGCCGTTCCGCCGCGTGCTCAAGATGGCGATTGAACGCGTCAAAAAGGGTGGGGCCCTCGGCGTGAAGATCGCCGTGTCCGGCCGTTTGAACGGGGCGGAGATCGCCCGCCGCGAATGGCTCGCCTGGGGCAAGATCCCGCTCACGAACCTGCGCGCTGACATTGATTATTGCCAGTCGTTTGCCCAGACGATCGCCGGCACCATCGGCGTGAAGGTGTGGATCTACCGTGGGGACGTCTTCGCGCAAGACCGCTTGAGTGCTTACGAGCCGACGACGCCGAGCCGCCCGTCCCGTGGTGGTGACCGCAACGATCGCCGTGGTGGGTTTGGTGCCGGACGTCCCGGCCAAGACCGCGGACCCCGTCCGGTGGTTGCGCCTGTCGCGACAGAACCGGCCGCTGCTCCCGCAGAAGCTCCTGCCGTAACCCCGGCGCCTGACGCCGCAACTGCCTAACCTTTCCTGTATGTTGACTCCGAAAAAAGTAAAGCACCGCAAGTGGCACAAAGGCCGCGCCCGCAATATCCGCATCGCTTCGGATAAGGTTGAGCTTGCCTTTGGCTCGTATGGCCTGAAGGCTACGACTCCGGCCTGGGTCTCCAGCCAACAGATTGAAGCTGGTCGTCGCGTGCTCACGCGTTCCATCAAGAAGGGCGGCAAGATCTGGATCCGCGTGTTTCCAGATAAGCCGATCACGAAAAAGGGGAACGAAGTGCCGATGGGTTCCGGGAAAGGGGCCGTGGACCACTACGTCGCGGTCATCCGTCCGGGGACGATCGTGTATGAGATGGACGGCATCCCGGAAGCCGTGGCCAAGGAAGCCCTCCAGAGCGCCGCTTATAAATTGGGGACGGTGTGTAAATACATCTCCCGCACGAACGCCTAACGCCTATGGACTCCAAAGAACTCCTCCCGAAGACGGTCCACGAGCTCAAGCGCATGGCGGCGGAACTCCGCGACCAGGTGCGCACCGAGCGTTTTAAGGTCGCGACGCGCCAACAGGGCAAGGTGCACACCCTTCGCGTGCTGCGCAAAGACCTCGCGCGCATCGCCCAGGCGCTCCACGGGAAATCTGACGGCTCTACCCCAACCAACGTATGACGAACGCATCCCACCCAACTCCAGCGCACCGCCGCCTGCAAGGCGTCGTCGTTTCGACGTCCATGCAAAAGACGGCCGTGGTCCGCGTTGACCGCCGTGTGCCGCACAAGAAGTACGGCAAGTACTACACGGTGTCACGCCGCTTTAAGGTCCACGACCCAGAAGCCAAGGCCAAGCTCGGCGCGACCGTCCTGTTTGAGGAATGCCGCCCGCTCAGCCGCGACAAGCGTTGGCGCTATATCGAGACCGTGAAAGCCGTTCAGGACACGACGCCTGACGTCTTGGATGCGGCCGCCATCTAACCCCTATGGTCCAACATCGCTCAATGCTCAAGGTGGCCGACAACACCGGCGCCAAACTCCTGCAGGTGATCCACGTGCAGGGGGGATACCGCAAGCGCACCGCGCGCCTGTCGGATGTCGTGACGTGCGTGGTCAAGATCGCGGCGCCCCGCGGCTTGGTCAAGAAGTCGGACATCGTCCACGCGGTCCTCGTGCGCACGCACAAGGAGACGCGCCGCCCGGACGGCACCTACATCCGTTTTGATGAGAACGCGGGCGTGATCGTCGACCCAAAGACCAAGGACCCGAAAGGCTCCCGCATCTTTGGCCCGGTGGCCCGTGAACTGCGCGGACGCGGCTTCAGTAAGATCGTCTCACTCGCGCCGGAAGTCCTGTAACCCTATGACGAAACTCATGATCAAAACAGGTGACGAAGTGGTCGTCATCGCCGGCGCAGACCGGGGGAAGCGCGGCAAGGTCATCCAGACCTTTCCGGGCCAGAACCGCGTGGTCGTCGACGGCGTGCGTGCTTCGACGCGCCACGTGAAGACGCGCAAGCAAGGCGAAAAGGGCCAGGCCGTGTCGTTCTTCATGCCGCTCCATGCCTCCAACGTCCAATTGGTCGGCGGAGACGGCAAGCGCATGCGACACACCAAACGGACCCGAACCTAACTATGACACTCTCTGAACGCTACCAAAAAGAGATCGCCCCAAAGCTCCGTGAGGAGTTCGGGCTGAAGAACGCCATGGCCGTGCCGAACGTCACGAAGGTCGTGGTGTCCGTCGGCTTGTCGCAGGGGATCAAGGACCCCAAGGTGCACGAGATGGTCGAGCAGACCCTCCGCCGCATCACGGGCCAACAGCCGGTCAAGACCAAGGCAAAAAAGTCCCTGGCCAGCTTCAAGATCCGCGAAGGGATGGTGGTCGGCACGATGGTCACCTTGCGTGGCCCGCGCATGTGGGACTTCCTGACCCGCCTCACCCAGACGACCTTCCCGCGCATCCGTGACTTCCGCGGCATCAGCACCAAGCTGGTGGATGCGCAGGGCAACCTGTCGGTCGGGTTCCGCGAGAACCTCCCGTTCCCGGAGATCCGCCCTGATGAAGTCGAGCGCGTCCACGGGCTGCAGGTGACCGTCACGACGACGGCCGGCTCCCGCGAGCGCGGCATCGCCTTGTTCCGTGCCCTTGGCTTCCCTTTCCACGCCTAACCCTATGGCAACCCAATCCCAAATCGCCAAATCGTCCCGCAAGCCGAAGTACAGCACCCGCGTCGTACGGCGCTGCTGGCGTTGCGGGCGCAAGCACGGCTTCATCCGCGACTTCGGCCTGTGCCGCATCTGCTTCCGCGAGCTTGCAAACCGCGGCGAGCTGCCCGGCGTCACCAAGTCAAGCTGGTAACCACACGTATGTATACTGACCCAATCAGCGATTTCCTCACCCGCCTGCGCAACGCCCAGGCCGCCCGCCATGAACGCGTCGTGCTTCCTGGCTCGCGCTTGAAGTTTGCGATCGCCAAGATCCTCGAGCGCGAGGGGTATGTCGGCGAGGTGCACGAAGAGGCCGACGGACCAAAGAAACAGTTGACTGTCGCGCTCAAGTACAGCGGCAAGCAGCCCATGATCCGCTCGGTGAAGCGCATCTCGACCCCGGGACGCCGCGTGTACCGCGGGGCCGGTGAGCTCCCGCGCGTCCTGTCAGACCAGGGGATCGCCATCATCTCAACGTCTGCCGGACTTATGACCAACAAGGACGCACGCCGCCGCAAGCTCGGCGGGGAAGTCCTGTGTGAAGTCTTCTAACCCCTATGTCACGTATTGGAAAAAAGCCGGTGCTTTTGCCCGCCGGCACCGAAGCCACGCTCGCCGAGCGCACCGTCACGGTGAAAGGCCCGAAAGGGACCTTGTCCGTGGCGTTGCCTCCGCATGCCTTGGTGGAGCTGGTCGCCGAGCCCAAGTCGCTCCAGGTGACGGTCGAAGATGGGACGCATGTCGAACAGCGCGCCATCTGGGGGCTCACCCGCCAGCTGTTGCAGAATGCCGTCGAAGGGACGAACAAGCCGTTTGAACGCTCGCTCGAATTCGTCGGCGTCGGCTTTAAGGTCGCGCTCGAAGGCCGCAACGTGATGATGGATGTGGGCTTTTCCCACCGCGTTACCTTCCCGTTGCCGGAGGGCGTTGAAGCTAAAGTCGAGAAGCAGGTCATCACGCTCACCAGCACCGACAAGCAGCTGCTGGGCGAGACGGCCGCCCAGATGCGCCGCGTCAAGCCGCCGGAACCGTATAAGGGCAAGGGGATCAAGTACACGGAAGAAGTGATCCGCCGCAAAGCCGGGAAGACCGCCAAAGCCGCCTAACCTCACGCTTATGCCACGAATGAACCGCTCCACTAACGTCGCACGCCGCATCATCCGCGTGCGCTCCAAGATCTCCGGATCAGCCGAGCGCCCGCGCCTCGCCGTGCACCGCAGCCTCCGCCACATCAGCGCGCAGGTGATTGATGATGCCTCCGGCCGCACGCTCGTGGCTGCGAAGGACACGGAACTCGCCCCTGCCGAAGCCAAGGGGAAGCGCAAGACGGAGGTCGCCTCCTTGGTCGGCAAGCTCTTGGCTGACCGTGCGAAGGGCAAGGGGATCACGAGCGTGGTCTTTGACCGCCGCGACAAGCGTTACCATGGCCGCGTCCGTGCGCTCGCGGAAGGTGCCCGCGAAGGCGGACTGATTTTCTAACCTGGATCTTATGAACGACGACGTGAAACCACTCACCCCAGAGACGACGGAGAACGCCCCAGCGCCAGCACCGGCGGTTGAGCAGGTGGCGGCTCCGGCTGCGCCAGCGCGTACGGCCGCCCCCGCAGGACGCGGCGGCGGGCCAGGTGCCTACCGCGGCACGCGCGGTGGCCGCGGCGGAGGCGCCGGTGGCCGCGGCGGGCGCGGCGGAGGGCGCGGCCGTGATGGCCGTCCCAAAGCCGACGTACCGGCAGAAGCGGACTACGAGGAAAAGAACCTGGAGATCGCGCGCGTTACGCGTGTGACTAAGGGGGGCAAGCGCATGCGCTTCCGTGCGTTGACCGTGATCGGCAACCGGAAGGGGCGTGTCGGCTTTGGCATCGCCAAGGGCGTGGACGTGGCCGGCGCGACGTCCAAGGCGACGACCCAGGCACGCAAGGCGCTCCTGACCGTGCCGCTCGTGCACGGGACCGTGCCGCATCCGACCGAAGCGAAGTTCGGCGCTGCCATGGTGCTGCTCAAGCCGGCTCCGCAAGGGACGGGGATCAAGGCCGGCGGCGCGGTGCGCATCGTGCTCGAATTGGCTGGCGTGCCGAACGTCTCGGCGAAAATTTTGGGATCGTCCAACAAGATCAATAACGTGAAGGCGACGTTCGCGGCTTTGAAGAAGCTACGCGCACCGGTGACGCGCATCGCGGCAGACGTCCCGCCTTCCACCACCTAACCTATGAGCATCACAGCACATACCGTGTCCCCCAAGAGCGGGTCGCGCACCAAAAAGTTCCGCGTCGGCCGGGGCCCGGGTACGGGCCGCGGCAAGACGGCTGGCCGTGGGACCAAGGGGCAGCGCGCGCGTACCGGCGGGCGCAAGAACCTGAAGTTGAAGGGGTTGAAGCAGATGATCTTGGGCTTCCCGAAGCTGCGCGGCTTCCAGAGCCAGAGCGGCAAGGCCGCGACGGTCACCCTCGGCCAACTTTCCGTGTTTAGCGCGGGGACAACCGTGGACCTGGGCGCGCTCCGCCGCCATGGGTTGGTAGGCCGTACGCAATTGGGCGCCAAGATCGTCTCCGGCGGCACCTGCGACAAGGCATTGACCATCACCGGCGTCAACGTTTCCGCTTCGGCACGCGAGGCTATCGAAAAGGCAGGCGGCAAGGTACACTAACCACCAAAACACCTATGTGGGAAAAACTGAAGCAGGCGTGGCAGGTCAAAGAGGTGCGTGAAGGCCTCTTGTTCGTGTTAGCCATGATGGTGATCTTCCGGATCGCCGCCAACATCCCGCTGCCCGGCATTGACCTGGTGGCGCTGAAGCAGTTTTTCCAGACGAACCAGCTCCTCGGCCTCTTGAACCTGTTTTCCGGCGGGACGATCAGCAACTTCAGCATCGTGGCGCTTGGTGTCGCCCCGTACATCACCGCCTCCATCATCTTCCAGCTGCTTGGCATGATCGTGCCGCGCATTGAGGAGATCCAGAAGGAGGGGGAGCAGGGCCGCCAGAAGATCAACCAATGGACGCGTTGGCTGACCGTGCCGTTGTCGATCATCCAATCGTTCGGCCTCCTGCAGATCTTGCAGCAGTCGCAAGTCCCCATCTTGACCAACACGAACACGCTGCACATCGTGACCATCATCACGACGGTGACGGCCGGGACGATGTTCCTTATGTGGATGGGCGAGCTCATGAGCGAGCGGAAGGTTGGGAACGGGTTGAGCTTGCTCATCTTTGCCGGGATCGTGTCCGGGCTGCCGAGTTCGGCCGGGCAGTTCCTCTCTACGTTTGATACGACCCAATGGGTCCAGTTGGCCGTGTACGCGGCCGTGGCCATCGCCATGGTCGTCGGGGTTGTCTTCGTGACGGAAGGGCAGCGTAACGTCCCGATCCAGTACGCCCGCGCGTCACGCGCTTCCGGTGGGGCCATCGGCGGTGTCGCCACCTCCTTGCCGCTCCGCGTCAACATGACGGGCGTCATCCCGATCATCTTCGCGATCTCCCTCCTCGTGTTCCCGTCCATGATCGCGCAGTTCTTCTCGCGTGCGCGGAGCCCCTGGCTGTCGCAAGCGGCGACGTGGGTCATCGTGACGTTGCAAAACCAGTGGGTGTATGGCGCGCTGTACCTCCTCCTGGTCGTTGGGTTCACCTATTTCTACACGGCGATCGTGTTCCAACCGGACAAGATCGCGGAGAACCTCCAGAAGCAAGGGGGGTTTGTGCCGGGGATCCGTCCAGGCAAGCCGACGTCAGAGTACCTGCAGGCGGTCATCAACCGGATCAACTTGGGTGGGGCGCTGTTCCTCGGCTTGATCGCCGTGACGCCGCTCATTGCCCAAGGCGCGACGGGTTCAACGGTCCTTGCCCTCGGCGGCACTTCCTTGCTGATCGTCGTTTCCGTCGTCATCGAATCCGTCAAACAGATCGAATCGCAATTGACCATGCGTCAGTACGACGCGTATTGATCACCTATGACCCGCAAGCGGCTGCGCGCCGTCCTCTTTGGCCCACAGGGTTGCGGAAAAGGTACACAAGGCCAACTCCTCTCTGACCGGTATAGCGTGCCGTTGGTCGGTTCGGGTGATCTGATCCGTGCAGAGATGGAAGAGCGTTCTGCGCTTGGCCGGTTGATCGAACCGTACGTGTCGCACGGAATGCTCGCGCCGGACGAGCTCGTGAATGCCATCTTGACCAAACAGCTGAAGCAGCTTGATTTGGAACGCGGCTTTCTTTTTGACGGCTATCCGCGCAACGTCGAACAGGCAGAGCTCTTTGATAAACAGATGCGCGTCAACCTGGCCATCCAGATTAAATTGTCCGATGCGACCGCGGTCAAACGTTTGGCCGGACGGAGGCAGTGCTCGGTGTGTCGTAGCGTGTTTCACGTCACCGAGGCGCCACCCATCAAGCCGAACGTCTGTTCGTTGTGTGGGGGCAAGCTCGTGGTACGTCCGGATGATACGGAAGCCATCATCCGTGAACGGCTCGCAGCCTACCATTTTATGACCGAGCCAATGGCCGTGTACTACCGCAAGCGTGGGGTCTTACTCGCCGTCAACGGCGAGCAGAGCATTTTGCAGCTGTTTGAGGAACTATCGAGGAAGCTGGCGAAGCTCGGTTTCGTGGCCTGATACCTAGACGTCCCTGCCTTTATGGACTAGGCTTGTTTTGTTTATGGCCTTGATCAAAACGCCGGAAGACATCGAAAAGCTCAAGCGAGGCGGTGAGCTGCTTTCGCGTACCTTGCGGGAGATCCGCGAGGCGTGCGTGGCCGGCGTCTCGACGGAGACGTTAGACGGGATTGCGCGGGCGCGTTTTGCCGAGGCGGGCGGGAAGGCCTCCTTTTTGGGATACCAGATCAGCAAGAGTGACCCGCCGTACCCGGGTGCGCTGTGCGTCTCCATCAACGATGAGGTGGTGCACGGGCTCGCGATTCCTTCGCGCACGATCCAGGACGGTGACGTCGTGGGTTTAGATATTGGTGTCTGGCTCGACGGGCTTTGTACGGACATGGCGACGACCGTCTTGGTCGGTGACGTGGAGCCGGCCGCCCGCCCTTTGGCAGAAGACACGCGTGCCGCGCTGGTCGCTGGGCTTTCGGTGATCCGCGCAGGGGCTCCCGTCTCTGACATCGGCGCGGCCATTGAAGACGTGCTCAAACCAAAAGGGTATGGGATCGTGAAAGACCTGGTCGGGCACGGCGTCGGACATGCCGTGCATGAAGAGCCGCAAATCCCGAATTACCGCGAACCACGTGCCCCGCGTTTTATCCTCCAAGCGGGGATGGTGATTGCGATTGAGCCGATGGTGACGTTGGGGACGTGGAAGGTCAGGATGAAGGATGACGGCTGGACGATCGTGACGGCTGACGGAAGTACGGCCGCGCATTATGAAGTCACGGTCGTCGTTACGGAAGACGGGTACGAATTGATCACGCCGTGGCCGGACGTCTAAAATTCAGAACAATTATAAATGATGCGGTAGATGCACGTCTGGCTTTTGCATACGACTTTGCATTTTTCTTGGACGGTTTCGGAGCCGCAGGCAGGGCAGGCGAGCGTTTCGGTCTGCATGCTCCTATCATAGCAGGGACTTGAAAAAGCTAGGAAACCTGCTAGTCTTTTGCCACGGAGGTTTTTGGTGGCACATTCAACCGAGTATGTGACGGCACACGTGAAGACACGCGAATGGGAAGGGCGCTTGTTTGTGCGCGACTTCCACAAGGGAACCGTCGTATTGACCCACGGCGACCAGCTCGTGACCGGTACAGAGATCCCCGATGGGATGCCGGTCGTCAGCAACCGCGAGCTGGCAAAGCGGACAGATGGGAAGACGACGCACCAGGTCGTGCAGGGCGGGATGTACCAGCTTGCACGGATGATGGCGGCCATTTCGGCCGGAAGCGCAAAGGAGCTTGGCGCGCTCGAGAAAGCGACCGGTGAGCTCATTTCGCTCGGCCATTACCTCTTGTGGAGCGGCGTGCTCCCGGAGGAGGACCGGAGGGCGGAGCTGGCCGTGCGTGTCGTTGAGTCATTCCTGGACCGTCCGTTCGTGCGCGACCCGGACAAGCTGCTCGCCGCGGACGAGCTCCGCCGCGCCATTGTGATGCACGAAAAAGGCGAGCTCAAGCTCAAGGCGCCGGCGGCGCGCCTTGTCATGGCGGCGGGCCAGAATTTGGCCAACCGCACGCGCAAGCTCGAGGGATTGGAGCGGTACTTCGGCGCCGTGGCGTTGAAGGCGCATCGGGAGCTGGAGGCGGCCGGCCGCAGGCTCGAGGTGCTGTGGCGCTATCTCGGCCATGCACCGTCGGATACGGCGGTCATCCCGTCGCTTACCAACCACCTGCCGCGCCTGCAAGACCGTCGGGTCCGTGAGGGCGCGCTCCGCCAGCTCGAGCACCAGGCGTCAGAGCTCCGCGCGATCTTTTGGCAACCGCTGTGCAAGCTCGCCGGTGAAGCGATCGGACGGATCCATGAGATCCAGCACGCGGTCGAGAAAGCGGACGCTGCACGGGCAAAGCGCGAGATCATCCTGCTCGAGGCGGGCGTCTGGCGCATGCGACTCATCCACGAGCTCGAGCGCGGGCCCATCGCCTGGCTGTCCGTCGCGACCCATCGAGGGAAGAAGCGCGGCGAAAAGGAGCTGCGAACGCTCTTTCCTCGCTTGCATGCGTGGGCGGAACCCTACCTGACGGCAGGGGAGGCGGGAGCACCGGTCCCTCTTTTTCCCGGGCTGTGGCGCCAGGCGCGTGAGACGGCGATCGCGGCCGCCGTTACGTCAGACTACGCGCATCTTCAGCAACTGCGGAAGCGGTTGAATACGCTGGTCGCAAACGCCGCAAGTCCAGCGTTCGGCTTGGACGCGACCCAAGCCCTCTCTACGGGCTGATGTCCCTTGTCCACTCTATGCCCACGGGTGCCTCTGGCCCGTGGGTGTTTCATTGCTGCCCGATCCAAGCATCCCAGCTTGGTCTGGCTTCACCTGTGCCGGTGCGTAATCCCATCGTGTTGAACGGTGTTTTAATCTTTTGGTCAAAGAGGAAGCTCCACAGGCGGATGCGTGGGGAGAGTGGTTCGGTCAGGCGAAAAAAGATGGGAACGAAGCGCGCCTGTTCATCTTCGGAGCTATCCCATCCTTGTGCTAGCTCGCCGCCGTGCCATCCTGTTTCGATAAAAGCAACCCGCTTATCCGTGTAGTTTTGGATTTGGGTGTAATAGTCTTCCGGGATATCTTCTGGATCGTGGAAAGCGAGGTTGGGGTAGGTGGTGAAAGCGATGAGGTCAGCGTCAGGGAAGGATGACAACAGTTCCCATTGATTGTTCGTTTCATCATCCTTTCCGCCGAAGAGACCGCCTTGCCGGCCGAGGAGCCATTCATATTGGAAGGCGGGCATGACGAGTGTGTTTGGTGAAGCGTGTTTGACCGCACGCGCGAGACGAGTAAAGCGCGCGACGTAGCGTTCAAATGCGGGAGAGGGCGCCTTGTCTTTTACATTGTGTTCAACGCCGACGACGAGGAACGGGGGTTGCTTGCTTTGGACGAAACTGACCACGGCGTTTTCGAGCTGCGCTTCTTCCGCGGGGTCGTCCATGACGGTTTCTGTCCCGATGACGATGACGGGAGTCAGATTTTTTTGTTTCGCGAGTTCCATGGTCACCCAGGGCGCGCCATCAGTCTTTTCGAGCTCTTTCCAATCGCCGGCCCAGGAGAGCGCGTTGCCTGCTTGTTTGGCGAGGGGAAGAAAGGCCGTGAACCCGGCCGCGTCATAGGTTTGGGGGGAGAGCGAAACGCCGATGAGCCTATCGGGTGAAGCTTGCTTGGCGGCGCAGCCCGCTCCCGTCAGGATGAGGCAGGTGAGGAGGAGGGGGAGAGTATATTTGAAAGAGGTCATATTAGATGGACGGGCTGATCCCCAGGAATTTTTTGTACGCCTCGTTGTTCGCTGGGCGGCCGAGGAAGTCCTGCATGAGCATGGCTTCGTCTTTGCCACCGCCTGGTTCCAGGACGGCGCGCCGGTATTCTTGGGCGGTCTGTGTATTCAACATCCCTTCCTTTTGAAAGCGGGTGAGCGCGTCAAAGGCGAGGGACAGGGCCCATTGGTAGCCGTAGTAGGCAGCGTCGTAGCCGACTAAGTGTCCAAACGTCGCTTGAAAGTGTGTGCCGGGGATGCGTTCAAACGATGAGTATTCTTTGGACAGCTCTTCGACGACCTGCGTCGTATCAAAGCCGGGCTCACGTGTGTGATAGGCTTGGTCCAGGGTGCCGAGGAAGAGTTGGCGTTCGGCAGCCGTGACTTCGCCGAACGTACGCGTACGGAGCAGGGCTTGAAACAGGTCCTCTTGGATACGTTCGCCAGTCACATGATGGCGCGCAAACAGGTCGAGCGTCTCGCGCGTCCAGGCCCACTCTTCAAACAGCTGTGACGGGACTTCGACGAAGTCGCGGGCAACGCTCGTCCCTGCAAAAGAGACGAGCTCCGCTTTGCTCAAGATGTGGTGCAGCAAGTGGCCGAATTCGTGGAAGAAGGTGGTGACGTCGTCGTGGCTCAAGAGTGCAGGTGATGTCCCAGGCTTTGGGAAATTGCAGACCAAGCCGGCGAGAGGTTGTTCACGCGTTCCATCCTCGCGGAGATAGGTGTCACGTAAGCCAAAGACGGCGGCGTGTTTGTATTTGTTGTCGCGTGGATAGAGGTCGAGGTAGATGCGACCGATGGGGCCGTTTACATCTTTCACATCAAACGCCTGGACGTCTGGGTGCCAGACAGGGGCATGTGAGCGTTCGAACGTCACAGCGAAGAGACGAGTGGCGATGTCCATGATCCCTTGCTGGACAGCGCTGATCTCAAAATATTCGTTGAGCTTTTTGGAATCAAAGGCGTAACGCTGTTCGTAGATTTTATCTTGGAGATAACTTGCGTCAGAGACCGGGATGGGACTTGCCGCGTCCGCGCCAAGGGACGCTGCCATCTCTTTGAACGCTTGGAATTCTTCTTCGCGTTTTGGTTTGAGCGAGAGGTGGAGGTCATCCAAAAAGATTTTGACTGTGGCCGCGGTCTTGGCCATACGTGGTTCGAGGACGTAGTCGGCCCAGGTGACATAGCCCAGGAGTTTGGCTTTTTCGTGGCGTAGCTTGAGCAGAGTGTCGAGCAACGGCAGGTTTTGCTCCGCTGCGCGGTTGTTCGACAGGGCATAGAGTTCGCGTGCCGCTGCGCGGTCCTTGGCGTATTTCAAGAAGGGTACATAGTCCGGCATGTCGGTGGTGATGCGGATACGCCCGTTTTCACCTGGCGGATGGCTCTGGATATAGTTTTCGGGCAAGCCAGCCAGCTGGTCCGCTGCAATTTCGAGGGACAGGGTCGTGTCAGCCAAGTTTTTGTCGAAGGTTTGGCCTGCCTTGGTTAATTTTTCATTCAGCTCGCGCAACCGTTCCCGTCCGGTGGCATCCAGTTCCAATCCGTTGCGCCGGTAGTCACGCAGCACATGTTCGAGAAAACGCTGTTGAACGGGAGTGAGCGTGGGTTTTTGCGCGGCGAACGCGCGGAGGACGGAAGCTACGGCGTCGTCCATAAAGAGAGCGGTCGCAAAGGCATCAACCTTTGGTTCGCAGGCGAGGGCGGCTTCGCGTACTTCGAGTTCGGGGTGGACCACGCTCAAGAGTTGCGGGACGGCTGACGCTTTTTGTATGGCCTGGATGATGGCGTCGAAACGGCCAAAAGTGTTGTGCCAGGTGAGGTCGCTTTGCTGTTTACGCAGAGTCTCCGTCAGGGATTGGGCTTGGCCTAATGCCTCGTCACAGAGCTTGGTGATGCCTGACGCGGTCAGCCCGTGTTGGATGGGGTCTTTGATGTCCATAGGATGCATGGAGCGTAGGGGATTGGGCTTGAATGGGCAAGGAACATTGAGGTTTTCGAGACGGTTGACGGGTTGGTTCTTCATGCTAGCGTAGAGCCATATGTATCTCCTTTCCTTCCTTTTTCCCTTACTCGTCGTGTTTTTTGCTTGTTTGCGCCAGGTCAATCAATACGAGCGCGGAGTGAAGTTTACCATGGGCCGTTTTTCTGGGGTCGCGGAACCTGGGTGGCGTTTTCTTGTGCCGGTTTTCCAAGTGATGCGCAAGGTGGATCTGCGCTTGAAGGCCGTAGACGTCCCACCGCAGGATGCCATCACGAAAGACAACGTCTCCGTCAAGGTGAATGCCGTCATTTACTACAAAGTGACGGATGCCGTGAAAGCGATCATCGAGATCGAGCATGCGCACTACGCGGTATTGCAGCTTGCGCAGACCACCATGCGGAACATCGTCGGCGAATTTTCGTTGGACGAGGTGCTGTCGCAGCGCCATCTCATTTCCGAAAAGATCGAAAAGATCGTGGATGAAGCGAGCATCCCTTGGGGGATTGAAGTGACGAGCGTCGAGTTAAAAGACATTAACCTACCGCCGGACATGGTGCGCACGATCGCTAAGCAAGCAGAGGCGGAACGCGAGCGGCGCGCGGTCATCATCAGTTCCGAGGGCGAAGTCGCTGCGGCTGAAAACCTGGCACGCGCCGCTGGGTTACTTACGCAAGCTCCGGGAGCCCTGCATTTGCGTACGCTTAATTCCATCAACGACATTTCTTCGGACCAGTCCAATACGGTCGTGTTTGCGATCCCGATGGAGATCCTGAAGGCGATCGAGGGGTTTAAGAAAGGGTAGCGTCCCGTCTACCTTTTACATGCTTCAAGTTCGCGATCAAGATGAAGCTGATGATGACGAGCAAATACCAGGAGCTGATCTTGTGGAGTGAGACCATGTTCCAGGTGGTGAGTTGGTAGGGATACTTCCAGGCGCCCAAGTAGGTTGAGATGTTTTCGGCGACCCAGATGAAAAAGGCGATGAGGAGAAAGGAAAAGCTAAGTGGCATGCGGTAGGTTTTTATCCTGACGGTGAATTCAACCCATACGCCCCAAAAGACGGCAAAGACGAGCGGGATGAGGAACCAGCGGATATCGGAAACAAAATGGTTGGTGAAAAAGTTGGCGTAGATCGCGATCGCGAGGATGGCGCTCGCCGTATAGCGGACGCGTCCGGTCAGCTGAAGGTTCATCAAACGCCAGGATTGGCTGATGTAGCTGCCGACCGCCGCATACATGAAGCCGCTGTAGAGCGGGACGGTCGCGATTTTGAGGTACCCGAATTCTGGATACGACCAGGAACCGACGTTTGGGTGGGTTTTGTAGAGCTCAAGCGCCAACCCAAGGACGTGGAACAAGGCAATGGTCTTGATTTCGTCTTTGGTTTCGATGTTCGTGAAATACAGGATGGCTTGGATGGCGAGGGCGGCAAGGAAGAGGAAGTCGTAGCGCGGGAGCGGTCCGAGCGGCAGGTGGTGCGAGAGAAAGAGCAGGACAAAAAACAACCCAGCAAAGATGCAGGCGCGTGCCTGTTTGAGGGTGAAGACGCCCAATTCTTGAAAGAAACGCGGCAGCATGTGATGCTGCATAGTGCGTTTTCTTTTACCTATCGTCAAGCGCCGGTGTATGAAAAAAGACCAAGGGTTACGTGATTTGGTGGTTGAAGATCTCTTGATGGGCGTGGCCAACATCACGAGCCGCGCCATGTTCGGCGGATGGGGTTTGTATAAAGACGGGAAGATTTTTGGGATCATCGCGGACGGTGTCGTCTATCTTAAGTTGGCTGAAGCGCATCGCGCGGCGTTTGAAACGTTGGGGAGCCATCCTTTCCAGTACTCGCGGAAGGATGGGAAAGCGACGACCATGGGGTATTGGTCTGTGCCGGATGAGGTGTTGGAAGAGAGGGAGGCGTTTGGGGAATGGGTGGGGAGGTGCAGGGGTTGACTTTCTTGACATTTTGGAGTATGTTGGTGGATCGCTGATGGTCAGCGATGAACGCCAAGGAGGCGGCGATGTCCAAGAAGTCGGTTCTCGAGCAGATGGTCGCGGCGGGTATCCGCCTCTCGCATTCGGTCGCCTGCTGCTGTCCGGAGATCCCGGAGGTGCAGGACGTGCTCTTTGCCCTGCGGCTCTCGGAGCAGGAGCAGTTCTACATGTTCTGCGCCGCCAACCACGAGCCGTACATCGGCAACGTTCACCTGGTAGCTGCTGCGGTCGGGACAGGGGTCATGATGGCCCGTCCCTACGACGAGCAAGCGGCGCGTCTGGCCATCGCCAAGGCGATTTTCGCCCTCTATCCGGAGCACTCCTGCTGCCTCGCTTCCACCTGTTACACCAAGGTGATGGAGCAGGCGGGCGAGGTGGTTCCCGTGGGCGAGGAGCTGGAACGCCACCTCCGGACCTGTAGCTGCGACACCTGCAGCTACGAACGTCGGTTCGTGGATCCCGTCGACGAGTGGGACTCCTCGTACGCCTGATCTTTCGTTCCACGCTACTGCGAGCCGCATCCTACGGGGTGCGGCTTTCTGCTTTTTAATCTATCCGTTTTTCGATCTGCTGATACACGATAGAACGGTGGAGGATAGCGAGGATGAAAATGTTATTCTTTTCTACACGGAAGACGATGCGATAGTCCCCGACACGAAGTTTGAAATGCCCCTTTAAGTCACGGCGTAAAGGCGTGCCGTAGACGTCAGGCGTTTGGGTCAGTTTTTGTTCGATCGCGCGTTTGACCCGGTTGCGCCACATGCCGTCGAGCGCCGGGATGTCTTTGCGGACGACGAGGGGGTGATACTGGAGGCGGAACGTCACTTCCATGCGCGTCCATGGCTGACGAACCGCGTTTTGCCGCTGCGTGCTTTTGCGACAGCGAGGAGCGCCACGTCTTCTTCGGTTTCCAGGGCACGGTGGATCAGGTCGAGCGCGACCGTTGCGACGGTCGTCTCGTCGCGTTTTGCGAGCCGTGCCAGGGACTGCTCGACCGCGGACGGAACGGTCAGGTTGATGCGTGTCTTGGCGCTTGGCATAGAACTCCAGAGTAACGTATTGGATGGATCGGGTCAAACAAGACTCCCCGTCCTTTTCACGACCCTGCGTGAGCGGTATGCTCTTCTCCTATGTCCTTCCATACAGACCTCGCCAAAGCCGTTGCAGAGAACCAAGATTTCCGTCGTGTCTTGTTCACCGGGAAAAAGTCGCAGCTGGTCGCCATGTGCATCCCGCCGGGTGGGGAGATCGGCGAAGAGACGCATGACCATGTTGAGCAGACGCTCGCCTTTCAAACAGGAACGGGGGAGGCGATGTTAAACGGCGAAACGTATCAGGTGAAGCCAGGAGATGTTGTCGTGGTCACGCCGGGGACACGCCATAATTTTATCAACACAGGAACGGAACCGTTGAAGATCGCAACGGTTTACGCACCGCCGAACCATATCGACGGTCGCGTCCACCATACCAAAGCAGACGCGGACGCGGATACGGAGGACGAGGCGTTTGGGCACGCAACATAAAAGCGTGAGACCCACAGGGGTGAACCTGTGGGTCGATGAGAGTCTTGCGGGCGGTCCTTCAGCGCCGGCGCTTTTTGGATCGAAGCCGCTCTTGCAGGATTTGCGCGGCCGCCTGGCGTATCGCGGCGAGCTTGGCTTTGTTCGCGATGCGTGAGAGGACGTTGTTGTCTTTGATCCGACGCAGGTGCGGGAGAACGGTCGCTGGTTGGGACTGGTCCTGGTACGTGTCGAGGTCCGGGACGGTTCCGGTGACCATTGGGGGACCGGAGCCCCCTGATGGTTCCCCGAAGAATTCTTCGTAAGACCTTGCCATGCCTCGGGTGATCAAGGCGCCGAAAGCCCAGGTATCGTCAGGATGTGAGAAGGTCTCTTCCTTTGCTTTGTAGAAACCGCTCAATGTCTCCAGGCCGATGAAGAACTTCGCCACGAAGTCTGACCCGAAGAGACGGAGGAGGAACGAGGTGAAGGGCGGTTTTGGGATGAACCTGCGCCTGTAGGTCTTTCTCTGCACGATGATGCTTAGGCTTTTGGAGCAGGCCCCTGAAAAGTCATCGCCGTGGAGCGCACCTTCTTGCGATCCTGGATCGGTCTTGAGACAGCGCTCGTAGAGCATCTCGAGGAGCATGGCGTGCACGTCATCCGTGTCCAGGATGGAGCAGCGTTGCGGCGGAATGAAGTTCATCACTTCTTGCAGCCTGTCCAGATCATCAACGGGAATGGCGTTCCAGCGACCGTTCCTGATGTCGGTCAGGAGCCAGGTGCGTCCGTTGTCCGTTTTGAAGAACGAACCGGATTCGAGCGTGGGGAAGGCGAGAGCGGTTTGTGCCATCGGAACCTCCAACGTGTGTGGAAAAGGACGTTTTTGTTCGCCAAAGCCTAGGCAGATCCCCCTTTTTTGTCAACGGGTTTTCTCTGCTTTGACAAACCGCCACAGCGGGCCTGGATAGGCGATGTAACGCGTGCCAAATTGGGCTTTGAAGCGGGAAAAGCCTTGCCAGGATTTTGGGTCGCCTTTGGCGTAGAACCCGTCGAAGTCACAAAAGCGGAGGCCGCGTTTTTGCGTCTCGAGGAACCAGTGGTTGATGAGGCCCGTGCCAGCTCCCGTGTCACGCGCTTTCGGGAGGATGAATCCCGTGACGTGGATGGAGGCGTTGATTTCTGGGATGTCTAAGCCGGCGAGGCCGGCCACGACTTCGTCCGTCTCGCGTGAGACGACGCCGTAGAGGTGGAGGAGGCCGCCTTGTGTCGCGACTTTATGGCGTAGGTTGTCGCTGAAGAGTTTGATGAGTGAGCGTTGTTTTCCACATTTGGTATAGGCCTGGCAGTAGGCGTCCAGGGAGATGTCGCGGACGGAGAAGTTTTCCTGTGCGAGCCATTTTTTTCGTTCACGTAATGCGAGGGCGTTCCACAAGAGGTGGACGTCGCCACTTGTGGGGATTTCGGCATACCCGGTGAGCCGGCGATGGGGCGGGATGGCCAAGAGCCGATGCCAACCTGTTGGCGTCGGTCCGGGCATCCAGCGGTCCCACATCACAAAGCGATGCTTAGGTGAGGGCTCCAGCTCGGGTGCGTGGAGGCTGTGGTATCGTTCGATAGCGATCGGTCCAAAGGTTTGGCGGATGCCCCATGCCGTCCCTGCGTGCGCGAGGTCGTAGAAGCGGGCGCCGGTCGTGTGCCGGCGTAGGTAATCGCCGCTCGCAAAATAGGGGACGTACCCTTCTGGAAAAGCATCGCCCAGGACGCCAGCGCCGTGGTGGCGGAAATGGCCGAGATGGTTGAGCCGAAAGGTCCAAGTTGCCGCTTGGACAAAGTGCGGCGAGAACCGTTCAAAAAAGTGAATTTGATGGTAGGCGTTGCAGATGAGATGGCCGTTGGGATCGAGCAAGCGCCGCAGTTCGTTTTGCAGGATGGGGGAGGCAGTGTCTGGAGCGACGTCATCGCCGACGAACATGTCAGAGATGATGAGATCGAACGTGCCTTGGAGCGTCGGCGTCACTGCTTCTGCATAGCCGACATGGACTTCAGGTTTTGGGGTGCGGCGGAGCGCGCCGAATTCTTTCGCAAGCTCAACCATGACCGGGTCTGCTTCGATGGCTACGATGTGGGCTTTGGGGAAACGGCGATACAGTTCACGGAAGGCGCGGCCCGTTGCCATGCCCAAGACCAGGATCCGTTTGATGGTGGCTTCACGTGGGATGGTGCGGCGCAACGCGTCACGCCACATATGGTCCAAATAGGCGCTGGCTTGCCCTGTGCCGGCGACCACCACTTCCCAGCGGCCAAACCACCGGGTGCACCGGATTTCCCCGTTGACGGCCGAGGGTAAGCGCCGCGACTCAAACACCCAAGACATGGCGGCACTATAGCACCGGGAGGGGGAGGTTCAAGCGCCCTTTGATTTCTTCCCGTCCCTTGTCCACTCCACGATGTCTCCAGCCTTGATTTCGATCGGGTCTGCGCGTTTGAGGGTGGCGATTTGGGAGCGGGTGAGGAGGGGCGTGTGGCGGACGTCGACGAGATGTTGCGCGATGTAGTCAATCCCTGTTTCTGACGTCATCCAGCCTTGTTTATCAAAACGCGTGAGGTTTATGGGCGGAGAGTAGAAGCGCAGCGTCTTAAAACCCTTGGCATCAAAATATTCGTGGAAGTAGGACAGGACGAGTTCGCGTAACGTGCGGTAGACGGGTTCGCGGTAGCGCAGCACGGCGTGGTTGGTCTTTGAGATCGCGCCCCAGCAGCCGTGTTGTTTGAAAAGCGTTACAACGTGGTCAATATCATGGCGCGCGCTTTCCAAGTCTAAAATGAGCGGCGGTTGGCCGTGGATGCGGAGCGCGAGGGCGGCGAGCGCCGCGCCTTCCAAGCAATGCGCCACGCCTTCGCGTATGACCTGGCGAGGGGAGTAGTACGTTTCGCCTTTGACTTCAAAATTGATGGGAAGCGTGTCCAAGTAGTCTTGGATTTTGCGTGGGGAATTGAGGCGGCGTAGCAGGGCGAGCTCTTTTTTCGTCAGGTCGAACATGGTGTCATCTTCGTATCTCCGTCTTGGTCAGTTTTGCCGCGATCTGGTCCAGGTCTTGTTTTGAATAGTCATTGCCTGATACGTCGAGCACGCGGAGCTGGGTCAGGTTGCCGAGCTCGAGCGGGAGGCCGGTGAGCTTGTTATTGGAAACGTCGAGCGTCTCGAGGTTTTTGAGTTGGCCGAGTTCTGCCGGAAGGCCGGTGAGCTGGTTATCGCTTAAGTCCAGCGCCTTGAGAGCCTGCAGCTGACGGATTTCTGCTTGAGGGGCGCCCGTCAACCGGTTGAAGGAAAGGTCGAGGGTCGTCAGCTCTGTCCGCGAAAAGACGGATGACGGGATTGAGGTCAGCCCTTCGCCGCTCAAGTTAAGGATTGTGTCCTTGGGTGAGTCGGTTGGTTTAGGTGCGGTATTGGTCGCAAGCTGGTTTGGGACGCACCCGGCGCCCAAAAGGCCTAGGGACAGCGCAAAGGTTATGAGATATTTCATAAATAGACCTTAGCACAAAGTCGTGAACAAGGCTTGGTTTGTAGGCTGAGGAGAATGATAAGCCCCACAATGAGTGGGGCTTGGAGAGGAAGAGGTTGTGGGTGCTCTTAGGCTGTGGCGGGCTTCGCGGCCGCACTCCGGCGTAAGGCCCAGGGGAGGAGGATGGGCGTCACGACCGTGGTCACGATGACCATCACGACGATGGCGGCAAACATCTGTTCGTTGACGACGCCCAGGGACTTTCCGACGTTCGCAAAGATGAGCCCGACTTCCCCGCGCGGCACCATCCCGATCCCGACGACCTTGGGGTCAGCGCCCGGGCCGGCAACCAGTCCGCTGACCATCTTGCCGACGATCGCGGCTACGGTGAATCCTGCCGCAACAAGGAGGACGCTCGGATCGGCAAAGACGGCTAGGTTCACCTGCAACCCCGTCACGACAAAGAAGATCGGGACGACCCATTGGGCGATCCCCTCGATCAGGTCCTCGACGTGTTTTTCACGGTGGTGCTCCATGGCATGGGCGAGGGATGCTTTGCCGTGCTCGTCCTGCCATGAACGCGTTGCCTCCTCGATCTCGTCCACAAGGCGGGGGTTGGCAAAGCGGCGGA
Source organism: uncultured Gammaproteobacteria bacterium (assembly GCA_964521235.1). Taxonomy (GTDB): domain Bacteria; phylum Patescibacteriota; class Patescibacteriia; order 2-12-FULL-60-25; family 2-12-FULL-60-25; genus CAZFRH01. The sequence continues at coordinate 52,092 of CAZFRH010000003.1, read as the reverse complement.
AGTGTACCGAGTCGAGCAGGAGTCCGGCCGCAAAGGCACCGACGATCGGCGCCAGTCCAAAGAACGTGCTCGCGTAGGCGTACAGCATGCAGAAGGCGAGGGCCATGGCCATCTTCATCCCGATGCCGCTGTGGACTTTGGAGAGCAAGCGGCCGATGCTCGGAGCCAATGCCCGTCCAAGGACGATCGAGCCGGCCAAAAAAGCGATGGCCTTGAAGGTAAGCCATGCAGTCATACCCAAGCTGATGCTGCCGGACGTCACGATGGCGCTGACCACGGCCAGGATGACGAGGCCGAGGACATCATCGATCACGGCCGCCCCCAAGACGATCTGTGCAGCGCGTGATTGGGCGACGCCCAGGTCTTTAAAGACGCGCGCCGTCAGTCCAACGGACGTCGCTGTGAGCGTCGCCCCTAAAAAGAGGTAGGCGCTTTGCGAGGCTTCCGGCAAGAGCCATGGTCCGACGACGTACGTTCCAAGGAGGAACGGAGCGGCGACGCCGATGATGGCCACCAGGAAGGCGCGCGAACCGACGGAGGCCATCTTCGTCAGGTTTGATTCGAGGCCGACCTGGAAGAGCAGGAGGATGACGCTGAACTCCGCGAACAGCGTGACAAAGGAGTCGCTCTTGAACACGTCGAGGGCGTGCAGCCCAAAGAGCGCGGGCACACCCAAGAGGATACCGAGCAAGAGCTCACCCATCACCGGGACTTGCTTCAGGCGTTCTGCGAACCCGCTTGCGATTTTTGCCAGCAGGACGATGATTGCGAGAAAGGCGAGCGCCATCATGCCTTGGTTGGTTTCGCCACCGGCATTCGCCAAGGCGACGGATGGGAACAAGAGGAGCGCGGCAATGGCTACGGGGAGACGGCTGAAGAGTTTCATAGTCCACCTGGGTGAGGGAGAGTTAGTTCCGGGAAATTCCGGGTCACCAGTATAAAATAGGTATTCCAACTTGAAAAGGGTGAATTTGATTTGAAAAAATCACGCTCTCGCGTGATTTTTTCCTGGCAGGGGCGGCAGGAATCGAACCCGCGTCAGAGGTTTTGGAGACCTCCGTCCTACCATTGAACGACGCCCCTGTGTTCGTTTCGTGCCGCCAAACGATAGCAAAACAGCCTGATTTCATCAAGGCTGTTTTTGGTGCGTCTTGGTGGCTAATTGAGCCAGTCGTTCATGGGAAGCCGTTTGGTGCTCGAAGCGAGGCTCAAGCGGCGGACGTCCGGGCTGATCCCGATCCAAAGCAACGTGAGTGCGTAAATGACATGTTCGTCCACGAGAAAGGAGTGGGAACCGACCATGGGGAACTTCAGGATGGGGATGTAGTAGAGGGCCATGAGCAGGGCACCGAGGCGCGTGCTGATTTTCATGCCGATGCCGAGGATGAGGGAGATGCCGAGCAGCGTCAGTCCCCACGTGTTCAAGAAGTCCACGACCTGCATCATTCCGGGCGTCGTCATCCACGCGTAGAGCCCGTGCATGGTTGTTGCCCCTTCGAGGTACGCTTTTGATGTCCAGCTTGGGTTAAAAACTTTGGTCAGGCCGGCATAGAGATAGAGCCAACCGAGTGCGATACGGAGGAGGGGCGGGACGTATTTCCAAAAGGACTTTTGCATATGGGCAACAGTATAGCACGGAACGGCTTGCCCGGCTCTGGCCGCTCTGGGATGATGACGCGATGCCGACCATCTATCTCATGCGCCACGGACACGTGGACAATCCCGATGCGATCTTCAACCACGAGACCGTTCCGCTTTCGGCACGCGGCCGTGAACAGGTGGAAGAGGCGATCGCGTGGTTCCATTCCTTCGGTTGTCCGCTCCGGACGGTCGCCTCACCTTTTCTCCGAACCCAGCAGACCGCGGAGCTGGTCACGTCCTCGTGCGGGATGTCCTATGAGACGGATCCGCGGCTGGAGGAGTGGCGTGTGGGTCCGTATTTGGGAAAACCGCTGGCAGAGTTTTATGCCGCGACACACTACGACCAAGACCCGCCACCGCTCGTCCTGCCACCCGAGATCGAACCGCTCGAGATGATGGCAGAGCGCGTGATTGAGGTCATCCGGGGTACGATTAACGAGGTCGTGCCAACGATGATCGTCAGCCACCGTGAACCGATGGTCACGGCGATCTTGCGTCTACAGGGGAAGGATTTTGCCAGTGTCCATCATGTTGATTTTCAGATGGGGATGGTTTGGAAGCTCACGTTTGACGGCCAGGGGGCGTTCCAGTCTGCGGAACAGGTGTTTGCCCCGTCGTGAGGCGTCCTATTTTGCTGTCGGGAGAGGAAAGCGCGAACAGAGGGTTTTTACTTCTTGTTCCAGTTCTGCGTAGAAGGAGTCGTCTTTCAAGCTGCTTTTGAATGTTTTGAGCAAAGCGAGGCGCGTTTCTTTGTCGCTTGGCAACTGAACGTCTTTTATATGGTCTCCGACCCGCTTGATCCATCCTGCGACCTGCTTCATTTCGTCTGGCCCCATCCCACGCGTTGTTGCAGCCGGTGTCCCAAGGCGCAATCCGCTCGGATAGAAAGGGGAGCTTGGATCATTGGGGACTGTGTTCTTGTTTGCAATCAGTCCAACCCGTTCGAGGGCCAAGTGGAAAAAGACGCCACGGCCAGGGCCGGTCGGCGTCAGATCAAGCAGCAAGAGGTGGTTATCTGTCCCTCCGGTGACGAGCTTGAACCCTTGTTCGGTCAGCGCCTGGGCAAACGCATGTGCATTATCGACGATTTTTTTTGCGTACTCTTTGAAGGTTGGCTGTGCAGCTTCCTGCAGGGCGACACCGATGGCTGCGATGGTATTCATGTGCGGCCCGCCCTGGAGCCCTGGGATGATGGCCTTGTCGACTTTTTCGGCAAGTTCCGGATCTTTGGCGAGCCCTTTTTCTGTCACCAGGATCATCGCTCCGCGTGGCCCGCGTAGCGTCTTATGCGTTGTGGTCGTGACGATGTGTGCGTGCGCAACCGGGCTTGGATGCACACCACCGACCACCAGGCCGGCGATATGCGAGATGTCAGCCACGAGGTAGGCACCGACCTCATCGGCAATTTCCGCAAATTTTGTAAAATCAATCGTGCGTGGAATTGCCGTTGCACCGCACCAGATGAGTTTTGGTTTGTGTTCGCGTGCCAACCGGGTTACTTCTTCAAAATCAATCAACCCTTCCGGTGTCGTATGGTACGGGACGCTTTTCCAAAACTGTGAAGTCATCGAGAACTTCCAACCATGAGTGAGGTGGCCGCCGCTTGGCAGGTCCAAACCCATAATGGTATCGCCTGGCTGGCAGGTCGCGACGTAGACGGCGAGGTTGGCCGGACTTCCAGAGTATGGTTCGACGTTGGCGTGGGGGACGCCGAACAGGGCTTTCGCACGGTCGCGAGTGAGGTTTTCAACTTGGTCAATGATTTCGTTCCCCGCGTAGTAACGCTTTCCGGGATACCCTTCAGCGTACTTATCTATCAGAACGGTGGCGGTTGCTTCAAGGATCGCATGCGAACAATGGTTTTCTGATGGGATGAGCGTGAGCTGTTCTGATTGGCGTTGGAATTCTTTTTTGACTAGCTCATCCATGATTGGATCGACGGAGGCGAGATGTGACATAGGTGGGTTTTCGAAATGTAAATATCTAAAAAAGCTCTTGGAGGCGAATGTCTGGATCGGTGAGCTGGTCAGATCATGAGTCAAGGGTAGCGGGTGGGGGCGGGGAGGGCAATTCTGGACGTTTTTCGCTTATTTACGTAGTATCCAGGCATGCCCGTAGGCTTTAAACACGTCCATTTGGTCGGTATCGGAGGCATTGGGATGTCTGCCGTGGCCAAGCTGCTTCAACACGAAGGGGTGTCGTTAAGCGGCTCTGACGCCGAAGACAGTGAATTGACCCGTGAACTGGTCAAACGGGGCATCCGTGTCTTTTCCGGCCATGCCGCCGAGCACCTGCCTGAAGAGACGGATCTCCTCCTCTATTCTTCTGCCGTCCCAGAATCAAATCCGGAGCGGGTGGAAGCGCGCAAGCGGGGGGTACGTGAGCTGACGAACTTCCAATTTTTGGGAGAGTGGAGCGAGGAGTATCGGGTGGCTTTGGTGTGTGGCACCCACGGCAAGAGCACGACAACGGCGTTGCTTGGTTTGATGCTTGCGGAAGCTGGGGAGGATCCGACGGTTTTGGTCGGGAGCCGTGTCCCGTCGTTTCCGGATAAGAACCTGCGTGTTGGCTCCAGCCGCTTAGCCGTCATCGAAGGTGACGAGTATGAGCGGCATTTTTTGGAGTTTAAGCCACAGCTCGTCATCCTGAACAACATCGAACTGGACCACACGGACATCTACCCTTCGCTTGAAGCGATGCTTGAGGCGTTCCGTGAGTTGCTCAAGCGCGTGCGTGATGGCGGGATGGTCATTGCCAACGCGGACGACCGCAACGTGCAGACCTTGGTTGGCGAAGAACGGGAGGCGCTCGAAGCGCGCAGCGTGCGGGTCGCGACCTTTGGCTTTGGGTCACATGCAGACGTCCAGCTGCTCGACCATGTCGTACGTGATGGCGAACAGATGTTCGCGTTGAAGGATGGGGACAACGTGCCGATCCGTTGCCGTCTCGCCGTCCCGGGACGGATGAACGTGATGAACGCTGCGGCTGCGGCAACGGCGGCAACCAAGCTCGGTACGTCGCCAGACGTGATCCGGGAAGTCGTCGGAAACTTCACCGGCATTTGGCGCCGTTTTGAACGCGTCGCTGAAGCGGAGGATGTCCTCGTCGTTTCAGACTACGGCCACCATCCGACCGCTGTCGCCGCGACCTTGGATGCGGCACGCCAGTTTTATCCTAACCGCCGCATCGTCCTGTGCTTCCAACCGCACCACCGCAACCGGACGCGGCACCTCTTCCTTGATTTTGTCCCGTCGTTTGACCGCGCGGACGCGTTGATCCTGGTCGAGATCTATGATGTTGCCGGGCGCGAAGCCACGGAGGACGCTGACGTGTCTTCGCGTGACTTGGCTGATGCGGTCATGCGCCACGACGCGGACCGGAACGTGCACCGGCCGCTCGAGTTTGTCCCTGATGCGGAAGAGGCGCTCGCCATCCTCAAACGCTGGAAAAAGCCGGATGACTTGATTTTGGTGATGGGGGCGGGGGACATTTATCGGATCGCCGGGAAAATTCTTTAATGTGTCATCCTGAGTGGAGCCCTACGAAACGAAGGATCTCACTCGGAATGAGATTCTTCGTCAGACTCAGAATGACAACTGTATGACCCAACTCTCCACCCATCAAGTCACCGCGTATCGCGAACGCGTCCCGTCCATGACGGAGAACGAACCGATGGCCAAGCACACGAGCTTTCGCGTTGGTGGGGCTGCGCGGTTGTATGTGGTTGCGAATTCGTCTGATGATCTTGTGAAAGCCGTGCAAGCGGCGCAAGCGCTGGCTCTCCCGTGGTTTGTGTATGGAGGCGGCTCGAACTTGCTGGTTGCAGACGCGGGATATGAAGGTGTTGTTATCCAAGCGGCGAACCGCGCACTCGCGATCGAAGGAACGAGCGTCACGGTTGAAGCGGGGATGATTACGGCGCTGGTCGCGCGCAAGACGGTCGAAGCTGGTCTCGCTGGTTTTGAGTGGGCGATTGGTGTGCCCGGGACGATCGGCGGTGCGGTCTACGGGAACGCCGGGTGTTTTGGTGGGGAGATGAAAGATGCGGTCACGTCGGTTGATGTCTATGATCCTATCAAGGACGAACGGAAAACCGTCCCATCTGCGGACTGCGGCTTTGGCTATCGCGACAGCGCTTTTAAAAGGCAACAGGTCTTGATCTTGGGTACGACGCTCACACTCGCGCCAGCGTCCGACCCCGCCGCTTCACGGGCTAGGATGGAAGAAGTGATGCGCTTGCGGAAGGAGAAGCAGCCGCTCGATGGATCGAGTTGCGGGTGCGTCTTTAAGAACGTGGACTACACGAGTGATGCGGAGATCGAAACGCTGGCGCGCGAAGTCGAAATCCCAGAGGCGATGCGCGCAGCGAAGCGGTTGTCAGCGGGTTGGCTGATCGAGCAGGCGGGTTTGCTCGGACAAAAGATCGGCGATGTCGAAGTCAGTGGCAAGCATGGGAATTTTTTTCTGAACCGCGGGAAGGCGAAGGCGGAAGAGGTCATCAGCCTGATCTCGCTCGTCAAGCGAAAAGTCCGCGATGACTTTGGGATTGAGCTGCACGACGAGGTGCAATACCTCGGTTTTTAGTTTGGCTACTTGCTACGAGGCCACAAGCCTACTAAGCTTATGGATATGACCCTAAACATCACTCACCGTGGGACGGAGTTGACCCCGGCCATCCGCGCGTATGTCGAGGAAAAGATGGATGGGTTGAGCAAATACCTTGATTCGATCCAGCACATGGACGTCGAAGTCGGTATGACGTCGCACCACCACCAAAAAGGGGACATTTTTTTCTGCAAAGCGGTGGTCCAGATCGGCAGCGAGGTCATGAAGATCGAGCGTGAAGCCGATGACCTGTATAAGGCGATTGATAAGGTGCGTGACCATTTACGCGTCGAGTTAACTGAGTGGAAACGGAAGCAAGAGGAGCGGGGCTGATTTGTGTCATTCTGAGTCTGACGAAGAATCTCATTCCGAGTGAGATTTCTCGTCGTTGCTACTCCTCGAAATGACACATTATTCGCCCTAGACGGGGTGGCGGGAAGCCGCTACCATCCTTTCAATATGTCATTTTTCGCGAAGCTCTGGGGGGATCCGAATGCCCGCGAGGTCAAAAAGCTGGAATCCTTGGTCAAAACCGTGACCAGCTTAGAGGAGGGTGTCAAAGGCCTGTCTGACGAGGCGTTGAAGGCCAAGACCATCGAATTTCGTGAACGGTTAGCAAAAGGCGAGACGCTCGACGCGCTTTTGCCCGAGGCCTTTGCTGTGGTTCGCGAGGCCAGCCGTCGCACGCTGAACCAGCGCCAATATGACGTGCAGCTGGTCGGTGGGATCGCGCTCCACCGCGGGACGATCGCTGAAATGCGTACCGGTGAAGGTAAGACGCTGACCGCGACTGCGCCCGTCTATTTGAATGCGTTGACCGGCAAGGGCGTCCACGTGGTTACGGTCAACGATTACCTCGCGCGACGCGACGCGGTGTGGATGGGCCAGGTCTATTCTGCGCTCGGACTCTCCGTCGCTTCGATCCAGCATGCGGGGAGCTTTGTGTACGACCCAGAGTTCAAAGCGGAAGAAAAACATGACGCGGAACGCGACCAGACCGGATCCTTCCGCGTGGACATGGACTATCTCCGTCCGGTTTCCCGCCAAGAAGCGTACCGCGCGGACATCACCTACGGCACCAACAACGAGTTTGGGTTTGACTACTTGCGCGACAACATGGTGCAGCGCGCCGAGGATATGGTGCAGCGCCCGCTCCATTACGCGGTCGTCGACGAAGTTGACTCGATCTTGATTGACGAGGCGCGCACCCCGCTCATCATCAGCGCACCAGCAGAAGAGGCGGCGGACTTGTACTATAAGTGTGCGGAGTTGGTTACGCGTTTGGTCGAGAAGGATGATTACCAAGTAGACGAAAAACTGAAGGCGGTCACGCTGACCGAACCGGGCATCGAAAAGATGGAAACCTGGCTTGGCGTCGAAAACCTGTATTTGCAGGGCGGGATGAAGCTGGTCCACCACATTGAGCAAGCGTTGCGCGCGCATGCCCTCTTTAAGCTTGACCGTGATTACGTCGTCAAGGACGGTGAAGTCATCATCGTGGATGAGTTCACGGGACGTTTGATGGTCGGCCGCCGCTATTCTGAAGGGTTGCACCAAGCCATCGAAGCGAAAGAACACGTGGCTATCCAACGCGAATCCGTCACGCTAGCCACCATCACCTTCCAGAACTATTTCCGCTTGTACGAAAAGTTGGCGGGCATGACCGGGACGGCCGCGACCGAAGCCGAAGAATTCCACAAGATCTACAAGCTCGAAGTCCTGACCATCCCGACGAACCGCGACAACAAGCGCAGTGACTTGGGAGACCGCGTCTACGCCAACGAAGTCGGCAAGTTCCGTGCGGTCGTGCGCGAGATCAAAGAACGGTACGAAAAAGGCCAGCCCGTCCTCGTGGGCACGGCAAGCATCGAAAAGAACGAGCTCTTGGACGCGCTCCTCACCCAAGCCGGCATCCCGCACGAGATGTTGAACGCGAAGAACCACGAGCGTGAGGCACAGATCATCGCGCAGGCCGGGCGCAAAGGCGCGGTCACGGTCGCGACCAACATGGCAGGACGCGGGGTCGACATCATCTTGGGCGGCAACCCGTCCGTCAAAGAAGAAGCGGATGAGGTGCGCGCCTTGGGCGGGCTCCATGTCTTGGGGACGGAGCGCCACGAGTCACGCCGCATCGACAACCAGCTACGCGGACGCTCCGGCCGCCAAGGCGACCCGGGTACCACGCAATTCTACGTCTCGATGGAGGATGATTTGATGCGCATCTTCGGATCCGAGCGCATGAAGGGGATGATGGAGCGCTTAGGTTTGCCTGAGGATGAACCGATCGAAAACCGTGTGCTGACCAAGTCCATCGAAGCGGCGCAGAAAAAAGTCGAAGGCCACCACTTTGACGTGCGCAAACATTTGCTCGAATACGATGACGTTTTGAACAAGCACCGTACCGTCATCTATAAACGCCGTCGCGATGTCTTAGAAGCGGCCAAAGAACCTACGCATGAAGGGACGCGTCCACTCAAGACGCTTGTGCTTGAGATGGTTGAGCATGAGATTGAACAGATTGTTGCTGCACACACGGCCGCGGAAGACATTGAAGATTGGGACGTCAAAGAACTGACCGACGGGCTGCGCGCGCTTTTGCCCGCTTCCGTGTCATTAGACGGCCGCATCCCGTTGACCAAAGAAGCGTTGAAGGGGCGGCAGGATGAGGCAGGACGCCGTTCGCTCATCATCGAAGCGGTCATGGAAGCGTGCCGCGAAGCGTATACCAAGATTGAAGAAGCAGTTGGTGATGGGGCGATGATGGCGGAAATCGAAAAGGCGCTCATGCTGCGCACGATTGATGATTTATGGATCGAGCATTTGGAAGCCATTGAACACTTGCGTCACGGCATCGGCTTGCAGAGTTATGGCCAACGCGATCCACTCGTCGAGTACAAGCGCGAGGCGTATCGCCTGTTCCACGAGATGTCCGCCTTGGTTGACCACCGCGTCGCCACGACGATCTTTAAGCTGTCCATCGCCAAAGAGAATGCGGAGCAAGAATTGCGCCAGATGGCGCCGCGTGCCCGGCCGATTATGCTCCAGGGTGCGCAAAAAGAAATGCAGGAGGGGAACCGGATGATGGAAGCGGGCGCAGCCCGTCCCGAGCAGGGGGCTGGAGTGGCGCAAGATAAAGTTGGGCGGAATGATTTGTGTCCGTGTGGATCAGGGAAGAAGTACAAGAAGTGCCATGGGGCGTAGGAAGGTATGAGGGAAGAATTACCAGCAATCATCAAACAAGTCGGTTTCGATTTTGACTGGGAGAACGAAAAAGTTTGGAGCCTTCATATTCCAATCACAGAAATGGATATTAAGGAGTTGACTTGGCACTTTGATGTCCCGTTCCATTGGCACAAGGGCGGCATGTACAATCTTTCTTCACGTGAGATCATTGAAAATCCCAAAGACTACGAAGATGAGTACCAACGAACCATGAGAGCCGACCTTACGTATCCAATAGATATCATGGAAAATAAAGGGAAGTGGCTTATCCTCGATGGTCTGCATAGATTGATGAAAGCCTCTATTCAAGGAATGGAAAAGGTGAACGTGAGGATTATCCCACGAGACAAGATTCCAGAAATACTACGGGATGAGAAATAACGAGAGAACTTTATGAAGTTCATGGAGAAAACCAAAAAGAAAAAAGAAATCATTGTCGCTATCAGTGGTGGATTTGATCCGATCCATTCGGGTCATGTTCGCATGGTGCAGCAGGCGGCGAAGCTGGGGGACAAGCTCGTTGTCATTTTGAATAACGACAACTGGCTGAAGAAAAAGAAGGGCTTCGCCTTTATTTCAGAAAAAGAACGGAAGGAGATCATCCTTGGGTTGAAGGGTGTTGATCGTGTGGTCATCACGTCGCACAAGCGGAACGATCCGGACCGGAGCGTCTGCCGTGAATTGAAGAAGATCAAACCCGATATTTTTGCCAACGGTGGCGACCGGACGCATGGGAACATCCCAGAAGTGCCGGTGTGCGAGGAGATTGGATGTAAGATGGTGTTTAATGTGGGGAGAGGCGGGAAAGTACAGTCGAGTTCGTGGCTGCTGAAAGAATTTGGGGAGAGGTATAAGAAAGCTCGAAAGTAATATGAAAACCCTCAAATTCGATCCCTCTCTTGTTCCGCTCGTCCTCGATGGTTCTAAAACCAGCACCTGGCGGTTATTTGATGATAAAGATCTACAAGTGCGTGATCGGCTCTCCTTGGTTAATTCCGTTGACAGGCAAGAGTTTGCGCAAGCGGAGATCGTTGAGGTCCGGGAGAAGAAGTTGGGCGAAATTACGGAGGAGGACTATGAGGGGCACTCTCGTTACGAGAGTCTTGAAAAGATGATCGAATCGTTTCGAGGGCATTATGGAGCAGGTGTTACTCCGGAGACTCTCGTGAAGATCGTTCGTTTTAAGCTTGTCTGAATTTTATGAAAACAGCCCATGACTTGAAGCGTGGAGTCGATTTTATCGGGGTGACTTGCGTGTTTGTCTGCCATGATGGGCAGGGGAACATCCTTTTGCATAAGCGGAGCCAGAATTGTCGAGATGAGCAGGGAAAGTGGGACAATGGAGCCGGGTCGCTTGAGTTCGGCGAAACGATTGAGGATGGGGTGCGGCGGGAAGTCAGGGAGGAGTACGGCGTTGAGGCCGAGGAAGTCAGATTTGTCCTGGCAAGGAGTGTCTTGCGAGAAAACAACGGCACGCCCACCCATTGGATCGCGTTGCTCCATGTCGTGAAAGTGCCGCGTGACCAAGTCAAGATGAACGACCCGGAATACATGGACGAGATCGGGTGGTTTACGTTGGAGACCATGCCGGAAAACGTCCATTCACAGCTGTGGACGCAATTTGAGCTGGTGAAGCCGTTTTTGTCTCCCGGTTGATCGTCAAAGGAAGCGAGTCGCCCACCGGTGAGTGCCGGTGGGCGTTGAGTATTTCTGCTGTTAGGGCTGTTCTTTTTTTGCGGGGGTGACCCAGAAGATGGTCCCGGTCTGCTCGCAAAAGAGGAAGAGCCGTTGGTAGTCGTAGGCGACGGTCGGTCCCGGATCATCCTCCGGTTCGAGGTTGAGCAGGCGCCGAAGGGAGAGAGGGACGTAGCCGCCGACGGTGAGCTTGCGCATGCAGCAAGTGCACACGATCGGCTCTTTCGGCGGATTATGGAAGGCTTCGGTCATCGGACCGATCGCGGCCACGATGTCCCTGCCCCGATCCTTCGATTGGAAGAGGGAGAAGCATGCGTCACAAGCGAGGTGGTCAATGCAACGCACGGTCCGGATGCTCCCAACGGCGCCGTGGACCACGGCAGGCCGTTCCCCTTGTGGACGCGGGAGTTCGAGGACGGGTCGTAGGTGGCCCGTCTGGCAGCCCGGGCATGGTTCACCAATGTCACGACCCTTCATGTCGACCTCCGTAAAAAGGACGTTGTTCAACCAAAAGCTAGCAGGAAGCGGCGTGCCCGTCAACGGGTGAGGTTGAGGACGTAGCCACTCAGTTCGCGTGAGGCTTTTTCGAGCCCGCCCTGGGCAAACGAGTTTTGGATCGCGAGCGCGGCATCAAGCCGTTGTTTGGCGCGCGACGCGTCCGCGACCCTTCTAGCCTCGTCGCGTTCCACGCCGCCGTCGACGGGTGTGACGGTGATGACACGGACATCGTATCCGGCGGCCCGCAGGTTCATGACGCCCTGTTCGACCAGGGCGCAGATCCCGACCTTGATCGTGAGGAGACGGTCTACGTGTGCGCGGTCGTGGGCGTACAGGTTCCCGGCGTATTCGCTGATTTGGATCAGGTGGCCGTCCTTTTCGCGGCGGCGCATCTCTTCGACGGTCACGAAATCGTAGAAGAGGTCGTCTTCCGGTCCGCGCCTTGGCCTGGTCGTCAACGATTTGACGATCCCGACCTTGGACGGGAAGAAGCGCACCATTTCGAGAATGAGCGTGCTTTTGCCGGCCGCGCTTGGGCCGACGAGCCCGATGATCGGTTGCGTCACATCATCATTCCTTTCCTTCCCCTGATGGCAAGAAAGAGCGGGATTTCGGCGCGGCTGGCATTTTCTGCCTTCGCCCGCGGTCCGGAATCGCTGGTTTTTGGCGAGACCCATTCTTCCACGGCATCAATCAAAAATCCTGCTTGGGTCAAGGCTTCGACATAGGTCGAAAGCGGACGGTGGAAGGATGGGGTCGTGAGCGATGGGTCAGCGCCAGGATGGGCCTGGATGGCCACTTTGTACGGCCGCAGATATCTGTCCACGCGGCGGTATTGGAGGCGTTGGTTCTCATCCCAGCCCCAGGAGGACTGTCGCGGTGGACGAAACGCCGGATGGTTCATGACAACCACGAAGGGCGCGTGTGGTTTAAGCACCTGGGCTGCGTTGGCGAAGACGGGCGCGATCGGATCGATATTTTGGATGGCGAGTAAACAGCTGGCTGCATCAAACGGTCCGGCTGGTAGCCCGTGCTGTCGTGACCGTGCATCACCCACGAGCCACGTCGCTTTTGGTACAAGCCGCTTGGCTTGTTGGATCAGCGAAGGGGAGATGTCCATTCCGGTCACTTTGACGTGTGGAAATTTTTTGGTGACCTGGTGCGCAAAAGCGCCTTGCCCGCATGCCAGGTCAAGGAGTTGGGATTTTGGTCCAAGCTCCAATAAGCGTATGGCGCCCGGGAAGACGAGCTCGCGTTGGTGGAAGCCGCCTTCTTTACCCATGTGGCCGCCGTACCAATCGGCGACCGGTTCCCACCCGCGGCGGGATGCCTGCTTCCGGTGTTTTTTCATGCAAACTATGCTAGCATAGCCCAGACGAATATGAACATTTTTTTGCGTATCCTGATCGGGCTTGTGGTCGCCGGGGCGGGGGCATACATGGTCATCCGGACAGAATCCATCCTTGGGTTTTTTGGCACGGTGGACTGGGCGGAACGGAAGCTCGGCAGCTCGCGCCTCTTTTACAAGCTTCTCGGGATCCTGATCTGTTTTGTCGGTTTCATGGTCGCGACGAACCTCTGGAACGCGTTTTTGGAGGTGACATTGGGGGGGTTGTTCCCCAAGCCAGTCTAATGTATGCACACGAGCGGGAACGAGCTCATCAACCCCTTTAAGGTCTTGGAGCGCGTCGGCGTCCAAGAGGGATGGCAGGTGGCTGACCTCGGGTGTGGTGCGCTCGGGCATTTTGTGTTTCCGGCCGCGCAAATGGTCGGGGCTTTAGGGATGGTGTACGCCGTGGACATCCAAAAGAGCGCGCTTGCTGCTGTGGAACGTGCGGCACGCGCCGACCAGTACTGGAATATTTTTCCGGTCTGGGCGGATATCGAAGTGGACCGCGCTGTCCGCATCCCGCAGGCGTCGCTTGACCTGACGATCATCGCGAACAACCTCTACCTGTCAAAAAACCGGCCAGCCCTCGTCCGCGAGGCATCGCGGCTAACGAAACCTGGTGGGCGGATCCTGGTGATCGAGTGGAAGCCAGACGTCGCGTTGCTTGGGCCGTCAGCTGAGCATCGCCTGGCCCCGTCAGAAGCCCAGGCCCTCTTTCCGCTCGAAGGATACCGTTCCCTTGACGCTTTTGATGCTGGCGACCATCATTACGCCTTGGTGTACCAAACCGTCACCCCTTAACCTGTTATGAATATCTTTGACCTCCGACCCCTCCTTTCTTTTGGTTTTTGGTTCAACATGACCGCGCTTCCGTTTTTGCCTTTGTTGGGGCGGATTCTCTTGGTCCTCATGGCCCTTTTTGTGGTTGGGGGGCTTGCGTGTTTCGCCGTTTCCCGTTACGGGGTCAAAGAGAAAGAGCTTCGCCATTTCCTTCACCGGCTGTCCGTTGTGAGTTTTTGGGCGGGGATTGTCGGGTTTCTCCTGTATGGGCTGAACTGGCAAGGAGTCCCCATCTTGAGCATGCGGATTTTTTGGTTGGCGTGGCTCGGAGCGTTCGGCTATTGGAAGTCTGTGGTCCTCCGCGATTATTTTTATGAGGCCCCAAAGCGCCGCGCATCCCAGGCAGAACGGGCAGCCTACGAGAAGTGGCTCCCGAAACCGAAGAAATAATCCGCTATGTCTGACGTGCGTCAGATCGTGGGGCGCCGTGGCGAGGACATCGCCGCGGCGTTTTTACTCGCCAAAGGATTTAGTGAAATTGGACGGAATTGGCGCTGCCGGATGGGGGAGATTGACTTGATCGTCAAGCGCGGCGATGAGGTACGGTTCATCGAAGTAAAATTACGCCGTACGGATACGTATGGGAACCCAGAGGACGCTATTACACAGGGAAAGCTTCGGCACTTGGCACGGGCCATTGAGTGTTGGCTGCGTGACCAACCTACAGAACCTAGGCGCTACCAGGCCGATGCCGTTGCCATCAAATGTTATCCCGGCGAAGATCCGGAGGTCGTATGGATCGAAGGGATTTTGTAAGTTTTCGTGCTATCCGTCACGCATCCTTTTTTGGCGCACGGGGGGAGTAGAGAGTGTTACGGATGCGCCAGGTCTCAACCCATTGGCCGATGCCGTTCTGGTCGCGTTTGTGTTGGCGTTGGGCGTTGTGCTGTGACCAGCTGACGAGGGAGGCGAACGCGATTTTATAGCGGCCACGCACCACGATATAGGTGAGTTCACCTGCGCTTAAAGCGCGGCGGATCGTCCTGGGGTTCACCCCAAAAAGCCGAGAGGCTTCGCTGACCGTCACCCTGACGTGGGACTCAGCTCTAAGTGCCATTTTTTGGTTATACATACGATCATTCTATTTGTCTACATTAGTATAGACAAACAGAAAAGGCAAGCTTTGGCTAAGGTTGGGGAAAGTATGGCAAAAGCACCAGAAAAGAGCGGCTTTCCACTTGCTTCTTGGGGATTTTTCAGCTAGTCTTTGCCCCAATGTCCCCGTTGGTTTTGGAGCCCGTCTAGGCGTTCGTAGCTGACCCATCGAATGCCATAGGTAATGAATCTCTTGCTCGACCAGTATCTCCTGTTTCGCGTCCGTAAACGACGTGACAGGGAGGCTTTTGCCCAGATTTATGATCGGTACGTCAAACAGATTTATCGCTTTGTATACCTTAAATTACCGACCAAGGAGGTGGCAGAAGACGTTACTTCAGAGGTTTTTTTGGCTGCATGGCGCTATTTGCAGGGAGAGGTTGAAATCAACAACTTGCGGGCTTTGCTCTATCGGATTGCCCGTAACTTGGTGGTGGATTACCACCGAAAGGAAGGTGTCAAAAAAGACCGGACTGTAACGTTTGATGCCACTGGTTCGTCTTCTCTTAATGAAGGGGAATTGTCTGACCGGTCGCGTGGCCGGTCGCTCATCGAGGCTCGAGCAGACATGTCGATCGTCCTGGAGCGGATTTCGCGCCTGAAGGAGGATTACCACGACGTGCTCATCCTTCGGCTGATAGACGGATTGTCCTTTGCTGATATCGCCCAAGTTTTGGACAAGACGCCTGGGAATGTCCGGGTCATCTACCATCGAGCCATGAAGGCACTGGACCAACTCATCATCACTCACCCATGACCAAGCGCGAATTTCTCGCCAAGCTGCGTGCCGTCCGTACGGCAGAGCGTGGGATCCATCCGGATCCGGCGTGGGTTTTGCGTACCCGCGGCGAGCTATTGGCGAAATTGGAAACGGCGGAACAGGCACGACCGGCCATCGTCGGCCGAGTGACGGACCTCCGTCCGTGGGCGCAGCGTTACATCCCAACCTCTTTTTCCCGCTTGGTGCGCGGTCCCGTCGTTTCCGTTGCATCCATCGTTGGGTTGGTTTTTGGCAGCTCGATCTTTAGTGTATCCGCAGCGGATAATTCCGTCCCGGGCGACTGGCTGTTTCCCGTGAAGCTCGCAACCGAGCAGACTCGGCTCGTCTTGACCACAGATAAATCTGAAAAATTGAAACTGAAGACGGATTTCGTCGGACGCCGCGTTGAAGAGATCAAGACGATCGCTTCATCCGACGTCTCAAAAAAGGAAGAACGCATGAAAGAGGCGACAGACCTCTTAAAGCGCGACCTGAACACCGTTAATAATCAATTGCATGAGGTGAAGACCGAGAAGCCGGCAACGGAGGCTGCCGAGGCTGCTAAATTACTTGACCAGCGGAGCTCGGAAATCGCGAGCGATTTAAAAGTGGTGAAGTCTTCTTTGCCGCAGGAGCTCAAGTCAAGCATGGCGCAAGCAGAGGCTGCACTCGTTAATACGGGCGTCAAGGCGGTGGGTGTGTTGATTGATGTCAAGCGGGATGGCGAGGCTGGGGAAATCGTTTCTGACGAAGAGCTGCTCCAGTCCATTGCCGGAAAAGTCCAAGGACTTGAGGAGACGCTTGCTGATGCCAACCAGCAACTGCTTGGCGTAACGACGTCCGGGACAACCTTGTCTTTTGGCACGGCATCCACCAGCTTGCAGCAGGCGAAGACGCTTTTGCAGGAAAACAAGCTCGATGAAGTGGCGGAACAGCTGATCCAAGCGGCGAATGCCGTTGCGCGGGCAGAGTCTGATGCCGTTGAACAGGGGAACCAGGCGGCGGCCACGAGCGCGTCTTCGACCGTGAGCGGCGCGGAACCGGTGACCGGCACAACCACGACGACCCCAACCGTCACGAGCACTACGTCCGGGGCGACTTCGACGACCCTCGATCCCCCTTCACCATAACCCCCCCCACTTCTCCCACAACCAGGGCGTCTGTGTTTTCAACACACGGCCGTCCTGACAAGCGGGAGAAGGATCGCCCCTGGCGGTTTTCCTCGCTTGCGCTCGATTCCAAACACGGTCCGTACCATCAAAGGTCGATCCACCGCCTCGTGCGCTGGAGGTACGGGTCTTTACTCTTCAAGCAGAATGCTTACGCCATGATGGATTTGCAAAGATCCGCATGGCCCAAAGAAACCCGCAAGGGTTCACCTATGGGAACTACGCTTAAGAAAATCTTTTCCAGTTTCGTCGCTTTGACGACCATCGCTTGGTCGGTCACGGCCGGTACGCTCGCGCTCCCCAGCGTGGCTTCCGCTGCGACCCTCATGAACGGTGACCTCATCAAGGCCTCCGGCCCTGCTGTGTATTACTACGCTGCAGATGGCCGTCGCTACGTGTTCCCGAACGAGACCACGTATTTCTCCTGGTACTACGACTTTTCGTCCGTGAAGACCATTACGGATGAGGAGCTCGCAGCCATCACCATCGGAGGGAACGTCACCATCCGTCCGGGCACCAAGTTGGTAAAAATCACCACTGACCCAAAAACGTACGCCGTCACACAAGGCGGGGTGCTGCACTGGGTCGAATCTGAAGCTGTCGCCACCTCCCTCTACGGAGCTGGTTGGGCACAACGCATCGTTGACGTCCCAGACGGGTTCTTCGTGAACTACTCCGTCGGTTCGTCCATTTCGAGCGCGGTCCACCCGGATGGCTCGCTCATTCAGTACGCCGGTAACCCGGCCCGTTACGTGGTGTGGGGTGGTATGAAGCGTTTGATCGCTTCTGATGCCGCCTTCGCTGCGAACGGCTTTCAGTCCGTGCACGTGATCACCACGACCATCTCTTACCCGAATGGCGCGGATGTCACCGGCCGCGAAAGCGCGTTGGCTGACGTGGTCATGGGTGGCGGTACGACCGTTTCCGGAAACCTGTCCGTGGCCTTGGCCTCTGACACCCCGGCCGGCGCAACCGTCCCGAAGAACGCCTCCAGCGTCATGCTCGCGAAGTACAACCTCACGGCCGGCAGCAACCCTGTCACCGTGACGGGTCTCCGCTTGCACCGCGTCGGCGTGGGTGCGACGTCGGACTTCTCCAACGTCTACCTGTATGACGCAAACGGCACGCGCTTGACGACGGGCCGCACGGTCAACTCCTCAACCAACAATGTCGAGTTCAACTCGTTGAACGTCGTGGTTGGTGCGGGACAGACTATCTCCCTCGTCATGGTCGCCGACTTCGGCAGCCCAGCTTCAACGGGTGGTCAGCACTCGTTTGAGATCTTGGACGCCGCTTCTGTCGTGATCAGCGGGACGGGGACCGTCTCCGGTTCCTTCCCGGTCCGCGGCAACGTGTTCACGGTCGGTACGACGTCATCTGCCCGCCTGGATGTCCAGAAGGGGACGACGCCAGCCAACCCGAACATCGGCTCCGAAGAGGCTGAAATCTCCAACTTCAAGCTCACGGCTAACACCAACGACATTGAAGTTCGCCGCATTACGCTTCTCCAGGCCGGTTCCGTGTCCAACGCAGACTTGTCCAACCTGAAGCTCTACCAGGGTTCCACCTTGGTCGCATCGTCCGCAGCGCTCTCGGGGGACAAGATCGTCTTGACCTTCAGCCCGGCTTACGTCATCACGAACGGCACGACCAAGACCTTCTCGTTGAAGGCCAAGATCGCCGGACGCGCTGACCGCACGATCAAGACCTACGTCGAATACACGACGGACGTCTACGCGATCGACCGGACCTACAATGCAGGCGCAGCTGTCTGTATCGCCGCCACGGCGATCGGTGGTTGTACCTCCACGGGTCAAGGTACGTTTGACGGTAACTCAACGAACTACATCGAAGTGACGACCCAAGGCGGTCAGCTCACCGTGACCTTCAACGGTCCGGCGACCTCGAACGTCGCGAAGGGTCAGCAAGATGTCGTCCTCTACAAGTTCGCCTTGGCCTCCCCTGACAACGTTCTCGAAATCCGCAACATGGATTTCAAGATCTTGGGTCAGGACGTCGGAGGTGGGCCGGACGCCAAAGTAAAGGGTTCCGCTGGTACGGACTACTTCCGTGACATCAAGATCAAGAACTTGGACACGGGTGCCACCGTTATGGGCCCGACGTCCCTCTCGTCCTCCTTGGCCAGCAACGCCACCGACTCGGGTATCATCACCCTGTCCGACGCGTTCAACATCCAAGCTGGGCAGATCTTGAACCTTGCCATCACGGCTGACCTGTCAAACAGCGAAGACTCAACGGACTTCTTCACCAGCGGTACCTCCACCTACAAGGTCATCTTGGGTGATGGTTCCAACCTGTTTGGAAGCTCCGATGTCCGCATCGTGAACACGGGCGAATTCCTCTCTACGTCGAAGATCGTCCCGAACACCACGATCAACGGAAATAACTTCACTGTGAAGGCTTCCAGCCTGTCGGTCGCCCTCGCCTCCTCACCGGCCGCTTCTACGGTCGTGAAGAAGCAGGGGATGATCCCGGCTGCTGGATTCGTCTTTACGGCCGGCGCCCAGAGCAACGTGACCATCAAGTCCGTGAAACTGACCGGCCGCGGCAACTTGTCCGGCAGCTATGCTGTCGCAGACTTGGATGACGTCGTGACGCAGTGCGCCCTGTTCGACGAGAGCGGCGCCCAACACGGTGTCTCTGCCTCACCGGACACGACTGCCGGTACGGTGAACATCACCAACATGAACGTCTTGATCCCAAGCGGGACCTCAAAGACGCTCACAGCCAAGTGCACGGCTGACTCTGTCATCTCGGGCACAGAAGACCTGTTCGCGGTCGGTATCCTGACAGCTTCGACGGACGTTACCGCCGAAGATGCTGATGCCAACACCGTGACGGCCACCTTGTCCTCCCAGATCACCGGAAACGCGGGTGCGTCTCCGACCTTGGCCCAGACGGTCAAGAACTCGGGTACCATCACGCTCGCCACGGACAACCTCCGCCAGTCCACGATCCTCGTGGGTGGTGGTGATGTCTGGCAGAACCTCGCCCAATTCAAGGCAACCGCACAGTACGAAGACATGAACATCGAACGTGTGATGGTTACCTCGACGGGTGAAGCCGCCAACTTCACGGCCATCGCGGTCGCGAAGGACGGCGCCGTCAAGGGTTGGGACATCCTTTCTTCCGGTGCATACAGCGGGAAGGACATCGACCTCTCCTCAAGCCCGATCATGGTCCCGAAGGATGGCTCTTCCACCTTCCAGCTGTGGGGCAAACTGGCGAACGTCGTTTCCTCCTCGTCTGTCAGTGGCGCCACTGCCGCCCCGCGCTCGGGTAACACCTTCGCGCTCGGCGTCGCAGCTGACGTCCAGACCGGTGAATGGGATTCCAACTACGACAACCAGTTCAACGTGCGTGTGACGGGTGTCGCCTCCGGCGAACGCGTCTACGCCACCACGACGACCAACTCGGTCGGGACGACTGGCAACACGTTCGTGCTCCGCAAGACGAAGCCGACCGTGACGCGCCAGACGCTCTCCACGAGCACGCTGGCCCCGGCGACCATGGACCTCTACAAGTTCCAGGTCTCGGCTGACAGCAACGGTTCCGTGGCCCTGAAGAAGTTCGTCTTCGACTACACGAAGAACGCCAACGCGTACACCTTGTCGAACTTCCGCTTGCGCCGTGGTTCCAGTGATATGGCCTTGGCGGACATCGTCATCGTGAGCGATCGGACGGCGACCCAGGATCTCGAAGCTGGCACGATTGCTGCCGCTTCCACCACGGGTCAGGTCATTGTCTACTTCACGAGTGAAGAGACCATCTCCGGTTCCGGGAACACGTACACGCTGTACGCTACCATCGGCGGCACCGTCGCCAGTGGCGACACGACTACGTTCGCGTTTGCTCGTGTGGGCAACACGACCGTCGTGACCGGTTTCTTGGATGACGACACCGTCTCCAGCGAAAAGGGTCCGAACATCGACACGGGTACTAACCCGGATGGCGCGGCAGATGTGAAGGGTACCTTCCTCTGGTCTGACCAGTCGGAAGTCCCGCACACGTCCGCGATCGATACGACCAGTTCGCGTGACTGGACGAACGATGTCTACGTCGAAG
The DNA here is from genome assembly GCA_964521235.1 of uncultured Gammaproteobacteria bacterium. GTDB lineage: Bacteria > Patescibacteriota > Patescibacteriia > 2-12-FULL-60-25 > 2-12-FULL-60-25 > CAZFRH01. The sequence continues at coordinate 31,091 of CAZFRH010000003.1, read as the reverse complement.
ACCTGACCCAGACGCAAGTCTTGAGCCGGTAATCTCCGACTGGGCTTGAACCACAAGGGTTCTCGTTCAAAACCTCCCCCCACCTTCAAAAAGGTGGGGGGTTGGTTTTTCCCCGGTGATCGTGTGGCGCAGGCCTTGGCTCCGTGGTACCCTCTCGTTTAACTATATGTCTCGAGACCAAGCCGTGTCTTTCTTTAAGGGGGTTACGATGGTGGGTGTATACGGGGGACTCCTACTCCCATTGATCTTTATCCCCACGGTCATCTTTCCCTTCGTCTTTTCCAAGCTCATTTTTTTTCAGGTCGTGGTTGGGTTGACCTTTCCAGCGTATATCGCGCTCGCGTGGATGGACCGACGCTATCGTCCCCATGCGCACCTGCTCTACCTTGCCATTACGGCTTATTTTGCGGCCCTGTTCCTGTCTGTCGTCTTCGGGGTTGACCCGATGCGCGCTTGGTGGGGGAACCAGGAACGCATGAATGGCTTGTTTACCCTCCTCCATTTTTTCGCCTGGTTGACGATGGCGATCGGGGTCTTGCGTACGTGGGAACAGTGGCGGCGCTTCTTGAACTATGAAATCGTCTTGTCCGGCATCATGGCGATCGTCGCGATCCTCCAAAAGTTAAACCCGAACCTGCTCATGTTTACGGCTGGTCCCCGCGTGGGAGGCCTTTTGGACAACCCGATCTACATGGCGGCGTACCAGATCTTCAACCTGTTTTTCTTGGCATTACTCTTTATCAAGGTCCCGTCGAAGCAGGCGCGACTGTTTTACGCAGCCGTTGCCTTTTTGGATGTCATCGCCTTCCTGCTTGCGCAGTCACGTGGCGCCCTTGTCGGGTTAGCCGCCGGCTTGTTTGCCTTTGGCGTGTACTACGGCCTGTTCACCCCTCATCGAAAGGTCAAGATCGGCTTGCTGACCGCGCTCGTCGCCTTGGTGGGGATGTATGGGCTGATGTTCACGTTCCGCGAGACGCAGCTGCTAAAGGGGACTCCCATTTACCGTTTGACGGACCTGCATGGGACCATTTCTACCCGTTTGATCGCGTGGGATATCGCGTGGAAAGGGTTTTTGGAACGTCCCCTGACTGGGTGGGGGTTGGACAGCTTCCATATCCTGTTTAACGCCAAGTACAACCCGCACTCCTTGCGCTTTGGGTCCTACGAAACGTGGTTTGACCGTGCACACAACACGGTGATGGACGTGCTGTCGATGACCGGGCTGGTCGGCTTCATGACGTTTGCCGCCATTTTTGTCACGATTTTTATCGTGACGTGGCGTGCATGGAAACGTGGGTGGATTGACTTGCCGATTGCCGCCATCCTTTTCTCTCTGCCTTTTGCGTACTTCGTGCAAAACCTGTTCGTCTTTGACCACCCCGCAGGGTTCTCCATGAGCTTTTTGCTCTATGCGTTGATCATTGCGGCCACGCGCGGGGAGTTTGTCGGCCGGAAAGAGCCGGAAGAAGGTGAAAAGCTTATCCCCACGCCAAACATCGAAGCGCAGCACGCGGCGCCCTGGATTGCGTATGGCGTGCTCCAATTTTTGATGCTTCTTCTTGTCTGGAGGACGTCCGTCCTCCCCTTCCGAGCTTCGACGCTCGCGATCCGGTCCAATACGTATATCTCATCGAACCCGGTGGTCGGCATGGAGCTTGCGTCCCAAGCGGCGGACATCTGGACGCCGTACTTGGATGAGCAGACGTTTTTGCTCAGTCGTAACCTGATTAGCATGATCTCATCAGGCCAGATCCAGAAGATCCCTCAGTGGCAGGACATATACGCGTTAGCGAAGCGGTTGAGCGAGGAAGAAATCCGCCGCCATCCACGGAATACGCACCCGCTTTATATCTTTGCGCGCCTCACACAGGAGATCGCGCCACTCATGAATTCGGAAGGCATCGTTTCGGAGCAGTTGTATTTGCGCTCCATCGAGACGAGCCCAAAGCGCCAGCAGCTACACTATGGGCTTGCGCGTCTCTATATGATGGTGGGGCAGATCGATATGGCCCTCGAGATCATGAAGCGTGTCCGCGATTTTGATCCGGAGTTGGGCGAAGGATATTGGAACTACGGCATCACCCTCATGTTGGATAAGGGGGATGTTGACGCAGGGTCGGAGCAAGTCGTGAAGGCGATCAACGTGAGTTACCCGTACCAATTCAAGGATCCACGGGAATATGCTGTCCTGATCGAGGCGGCCGGGTATCGGCAGGATAAGGAATCGTTGAAGCTGTTTTTGGAGCGTTGGAACGATGGTCCCCGCCCGACGGTCGAACAGGCGGCGCAGCTTGTCGTGTTGCTGGAACGGAAAGGGATGACGGAAATGCGTGAATTGTACCTGTCATTCATCGAACGCGAATGGTATCCGCAGGTGAGGGAAGCGTATGCGCAAGCCCTGCTCGCGGCCAAGGCGCAAGATGCGGCAGCGGCTGTTGCGGTGCCGACAAATGCTGGGCAAGAGGACGCGGCGGTTGTCGCGACCATGACAACCCCGGGGTCGGGTTCTGGGCCAAGGCGTTAGGCGTCTTTGTGAAGCGCGTCTTGGTTTCCGGAGAACGTTTGAAGCAACGTTGGGAGTGAGCCGTCGGCCGTGGTGGCTGGCGGCTTTTGGTTGTCTTTGTTTTTGATGGCGTCAAGCATGGCTGTCGTGAGGGCTTCGGGGTTGTTTGGCGGGACAAGCCAATGGCTTCCGTTGAGAAGGTTTTTTGCGGCACCGACGTCCGTCGCAATGCAGGGGAGATCGGCAGCCAAAGCTTCAAGCAACGACCAGGACATCCCTTCTTTGCTTGATGGGAGGACGAAGACATCGAAAGCACGCAGATAGGTTCGTGCGTTGTCCCTTGCGCCGATGAGCATAGCCTGACCATCCAGGCTTGCGTCTTTGATCGCTTGTTCGACTGCATGACGTTCTGGTCCGTCGCCGATGATGACGATGCGTGCGTGTGGAAATTGGCGGCACACGTCGCGGCAGGCAAGCGGGTAGCTCGGAAGGTTTTTTGCGGGATAAAAATTCGCGACCGTCCCGAAGACGAAGGCGTCAGGCGGGATCCCGAGAGTGGCGCGAGCCGCACCGCGATCCAACAGTTCATGATGGAGCGCTTCCACATCAATGCCGTTCTGTACAGCGATGATGCGTTTGCGGGGTTTGATCTTTTTTACTCGTGCAACTTCCACATCACCTTTATGGACGCAGATGATGACGTCTTTGAGTGGCGCGGTCAGGCGTTCTGCCAGTTCGTACGCCAAGCGTTGCCAACGAGGCAAGGGTTCGAGGAACGTCCAACCACCGATGCGGTAGACGACGTGCGGTACACCGGCGAGACGCGCGGCGATGCTTCCGAGCACTCCGGCTTTGGCGCTGTTCAGGTGGATAGCATCTGGTTTTTCTTGGCGGAGCCAACGGACCAGCTCGATCAACGCGAGCACGTCACGGATGGGGTTGATCGCGCGACCGAGATGCTGAAAGCGGTTGGAGCGGACACCGATCCGCTTTGCGTGTTCGATGAGCCATGGACCGTCACCCGTGGCGAGCGCGACCTCGTGGCCTTGTTTGGCTAAGTGTTGCGCAAAACCCAGCAAGAATTGCTGCACCCCACCCTGTTCTCCCAGGGTGGCAATCAGGGCAATCCGCTGTTTTGCCTGTTCCATAGGGCTACGGTAGGCTGAAATTGGGATTTGTGTCAAAATGGTGATCAACCATTTTTTGCTAACCTAAGCCACTATGTGTGGAATCGCTGGCCTCATTTCACGTGATGGACGGCCGGTAGATACCGGTCGGCTTCGTGTTATGGCCTCGGCGCTTTCCCATCGTGGGCCGGATGGGGAGGGGATTTGGTACGAGGGGGAGGCTGGATTGTTGCACCGCCGCCTCGCGATCGTGGATTTGAGCCCGACGGGTGCGCAACCGATGCTGTCCGCTGATGGGCGGTTTTCGATCACGTTCAACGGCGAGATTTACAACTATCAAGAGCTGCGTCGTGAGCTGGAAGGACAGGGCGTTACGTTTCGTTCCACGTCTGATACGGAAGTGTTACTCCATCTGTACGCGTTGCATGGTGAAGGAGCGCTCGCGAAACTGCATGGCATGTTCGCGTTTGCTATTTGGGACAAGCAGACGCGTGAGTTGTTTTTTGCGCGTGACCGTTTAGGGAAGAAACCATTTTATTACGTGGTGGATGAAGATGGTTTTTCTTTTGCTTCGGAATTGAAAGCGCTGACGACAAAAAAGAAACCAGAGGTTGATTGGCAGGCAGTCCGTCTCTTTTTAGGTTTGCAGTACGTGCCGGCACCGCTGACCGGTTTTGTCGGGATCAAGAGTTTGGAGCCGGGACAGTGTGGGCGATGGAAGGATGGCGCGGTGACCATTCAATCCTACGACGCACTCGCTTGGCAACCAAGCTTTACGGGATCAGCGGAGGAAGCCGCGCAAGAAGTGCGCCGGTTGTTGGAAAAGTCGGTACGTCTGCGCATGATTGCTGATGTCCCTGTCGGCACGTTTTTGTCCGGTGGCGTGGATTCTTCCGCGGTCGCGGCGTTCATGGCGCGTCAGTCACCTAGCCCGATCAAGACGTTTACCATGGGATTCCCGTCTTTTGGGTTTGATGAGCGGGCTGAAGCGGCTTCGTTCGCTGCCCGTCTCGGCGCGGAGCATCATGCGTTTGAGGCGACGCCAGAAGCGGCGCTCGCGATCGTTGACGATATCATCGCGCAGTACGACGCACCGTATGCCGATTCATCCGCCATCCCTACGTGGCTGTTAGCCCAGCAGACAAAGCAAGAGGTGAAAGCAGTCATGACCGGTGATGGTGGCGATGAATTGTTTGCTGGTTACCGCCGTTACGGCTATTTCGCGCAAGCGGCGCGGTTTGGCCACGGACCTTTCGTGTGGCTTGTCAGCACCGGTTGCCGCATCCGTTCATGGTTCGATCGGGATCCCCGGTGGACACGCATGGCCGCAACGATTGAAGGACTCCACCACTCGTGGGGACGCGGATACGGCGAACTCTTTACCGGCGCGTATTTTGGCCATGATGCGACGATGCGATTGCTCCAAGATGACTTCCGCCAAAAGACAGAGCCATCTGACGCGACGCGTTTTGTCGCTCGTAAATACAACGAAGCGCTTGGCCTGCAGGGCGCCATGGATTTTGACCTCCGCTCGTATTTGCCTGATTGCCTGAACGTCAAGATGGACCGCGCGACCATGGCGCATGGTTTGGAGGCGCGTTCGCCGTTTTTGGATCAGGAACTCGCACACTTTGTGATGACGTTGCCGCTCCAAATTTTGATGGAGAAGGGGAAGCAGAAATCGCTGCTTCGTCATGCCTTGTCCGGTGTTGTGCCGGACGAGATCTTTGACCGACCGAAGCGTGGGTTTCAGGTTCCGTTGGCAGAGTGGTTCCGTGGCGCGCTCCGTCCGGGGTTCGTTGAGCGTTGTTTGAGCGAAGCCTCGCCGCTTCTGCGTATCTGCCGTCGAGCAGAGGTGCAACGTTATTTGGACGAGAACGATCGCGGGATCGACCATGGAAACCGTTTGTGGATGTTGTTCTCTCTTGCCACGTGGTTGCAAAAATATGGATAAGCTCCGAGTCCTCGCGTTTTCGACAACGTACTTCCCCCTCGTGGGGGGTGCGGAAGTTGCGGTACGCGAACTGACGGACCGGATGCCGGAGGTGGACATGACGCTCGTCTGCGCACGTTTACGGTCCGGTCTGGCTTCGGAAGAAACCATCGGTCATGTCCGTGTTATTCGGGTTGGTTTTGGTTTTTCTTTTGATAAATACTTGCTGCCGTTCGTCGGTGTCTTGAAAGCGTTGCGACTTGGATCGTTCGATCTCGTTTGGTCCATTATGGCGAGTTACGGCGGTTTCGCGTCGTTGATTTACACGTGGTTCCGCCCCGCATCGCGTTTGTTGTTGACGTTGCAAGAAGGTGATCCACCGGAACGGTACGCACGACGTTTAGGTGTTTTGAAATTTTTGCAGCGCCGTCTATTTGCGCGAGCTGATGCGATCCAGACAATCAGCCATTTTCTGGCTGATTGGGCAAAGCGTTCGGGAGCGATGGTTGAGCCGGTTGTCATACCGAATGGCGTGGATATTGAGCGTTTTAGCCAACGAATCTCTTCCGATGAGCGGACGGCCTTGAGGGCGGAGCTTGGATACGCGACGGATGACGTGGTTTTGTTTTCTGCGTCGCGCTTGTCCTACAAGAACGGGATTGATTTGTTGATCCGTTCCATCGTGACGCTTCCGCGAACGGTAAAAGTTTTATTGGCTGGTGACGGGGAAGATCGAGAAGCTCTCGAACAGTTAGTTCGAGAGCTTGGCGTCGCTGATCGTGTGATCTTTTTGGGGAACCAGACGCACGAACGGTTAGCGGCGCTCCTTCAAGCGTCAGATATTTTTGTGCGCCCGTCACGATCCGAAGGATTGGGAAATGCGTTTTTGGAAGCGATGGCAGCCGGCATTCCGGTCATTGGTACACCGGTTGGTGGGATTCCTGATTTTTTGAAAGAAAGGGAAACAGGATGGCTTGCGCCGGTTGAAGATGCGGAGGGATTAGCCAAGACGATCGAGCGGCTTTTGCAGACACCAAAAGAAGAGCGTGAGGCGGTTGTCCGTCGAGCCGAAGCATTGGTGCGGACCGATTATGCTTGGCCAGCGTTGGCTTTGAAGATGCAGGCGTTGATGCGGAAAACGGTAACGACCAATCCTCTTATCATCGCGACTGGCATTTATCCGCCAGAGATCGGCGGGCCGGCCACGGTGATGAAGTTTTTTGCGCAGCAATATCGTGATGAAGGCCGTTCGGTGCGTGTTGTTACATATGGCACCGCTGACGGACGTGAAGATGGTGTTGTGGCGGTTTCACGAAACGGTTCTGCGCTTCGGCGCTATCTTCGTTTTGCCGCTGCTCTTCGGCGCATGCTGCGACCTGGCGTTGAGGTTTTAGCCACGGATGTCTTTTCCGTTGGAATTCCAACCCGACTGGCGTTGATAGGTCGTAAGAATAATCTCATTGTCCGCCTTGGAGGTGAATGGTGTTGGGAAGACGCGACAAACCATGGCGTTTTGGTCACGTTGAAAGAGTTTTGGTCTGAACCGGACACGCTCCGTCGCAAGTTAATGAAACTCAATTACCGCTGGATTTTGAAGCGTGCGCAAAGGATCAAGGTCGCATCACATCTTTTGAAGAATGTTTTGGAGAAAAATATTCTTGCTGATCTTCACTTGGTGATTGAAGTTGAGGAGAAAAAGCCGTTGAAAGCTGTTCATGCGGTTGAGACGGTACCGCATGCCATTCCACGTCTGATGTATGTAGGCCGTTTTGCTCCGGTAAAAAACCTGCCGTTTTTGGCCCGTGTCTTACGTAAGCTCCAGGCTCGTGGTGCAACATTTGAAATGTCTTTTATCGGTTCGGGGGATGATGAGATGAAGGTCAAGCACGAGCTTCAAGGGATGGAAAACGTGACGTTCCATGGAAGTCTGCCACCTGAAAAGACTTGGGAGCTTATGACGGCCACTGATGCCTTACTTCTGCCATCATTGTCAGATATTTATCCGAACGCGGTACAAGAAGCGATATGGATGGGCAAGCCTTGCTTTATCACGCGTGAACATGGCCTTGGGCAGAATGTGCCTGGCTTGCACGAACTCGATCCCAAAGATGAAGACGCGTGGGTTGAAGCGTTACTCGGGTTTCTTCGCGACCACGATAAAGCCCGTTCCAATCTTTCGTAAGAGTGGGGTGCGGCAGAACCGTTCGAGATGTTCGGCGATCCAGACGGTGGTGCGCGGCAGGATGGCGTCGAGCGGACGGAAGCCGAGTTTCATGTTGTAAAAGATGACGTCTTTGATTTCAAAGCCTGCGTCACGGACGTGTTGGAGCGTCGGTTCCAGTTCGTACTCGCGGTGTTTGACGCCAGAGGTCTTTGGTCCACGTAGGAAAAAGAGGATGGGCTTGGCGAGCGCGTGTGTCCATCGGTTCCAGATGCGCGTCGGGCTCCACTTGTGCGGATAGGTCAGGAGGACGAGGCCGCCCGGTTTGAGCACACGGCGGAATTCGCGCAGGACGGTCGTCTCATCATTCAAATATTCAAGCAGCCCCATGGCGGTGATGGCACCTGCTTCCATCCCTTGGAGCGGGATCGCGTCCGCTGGTGAGACGTCAAAGGCCGCGTGTGGCTTGTCCGCAAAACGCTTACGGCATTCTTCGATCATGCCTGGGGCGATGTCTGTGCCGAGTACGTGAAACCCTTTCCCGAGGAGCGCTTCCACAAACGTGCCTGGCCCGCAACCAGCGTCTACGACCAGCTCACCATGCGGGAGGTGGCGCAGTGCTTCCAAACACCGAGTTCGGCGGATGCGGAATGAGTGGCCTTCGGGATTCGGCAAATCATACCAACTCGTATAGACCTTGGACGCGTGGTCAAAATGTTGGGTGACGCGGGTTTGGGCTTGGAATTCTTCCATAATGCTAGCGCAAGACGTTCTTCAGACGACGTAGTTTGGAACGCCAGCCGTTTACGGTCAAGCGGAATTTTAAGAAGTCATCGCCTGAATCGATGGTGAGACGGGGGAGGAGGAGCGGGTCGCTTGTTCGTCTGACGGGACCGTCAACGGTTGTTGAGCAGCTCTCGAAGCCTGCTTGGCTGATGATGGCGAGCGTCTCGTCGCTCCAGTCACCTGGTTGCCCGTTCGGAAAAGCAAAGTGCTGGCAGGGCTTGCCCGTTTCTTCTTCGATGCGCTGTTTGCTCGTGACGATTTCCTTTTCTTGTTCCTCGGCGCTACAGCGGATCAAGTTTGGATGGGTGATGGTGTGTGCGCCAAGCGTGAACCCGTCTTGTTGGAGGTGTCGCGCATCATCCCAGGTCATCGCGCGATAGAGGTCTGGCCATGCGACGGATCCTGCGTCTGCTTCCATCTGTCGCAAGACACGTTCACGTTCTTCCACAGGGACGCGCTTCATCTGTTCGCGGAGTTTGGTATCGCCTTGGGCTCGTTCCTTGGGTGACATGTTTGACGCTAGTTTGTTGAAGGTTGTTTCAAAACGGTCGACCCACAGGCGGTGCGTGCCGTCTAAAAATCCGGTGGTCAAGAAAAATGTTGCGGTCATCCCGTGTTCCTTCAGGATCGGGGCGGCGAGTTCGGCGTTATTCGCGTACCCATCATCAAAGGTGATGGCAAAAGCGCGCTTATCCCATGGTTCCTCGCCACGGAGCATGGCAAGGACCGTATCGAGAGAGACGCAACGGCCCCGCCGTTTGAGCCAGGCGAGTTGGCGCCGGAAGGCAGCTTCTGGGACGTGTTTTTGGCGGATATCAGCCGAAATGAGGTCCTTTTGGGGGCGGACACCGTGGTAGAGGAGGATTTGCATCCTGCCCATCATACGGAGTTCCGTTTTTTTGCGCTATATGGCAAGCTGCTTGCTGACGTATGCGGCTTTTGGTGCTTGGGTTGGACCCCCAGGTCATGGATCCAGGATCTCCCTCGGCTCGGCGCCAGAGGGAGTATTTTCGTGATTGGGAAGTGGAAATCGTGGTTTTGGAGCAGGGAGAGGCTGGTCAGGTCGATGTGGGGCCTGGAGTACGCGCTTTTCGGTCCGGCGGGCAGGGGACGGTGAAGGCCTTTTTTGCGGCGGTGAAACTTGTACGTGCACGGTTCAAGGCGGGAGCGTTTGACCTGGTGACTGTCCAGGATCCTTTTTATTGCGGATTGGTCGCGGCGACGGCGGGCGTCTTGAGTAAGGCACGTTTTGTCGTCCAGGACCACAGCGGTGCGTTTGCGCGGCGTCCGTTTGGATGGAAGGAGCGTCTGTTGCGTCCGTTTGCATTTTGGCTGGTCCGGAACGCGGATCGGACGCGGACGGTGAGCGAGCGCGGCCAACGCGGTTTGGTTCGTGCTGGAGTAGCTGCAGACAGGATCGATGTCATCCATGTCACGGCACCTCAAGTGATGGCGGTGGAACGGAAACCGCGTACGCACCACCTCGTGACGGTTGCGCGCGCTTCAAAAGAAAAAGGGTTGGATGTGTTGCTGCATGCGTTTGCGCGGATCCATTCCGTTGTCCCGGATGCGACGCTCACCGTCATCGGCGATGGGCCGGAAAAAGCGAACCTTGAAGCGCTTGCTCGTGAGCTCAAGGTCGATCAATGCGTCACGTTCCAGGGAGAAAAAACTTCAGTGGAGGTTGCATCCCTGTTGGCGACTGCCGAAGTCTACGTCCAGCCATCCCGTTTTGAGGGGTGGGGGATGGCGGTCTGTGAGGCGGCACTGGTCGGTTTACCGATCGTCATGACAGATGTCGGCCTTGCGGGCGAAGTCATCAGGAGCCACGAGTCCGGGCTTGTCGTGCCGCCGAATGACCACGAGGCGCTTGCGCAGGGGATCCTGCACCTCTTCCGGTCGCCGGAAGAAGCGAAGGTCTTTGGGGATGCTGCGCGTGAAACTGTGAAGAAGCTTCCATCACGAGAAGCGTCTGTCATGTTGGTGCGCGGTTCGTATGAGGCGGCGCATATCAAAGAAGCGAATCCACGTGATCCGGTGTTGAAATTGTATGCGGTCGCTTTTTTGGCACGCCTCGCCGTCCTTGGGTTGATCCTTTGGTTTGTCGGCCAGGATGGATTGAGTTTGCCGGATTCAAAGGGGTATGTCGGTTTGGCGCAGTCTCTTTTGGCTGGAAAGGGTTTTGCATATGAAGGCGTGACGTCTTCGTTCCGGACGATCGGCTATCCGTTTTTTCTCGCCCTCGTGTTGCCGGTGCTGCGTTCTTTTGCGCTGGTCTCTTTATTGCAGATTGCTATCGCTTCTTTCCTGCCAATCTTGACGCAGCGTCTCGGCCGACAGTTGGGATTTTCTCGGCGTGTCCGACGGTTTGCTGCCTGGATGACGGCACTTGAGCCACACGCCGTCTATTACGCCGTCCCTCTTTTGACGGAGTGGATTTTTCCTGTGCTTACCTTGCTCGCGATCACAAGTCTCATTCAAGTTGTTCGTTTACGTCGGGACGTGAATTCGGTGTGGGCGGGTGCGTGGTTTGGGGTGGGGCTGTTGGTCAAGGCGTTGTGGACAGTGGTGCCATTCCTCCTTTTGGTCGGCGCCCTCATCGCACGAGCGTTCCGTCTTTGGCGGCCTGCATGGCGTTTGGTGATCATCGGGTGTGTGACGGTCTTGGTCGTGATCGCGCCGTGGCTCCTCCGGAACCGCTTGGCGTTTGGGACATGGGGCTTAAGTTCACAAGGCGGGATGAACGCGGTGTTTTATCTTGGTTCTTCCATCACGTCGGTTGCGGAACACCTGCCGTATCAAGAGGCGGAAACGCTGGTGCGTAAACGTTTTCGAGAACGGACGGGTCTGGATGGTTTTGAAGATGGGACGGACCACGGCGCGCTCTATCTTGCTTTCGCACAGGACATTATCCTTCAGCATCCCCAAGCGTTTGCGCGTGTCCTCATCGCCAATTCCATTTCGTTTTGGTCGTCACATAATTACGCGTACGTCCCGCACTACTATCACCTGACGCCACCCGTCCAGTATAAGGGCCTGCCACCGACGCACTACCTTGTCCAAGGAAGGTATGGGGAATTTGTCGCCAATTTTTGGCAGATTTTTGGCCAACCATTTTATTTTATCGGTGCCGTCGGGCGAGCGCTTTGGGCGATCGTCGCATTGTTCATGGTCCTCGGGTTGCTCACGGCCTTTCGCCGCTCGTGGCGAGATCCGGCGCAGTGGATTGTGCTGACGTTTATCGTTGCTTTGGCCGCAACGGTGAGCGTGAATGGTTTGGGGGTCGAGGGCCGGCTGCGTATGCCGATCATGCCGTTGCAGTGGTTGTATGCAGGACTTGGGATGGCGGCATTGCTAGGTGGAAGGCGTCGCGTAAAAACAGCGAGCGGAAAACCGTCTTTGCTCGTCGTCACGCAACGCGTGGATGAGGCTGACCGTAACCTGTCGGTTCATGTGCGCTGGTTGCGCTGGTTTGCTGCCGAATGTGCGAAGGTGCAAGTCATTACCCAAGCCGTTGGGACGTACGACCTTCCATCGAATGTTCAGGTCGCGTCACTAGGGAAAGAGCGGGGAGCGTCACGCTTTACGCAGTTCTTGCGTTTGATGCGCATGTCTTGGCGGTCGGTGCGGGAGGCGGATGTGGTCTTTGTCCTCATGTCGCCGTTGTACGTGCTCTTGTTGTGGCCGTTCGCTGTCCTGCAGGGGAAGCCGGTCTTCCTTTGGTACACGCACAAACATGTTTCGTGGACGTTGCGGTTGGCTGTTCGGTGTGTCAAAAAAGTTTTTTCCGCTTCACCAGAAAGTTTCCGCCTCAAAACGAATAAGGTTGAGTACACAGGCCATACCATTGATACAGATTTTTTCGTCCCCGCTTCAGACAAGGCGCGCAAAGCAGGAAAGCTGGTGACCGTCGGACGTCTCAGCCCGGCCAAGCGGATCGAGTTTATGATCGCTGCGGTTGAGCACCTGCGCGTCAACGGCCACGATTTTACGCTTGAGATCATCGGAGAACCGATCATGGAACACGATAAGCCATATGTGGAGCGCGTCCAAAAGATGGTCAAGGACCATGGTTTGGGATGGGTGCATTTTGTCGGGGGTCTCCCTGCGGAGGCAGTGCGTGAGGCCTATCAAACAGCCCAGGTGTCCATGAACGCGAGTTTGACAGGGAGCTTGGACAAGTCTTTGCTCGAAGCAATGGCTTGTGGATGTCCGGTCGTGACGACGAATGAGGCGTTCATGACTATTGCGCCCGAAGGGTTTGTGGCAGGGACCGCGCCAGAAGATTTTGCGGCAGCGTTGGCTGACGTCCTTGAGCGACCGGTCTCATCCGAACGCTTGCGGGAGCGGATTCTTGACGGGCATAGGTTGTCTGCCACCTTGGGGCGTATCCTGACCACCATCACCTCTTATGTGGAAACCAACCAGCGAGGCCCTGCTTCATAGGTTCAAGATCGAAGTTGCATCTGTCAGGACGTGGCTTGTCCTGGCGGCGTTCATCTTGTCCCTCGGCTACGCTTTTACCTATCAGATCAGGCTTGGGGTGGATGCGGAGCGCTACCATACGGTCGCATCGAACTTGGTCACGCGGGGGATTTTTTGTGAGACGTGCGATGTCCCTTTGGCCAAAGACACGGCCATCCACGGCGTTGGGCCTGGCTACCAGTTTTTTTTGGCAGGCGTCTATTCTGTGGTCGGGATCCATCCGTGGGTGATGTGGGTCGTGCAGGCGTTTTTGCACGCGTGTGTCGTTTGGATGTTGTACGGGCTAGCCAAACGGTTCGTTCCAGAAGCCAAGCCGTGGCAGCTTGGGCTTGCTGTTGGTTTGTATGCGTTTACACCTGACGTCATCCAACAGCAGGCGATGTTGATGACGGAGTCCTTGTTTGTCTTTTTACTTGTGTCCGTGTTTACGCTCGCCGTCACGCTTATCGAAGAAGGGGAAAAGCGGAGGCGTCTCCTTTTGGCCGTTGCCTGTGGCATCTTTTTCGCCGCACTCACCATGACACGCCCGACGGGGTTACCGGTCATGGTCGGCTTCTTGGGGTTGCTCGCATGGAAGCGTTACTGGAAAGAGGCGCTGATCGTGCTCATGTGTTTTGTCGCTGTAGAAACCCCGTGGACTATCCGTAATTTGCGCGTCTACGACAAGTTCATCATGAATTCGGTCGTAGGCGGATTGGACTTTTGGGTTGGGCTCGACCCCTATGGCCCAGGGGAGTTCAACATGGACAAGCTGCCGCACATCTACAACAAGATTAAAGATTTGGATGCGGATGAGCTTGAATACGTGAGCTTGGCAGAAACAAAAAACATAATCACGACGATGCCGGGCCACGCCGTCCTCCGTACGGTCCAAAAAGGGTTCAAGCTGTTTGCACTGACAAAGACATCTGGATTTTGGTTCCACTACCGTTCGTCCGTTGACCAATTGGTCACGGTGCTCCTGTCCATCCTGTTCAGCCTCGCGACCTTGTGGGCTGGGTTTGCTGCAGCATTTGAGGTTGTCCGTACGCGACGGGTCCGTCATTGGGGGATCTTAGCTGCGCTGGTCGTCATTGCGCTCATGGCTGTTTCGCCGACGTTGACCGTGGTCGTCAACCGTTACCGTATCCCGATGTTGCCATTTTTTTCTTTGATCATCCTGGACTGGCTCGTACATGTCCGCGGCCGTGACCGCGTCCGCTCCCTTCTGTTTGCTGCGGCACTGCTCATCACGACGACCATGGTTGATGTGTGGACGTCTGTTCCCAAAATTATGGAACGGATTAAGGAGCTCCGTCTGCGTGCCTAGCGTATGCATGTCCTGATCCTCCTCAATAGTCGCTTTCCTACGCACAAAGCGTATGGGCTCCAGGTGTTGGCGATGGCACGCGGGTTCGCTGAGTCAGGCGTGATGGTGACGGTGGCCTATCCGCGCCGCTCGACGGACGTGCCGCCAACCATGAATGGAGTGCGTTTTTTTCCTTTTGGTCCGTTGGCCCCGCTCCTACATCCTAAGTTGTTCCAGTTTTACCGCCTCCTCAGCTTAATGAGTTTGCCGCATGTCCTGGATGCATTGCGGCCTGATATCTGTTTGGTTAACGATCCTGTCCAAGCAGCTTTCTTGCCTCGGCCGTGGCGCTTGCTGTGGGACGTGCATGACCTACCTGATCCGGGCCGTTGGACGCGTCGCTGGTTGGTGCGCCGGATTTTACGGCGTGCGCAGGGGATGATCAGCACGAGTCAGCGAAAGCTGGACCGTCTGAAAACCCTGGGCGTCCATCTGCCCCCTTCCATCGTCCTACCAAACCCGGTGACGTTTGATCCGCATGTCTACCAGAGCATCACCCGCGAAGAGGCCCGGGGACGTTGCATGATCGGGGAAGGGCCGGCCATTGTGTACGCGGGCCAGCTCTATGATTGGAAAGGCGTAGATACGTTGGTCCAAGCCGCCGCTTTCATGCCGGCTACATCCCGTATCCATATTGTCGGTGGGATGGGTGAGGATTTTGAGCGCTGCAAGCGGATCGCGGAAGCGTTACCCGCTGGTTCTGCTGAGGTGATCTTCCATGGTCAGCGCCCCGCAGAAGATATCCCGTGTTGGTTGCGCGCGGCTGATGTCGTGGTGATCCCGAACTCAGGTAAACACCGTTTATCCGTCGAAGATACGAATCCGCTTAAAGCGATTGAGGCAATGGCCGCGCGAGCGAACATTGTCGCCAGTGACTTGCCGGCCTTGCGTGATGCGCTGTTGGGATATGGGGCTGTACGTTTTTTCCGTCCAGATGACCCCGAGGCGTTGGCTTTGGACGTGAAGGAGCTTCTCATCAATCCGCCGGTCCAGGTCCAACATGCGCTCTTGACTGCCAAAGGGCGGGCTGAACGCATCCAAGACTTTGTCATTGCCTCCACTCAGGGGGGTCTGTAGACTGGCCGAAACGTCCTATGGTCCCCTTGATGAAGTACACGTTTTTGCATGAATACGAGACCAAACAGGCCTTAGCCGAGTTCATTTTACGGACAGACAGGTTAAGCATGGGGGCGCAATGTGCCGCGTTTGAAAAGGCCTTTGCTGCCTATCAAGAAACGAAGCATGCTCTTCTTTATAACAGCGGAGGGAGCGCGAATTTGGCCCTGATCCAGGCGTTGCTGAATTTGGGACGGCTCAAGAAGGGGGATCGAGTCGGGTTTTCGGCGCTCACTTGGTCCACCAACGTCATGCCGCTCATCCAGCTTGGACTCGAGCCGGTTCCGGTCGATTGTGAGATTGCGACGCTCAACGTTTCGCCGAACAGTCTGTTGTCGTGTTTGAACCAGGGGCCGCTGGCGGCGCTGTTTATTACGAATGCTTTAGGGTTAACGGACGACTTGTTGGGCATCAAGCGCGTGTGTGATGAGCGCGGGGTCTTGTTGATCGAGGACAACTGCGAATCCTTGGGGACGGTCGTCGGCAGCACAAAGACCGGGAACGTCGGCTTGGCATCGACATTTTCTTTTTTTGTCGCGCACCATATGTCCACGATTGAAGGGGGCATGTGCTGCACGGACGACGAAGAACTTGCGGAGATGCTGTGCATCGTCCGGGCGAACGGGTGGGATCGTAATCTGTCGGTCGGGCAGCAGATCGCCTTGCGTACCAAACACAAGGTCGAGTCAGAGTTCACGGCAAAGTATACGTTTTATGATTTGGCCTATAACCTGCGGCCGACGGACGTCACGGGGTTCTTGGGGTTGTTCCAAATGCAGTTTTTAGAGGAGAGCATCGTGCAGCGGGAGAAAAACTTTTTACGCATCCATGAGTCCCTCCAGCAGAACCCCGACTTTATCCCGCTTGAGACGCGGAACGTCACACGGTGCTCGGCGTTTGCGATCCCGGTCATCTGCAAGACTGAGGCGTTGCGCAACAAGTATGCGGAACAGTTTTCCGGTGCGGGCGTCGAGATCCGTCCGATGATCGCGGGGAACATCCAAAACCAACCGTTTTATACGCGCTACGTAGGGAGCCGGTACGTCCTGCCGTGTTCTGACTTCCTCCACAAGAATTCGTTTTATTGCGGCAACTACCCTGAGCTCTCGACGTCGGATATTGAAACGATCGTGGGCTGTCTCCATAAATACGACCTATGAGCGAGCACTCTTCCTGCGCCGTCATCGGCTCTTCTGGGATGGTCGGGCACGCGCTCGTCCGGCGGTTGTGCGACCTGGGACATGAAGTCTACGCCGTCCAACGGAAGCTGTCTCCGGCCGACGATGCGCGCGCGACCTATATCTACGGCGACGTTGCTGATGAAACGACTTCCAGCCAATTCCTGGGGAAAGTTGAAACGGTTTTTTATGCAGCCGCTTATAAGAAGAACTTGCAAGTGCATACGACACAACCGTTCCAGGTCTATGTACAGAACGAGCTCCCCTTCCTGCAGTTTTTGTCAGCGGCTGCATCGGCGCCCCCAACAAGGATCGTCTTTCTCGGTTCAATTTATGCGGAGCACGCGCCTACGATCCCGACGGTCGGTGCATTTGACGGCTACTCCGCGGCAAAGTGTGCGGAAGAATATGCGCTGGAAGCGTTTGCGAAAGAATATCAAACGACGTGCATCTTTTTACGTGTTGCTCCAATCTATGGCCCTGGGAATGACGTTGATCCGCGTACGGCCAACATGATTCCGTCGCTTTTGCAGCGCATCCATCGGACGGAGGGGGCCTTGGAGGTGTGGGGGAACGGCCAGCGGAGGCTACAGATGGTGTATATAGATGATGTGGTGGAGAACGCTCTCCAAGCTTTATCGCAGACCACGGCCGGGCTCCATCGGATCGGCCATCCGGAAGTCGTCTCGATCGATGATATTGTACAGATGGCCATTGAGGCTTCGGGAAAAAGCCTCACGGTCGAGCATGACCTGGCCAAGCCGGATAAGGCCACGGAACTTTACGAATTCACCAACCTCATCCAGCCGACGGTCGGCTTACGTGAGGGGATCCTTCAGACCCACGCCTGGATGCGTGAAAATAATCTCTATGCTTAAAACTTGCGTCATCATCCCGACCTATAACGAAGAGGAGAACATCGGCAACCTTGTGCGGGCGTTGTTGACGTTGCCGCTTGGGCTGGATGTGTTGGTTGTGGATGATGGAAACGATAAGACGACCGAGATCGTGACGGCCATCAGCCAAACGGATCCGCGGGTTTCTGTCTTGCGTCGCGGGGAAAAGGGTGGGCGTGGTTCGGCGGTGATGGCGGGCCTGCGGCACTGTTTGGAAAAAGGGTACGAACGTTTTGTCGAGATGGACGCGGATTTTTCGCATGACCCAAAAGAGCTGGAGAGCTTGCTTGCCGTCAGCGCGCCTCGCGTGGTTGTCATTGGGTCGCGTTACCTCGCGACATCCAGGATCATTGGATGGCCATGGAAGCGTACGATCTTCAGTAAGGCAGCCAACCTGTTTGCCCGACCGTGGCTCCGTATCCCGATCCATGATTTTACGAACGGCTACCGAGTCTATGACCGGGAAGCGGCTGCGCTGCTCGTGACCGCTCCCATCAAGAGCAAGGGGTATATCGTCCTTTCAGAGATTGCGTACCTATTGAAGAAACACGGGTTCCGCTTTGTCGAAGTACCGACCGTATTCGTCAACCGCACGCGTGGAGCGTCGAATTTTAATTTGTCAGAAATCCAGGATGCGTTGTTTGGCATTTTGCGCATCCCGTTTAACCATCGTTAGCCTTTACGGTTCGAGCTTCAAGTTCAGCGGTTTGGCGACTTCTTCAAACCAGACGTGGAGCGAACGTAGGAGGTCAAACGTGTAAAAATCGTCTTGGAGCTTTTGTCGGATGCCCTTGATGTCAACGACGTGGTTAAGCATCTCGTCTTTTTCTAACTCATCCCACACGTTCAGGTGGAGCCGGTTGGTCAGTACGTATTTGGCGCTGTAGGACAACCCTTTTTTGACATGCTGGATGACAGGCTCGGGCACGCCACGTTTCGCCGCTAGCTTTTGGAAGATCTGCTTATCGTATCCGCCACCTAAGCGCAGGAGTTTTGGTGGCATGCGGAGCAGCGCTTGGATGAAGTCATCGTGATAGTACGGCAAGACGCTTTCCACGCCCCAAAAACGGGGGATCTCACGCTGGTAGTTTTCGCTGCGCCGCCCTTCGGACAAGAATTCTTCCACGAGTTGGATACGTTGTTCGATGGTTTTGCCCTTTGGCACGAACCGTTCCATGGAAGCTTCATGCTCTTTGAAGTAGGTTTCGGGGACGGTTATCCAGGGCCCAGGGAAGACGCCGGCGGATTTGAAATAAGCGAATTCGCGTACCAGGTTTTTTTCGCGTAGCAAGTATTGGAACCGTTTGCGGACAAAAGGCGCGATGAGCTTGAGCGGAAGGAACCGGTGCAACCGTTGGAAGATCGAAACATAGTGGGGTGCGGCATAGGCGAGGAAGAGCGTGTCGACGTTTTGGCCGAGCGCGCACTGCTCTATACCCAGTTCCTGTGCCCGTTCCGCCATCCTGATGTAGGGCGCGACGTTAGAAAAGATGTGGGGGATGCGGGAACGGGAGATGAAAGCGCGATATGCTTCGACGTCGCGTTCATAATCCATGTGGACGATTTCATGCTGTTTTACGCCAAACGCCGCAGCCGTGACATACGAAAAACGTTTGTCCATGGATTGTTTTTCTTCTGACGGCGTCGTTGCTGACCAGGTGATGCAGGGCATGTCCTGTTGCGGTGTCAGGTAGCTCAGGATGATGGCTGAATCAATCCCGCCGGACAGGAGCAGGGCTTTTTTTGGGCCCCGGAACCCTGCCAAGATTTTTTCCAGCATTGCGTCCAAGAGGTCGACGTACCCGTCAGCATCCAGGTGTGACAATTCCAGGTCCAGCTTCAAGTAAGGCTTGTTTTCGTTTGCCGTGGACGTTTCACCCGGAAACAAGGTCTGCATCCCCTGGACCAGGCCGTGGGGCGCGAGGACGGTGCCGAACAGCAGAAAGTCCAGGATCGCATTTGTTTGGATCGTTTGGCCGGGTTGGATCCGGGTGCCGAGGTCTGTTGCGCCGACGATGGTCCCACTGACATCCGTCAGCAGGCGGCCAGGAGAGAGTGTGTCTCCGGGTTGTGATAGCGGCTGTGTCCGGTCGTCTTTCATGCTGTTAACGGAGGTAGGCGGGGAGCGTTGAAGCTTCCATGGCATGCGCCACCAACCCTGCGGTGCGTGCCCAGAGGAACACGGCATCTGCCAGCGCATCAGGTGCGCCCAAGTCGGCGATCACGGCACCGATCGCCCCGTCGATGTTGAGGGGGACCGGTTTTTGTTTGGCGGCGGCGAGTGCTTCTGCTATCGCCATAGCAAAGTCCGTGTGCAGTGTTTGCGGCAACTGTTGCTTGGCGATTTTGACCAGTGTGCGTGTGCGTGGATCCTCAGTATACACGGGATGACCAAAGCCGGGCAGGCGCTCACCTGTCTTGAGCGCTTCTTGCACCAACGTTTCCGGCGTCCTCTTTTTTTCGAGTGCTTGACGGAAGGTTCGGGCGGCAGCGCCCCCCGCATTCCCGTGTTTTGGGCCGATGGTGAGGAGGCCGGCGGCAACCGAGTCCGCGAGCGGTTTGCCACAACTAGCTGTCACGCGTGTCACATGCGCAGAGGGAGGTTCTTGTCCGTGGTCGAGACAGAGGATGCAGCAGGCATGTAAAACGGTTTTTTGTGCTTCCGTCGGGAGCGTTCCAGTCCAAGCCAACCAAACGACCGACAAGAGGTCTGTTGTTTCTGCCAGGTCTTCGAGGCGTTTCCCTCGCAAGAGGTATCCGCTGTCTGTCATCTCGCCGATGGTTGAGGGTGTCTGTTCATTCATAGTGTTTTGAGGGATGAGACAAGCTCGTCAATGGTTTCTACACAGGTGATGCCGAGCGCCTGCAGTCCGGCATACATTTCTGCTACGGTGCGCTGGCCTTCGCCGATGAGCGTCCCGGTATGACCATAAGACACCCCTTTTGGCATGACGTCCAATGCCTTGCCTGCGAGAAAGATCGTGGTAGGTTTTTGAAAGGAGAACCGTCTGTTGAGGAGCGCGTTGAGGATTGGTTGGCCTGGTTCTAAGAAAAGGATCAGCTGCTCGATGTCATCGCGGCGCTCACAGTTTTTGACGGCCTCGAGCATGGTGAGTCCGCTGAGCGCGCTGCCCCCTAAGGCGGCGGCCAAGCGCAGGCCGATCCCATTGCGTGCACAAGCCATCATGATTTCGTTTGCCATCCCGCCTGACGTGGAAAGCAAGGCGAGCGAGCCTTCCTGCATGTTTTGGAAAACATCTTGTCCACCAAGATAGCCGAGCTGGAAGCCTGGCATGGATATCAATCCAACGGAGGCTGGACCGAGGACCGTCGTCCCGTGGTGCTTCGCGGCTTCACAGAGAGCGAGGGCATCGTGTACCGGAACCTGTTCTGTCAAAATATGCAAAAGGGTGATGCCGGCCGAGAGCGCGTCTTGTACCGCAGACAGGACGCGCATCGGGGGCACGACGATGCTGCTGATGTAGGCATCCGGGAATGCGGCCCGTGCTTGTGCCACGTTTTCAAACACGGGGATGTTTTCGTGGAGCGTCCCACCTTTGCCGGGCGTGACACCAGCGCAGACGCGCGTCCCATTCGCGAGCATCCAACGCGTCATGCGTGACCCTTCTTTGCCGGTCATCCCTTGGACGATGACAGCACTTGTCTTGGTTGGCCAGGCGATCATACAGGAGAAGGGCACGGGCGCAGTTTCACGAGCGCTTGCGCGGAAGCGTCCAAGCTCACGTCACCGCGGTGAAAGAGCACGGGTGCGGCATAGGTTTTCGACCAGGCTTCTACGAAAGCGATCGCTTCTTCTGTCCGAGGTCCGTCGCGGCGGATGACGATCGGGATGCGTAAACCGGCGGCGTTCACGGCTTGAAGCGTCGCGCGCATGGTTTCAAAAATATCAGTAAAGTTTGCAAACGATCCGGCGATCCAGAGGGCCGTGATCCCTGGTTTTGAGAGGACGATGCTGGCCGCACGTTCGACAGAGGCTGGGTCTGGGTTCCCGCTGAGTTCGACGTAGTTGGCGGCTTTTTTTCCGGTCCTGTGTAAAGCATCGAGTGCGACCAAGCTCGCCCCACCGCCGGACAGGATGAGCGCGATGTCACCATCAAGTTCAACATATTTTCCGAGGGTCCCGCGGTGGCCGGCCTCTTTCAAAAAAAGGTCGTAAGCTGCTTCACGCTCGCTTAATGGACGTCCGAGCGGGGAGAGGTGGGTGAGGGATGCGTATTCTGGATGGCGTTCCACGGCCAAGTCATCTAATTCCATTTTTGCGTCTAACGCTACCCAGGCTCCGTCCAATGTTTTGACGAACGGGTTGATTTCGATCGAGGTCGCTTCTGTCTTGCGCAACGATTCTTCCAAGGTGATGACACACGACCGCACCGCTTCTGGGACGGCTCCAGCGTTCTGTTTCAAAAACATCTCAAACGGAATGTGTGCCACGGAGGACACGTCCATCCCGCCTGCTGCCGACAAGGCTACGCAGACCATTTGCTGTTCTCGATCGATGTCCACGGCGATCAGCCATTCTTCCGTATGCGGCACTTCTTCTTCACACAAAAAGCCAGCGTATGGCGTATCGCCGAGCAGGTTCACAAGTTTTTGGATGGTGGGAGGCAGGTCTTCGAGCGTTTCACATTTTTGGATCAGGCCGGATGTGCCACGCCGTCCGGAGAGCGTCTGTGCTTTGATGTAGCACGGGCCGATCCAGGTGGCGTCTGTAGGCCACGCCGTGTCTTCTTTTGGCAAAAAGACTGCCTGCGGGATCTGCATGCCGTGCTGGGAGAGCAGGAGTTTGCCGTCACGCTCGATCAGTTTCATGGGGTGGTTTTTGAGGGAGGTCGCGGATCGGTTTGGCTGGGACACCGACGCAGAGTGTGTGCGGCGGCAGGTCGCGTGTCACGACGGCGCCTGCACCCACGACTACGCCGTCACCGATGGTGACGCCTGCGTTGATGGTCACGCCTGTCGCTATCCAGACGCGGTCGCCGATGGTGACGGGTGCGGCTGTGTGCGTGAACCGTTCTTCTGGTGGGACGTCCACCTTAAGTCCGCGTGTATTGATCCGGACAAAGGCGGACAGGCGCACGTGGTTTCCGATGGTGACCGGCGCTTGGGCGTTGATATAGACGCCATCTGCAAATTTCACGTTCTGCCCCACGGACACCCACTGCGGGCGTTTGATCTGGATCTTTCCACACACGCGGAAGTCAGGCGGACTGGAGCCTAAGACCAGGCGATAGTAGGCAGATCGAAAGCGCGTCAAAAGCCGATCTCGGTAAGGGCTGAGCCGTTGTTCCAAAAAACTGACGAGGCGGGCCAGTTTTCCCTTAGAAAATGCCATACATTCACGCCCAAGCCTAACAGACGAAAGAACGGGGGCGCAAGGGCAAGAAGGGGGCCTCTTCGCCTTGTTTTTCAGGCGGATTCGTTTTAGAGTACCGTTCTGGATATGAAAAAGGTCCTGGTGCCGATTTACGATGGTTCCATCTCCAAGGCCCTGGTTGATTCCGGCGCTCTCCAGGTGCTGGTTCAAGCCGGGTATGCGGTGGTTTTGACGGTGGAAGAACGGAAGGTTGATTACTATCGCGAACGGTTTGGGGGCAAAGGGTATACGGTCTTGCCGCGTCCGGTCGTACCGCGTTCTGCCTGGCTCGTGCGGCTTTACAACATCGGTGTTGGTGCCATCCCGACGCGCATGATGTTCTTGCGCCATTTGCGGCGCATGATGGAACGTAAGAAGTATGTCTTGGGTTTTTTACGCCTTGGTGTGTGGTGCCTTGGCTTGTGGCGCCCGACGCGTTGGGTGTTGCAGCATCTGGTTTTGCTCCATCCTATCCCAAAGAGCGTGCGTGATCTCGTGGATCAAGAACAACCTGAGATGATTTTTTGTCCCACGCTCCTGTCACTGGAGGAGTTGGATCTGTTGCGTTATGCCAAGCGCCGTGGCATCCCTGTCGTCGGCATGGTCAAGACTTGGGATAACGTCACGACAAAATTGAACATGCCCGTCGCACCGGACCACCTCATCGTGCACACGGGACGGGTGCGTGAAGAAGCGGTGCAGTATCTGCATTATCCGGCCACGGACATCTCAGTCGTCGGTTTGCCACAATTTGATCGCTACTCAGACCCAGCCCTCCAAGAGACGCGGGAAGCCTTTTTTCAGAGAATGGGCCTTGACCTGAACAAGCCACTCCTCTTGTTTTGTGCTGCTGGGCTTTGGATGTCGCCGGATGAGGTGGATCTGCTGGTCCGTCTGAACGCGGATATTGAACGCGGTGTCTTTGGTCCGCTCCAGGTCCTGGTGCGCATGCATCCAAAATACGATTGCGGCGCTGACCATTTGAAAGACCAGCAGCATTTGAAGCTCGACCGTCCGGGGACATATGTCACCAAAGACCTCACGACCTGGGAATATGAAGACAGCGACCTGAGGCACCTCATCTCTTCGCTCCGTTTTGCGGACGTGTCATCAAACACGGCGTCTACCATGAGCGTGGAAGCCGCGTATTTTGACCGTCCTGTCATCTGCATCGGGTTTGATCCGAAGCCGACGTCATGGATCATGTCGAACGCACGGTATTTTGAACGCGAATATTATCTCCCCATCGTCCAATCAGGCGGTGTGCGCCTTGTTTCGAGCTATGAGCAATACGTGCAGGCGGTGAAGGATTACCTGGCTGATCCGACCTTGGACCACGCGGGGAGGGAGCAGATCGTACGCGAACAGTGTATCAGTCGTGAGCCGATCGCCGCTGAAGCGTTAGGCCGTGTGTTGCTTGGATTTTTGCGCGGCGAGCGCCCGTTGCCCACCCGGGTATGAACCAAGAGATCCGCTCGGAGACCGTGGGGAACGCCATCGTGCAGTCATCTCTCGGTTCTTTTTTTGCCAAGGCGAGCGGCGTCTTAAGTTCGCTCATCATCTTTCGTTCGTTGGACCCGGCGACGTACGGGGTGTGGCGTTTGGCGCTTGCGCTTACTGCACTGCTTCTCGGGTTGTTGACGGCGTTAAGCGCGATCGTAGCGGTTGAGGCGATCCGTTCCCTGCCAGAAGCTGGCCAAAAGACGGGACTTATCCTTTGGCGTGGGTTTGTGCGAATCACCCTACTCTGTGCGGTGCTTCTCTGCGGATTGGGGATCGTGTTTGTCCGGCCGGTCGCTGCTTTTTTAAAGGTCCCGGACACGCGGCTCGTCGTCTTGGCGTTGATCCTGGTTTTTTTCTGGCTGTTGAAATCCCATGTCATGACGTGGTTCACGATCTCCTACCAGTTCGACAAACAACTGCGCCTGCAAGTGATTGAAAGTGTCGCCTACGTTTCCCTCCTCGCGTTTTTCCTTTTGGTCCGGGATGACGGCGCGCTCGGTCTTGGTCTTGCGAACGTTTTCGTGTCTGGCCTTATCAGCGTCGTGAGCGCACCACTGCTCCTCAAAGGGCTGAAGCGATGCCCGCGTTCATCGTTGAAACAAGAGGTCGTCACGCTCCTCCGCCTGTTACGGCAACATGGTAAATGGGCGCTCGTGAGCGACATCCTGAAAGACTATTTGGATGCGGGCAGGATTTGGCTCCTCGGATTTTTTCTCGGGCCTGCGGCCGTTGGGCTGTATGGCTTGGCTGATTCCTTGTTCGGCCATATCATCTCGCTTATAAACGTCGGTCCGGCCATTTCGGCGTCCTTGCCGCGCTTTGTGAGTGATCGAGAACGTTTGACGGCAGCCATGGCCCATGCGGCACGGGTCGGTTCGCTGGTTTCGTGCGGTGTGTTCGTCTTTAGTTGGGTGACCGTGCCATTTATCCTCCCGTGGGTGTTCCCGAAATTCATCCCAGCGATCCCGCTGTACCTCATCATTTCAGGCGCGCTCCTGGCGGGTGGGGTCGGGGTGGTGCTTGGCACGATGTATCCGGCGCTCCGGCTGCAGAAGACGCTCTTCAGCCTCCTCATGATCCGAGTCATCCTTTCTTTCGGGTTCTTGTACGTGTTCCTGCCACGCATCGGCATTTGGGCGTTGGGGATTGAACTCCTGCTTGGGAACTACTTGTTCGTGTGGATGCGCTTTCATTTGTTACGGAAGACGCTTTCCATCCACAAAGGCTTTTTTGCTTTTTGCGCACCGCGTGTTGGGGATCTGCAAGAAGTGTACGGATTTTTGCATAAAAAACTCGCGCATTCTAGGGTTGGGGCTGTCCTCAAGATGTAATGTTTTATGTTGCGCCAATTTGTCAGGAACCATGCGAGCCTCGTTGCCTTTCGGAAATGGGTGTTACAGCCCTATTTTGCGTTGCGGCACGCATGGCCCGTGTGGTGGTCCTTGCTTAATAAAGAAGCGCGCCAGGTCTACGCGGCGAATCCGCCCGCGTTTACTCCTTTGCAGGAGCGACTTGTTTTGTCTTTGAAACGTACTGGGTTGGCGGAAACGACGTTGGAGGAGCTGTTCCATGATACGGAGCTCTTAGGGCGTTTGCAGGCATACGCGAATAGCCTTCGGTCCCAGGCAAAGCCACGGAATCGCAAAACATACATGCTTGAGCTGTTTGAGACGTACCCCACGTTTGACCTCGAAAACCCATTCATCCATTTCTCGTTGGAGCGCCGGATTCTGGATGTGGTCAACGGATATCTTTCCTTATGCACACGGCTGCATTTTTTAGGGTGCGATGTGACGGAAACGGTCCCTCCGGGTTCGCCAAAGGTGTATTCGCAACGCTGGCACCGTGATCCAGAAGACCGGCGCATGTGCAAGGTGTTTGTCTATTTGAATGACGTTGGGGAGGATTCCGGCCCATTCCAGTACGTCCTGGGTTCCCATGACGGGGGACGATGGCGCTCGGTGTTTCCACAACGGCCGTCGTATGGATTTTATCCTCCGGATGGAGCCGTTGAGCAACAGATCCCCGCCGACGACATCAAGCGGTGCACTGGGAAAGCCGGAACCGTCGTTTTTTGCGATACGAGCGGATTGCACTGTGGCGGGTACGCGACGGCATCGGAACGCCTGATGTTCACCGCCGGATACCTGACGCCCGCCTCTGTCTGGCAGATCCGCTATCGGCCACCGACCAACGAACAGAAAGGGATGATCGCCCACGATCCGGTGACGCGTTTTGCCTTGACCGATCTCCGCGTGCCACGGGAATTCCAGACCCGATGATTCCTATGTCCAACGACAACCAAGAAGCGCGTTATCAGGACCACGGGCGCTATATCCGCGCCGGATTTGATCCCAAGGGAGTGGAGGCGGTCGAAAAGAGCGCGACCGCCTTTCCCTACCACCGGCAGATAGTCACGCGCGTCCATACGCCAAAAGCGTTGTCACGGTACTTGCTGGTCGCGGAGTTTTTCTCCGCCGCTTTTTCTGGAGACACGTCTATCTTGGATGTGGGGAGCCGTGATGATTCAGCGCAGCGCGTCCTTGGCCCGCAAGCGAAGCTCGTGGACAAGAACAATCCGAACTTGCCGCCGTGGGATTGGGAGAAGGAGCTGCTGCCGTACGGTGATGGATCTTTTGATACGGTCGTGTGCTTGGACACGCTCGAGCACATCAATGACTTTCACCGTTCGGCACAGGACCTGTTGCGTGTTGCACGGACGCACGTCGTGATCTCGTTGCCAAATTGTTGGCGCAAAATGTTCAAGCAGATGTTGCAGGGCTACGGGACCTCCGCGAGCTACGGCCTTCCCTTTGAGAAGCCGATGGACCGGCACAAGTGGTTTTTTAATACGGTGGAGATCGAGCAATTTTTTCAGTATCAGAGTGCTGTCTCCGTCACACCCTTCCGGGTCGTGGACATGAGGTTTGCCGTCCCAGTCACGACGACGCTCCACCGCATGCTGTACCCCTTGGTTCGGTGGTTCCTGCCGGAGCGTTATGCGAAGAACCTGCTCGTCAATAATGTTTTTTTGCTGCTTGAGAAGATGCCCCGTCAGCCTTGACGTTCGGGCAAAACGGCTGATAACCTCAAAAACCATATGGCAGCACCTATCATCATCAAGGATCCCGCAGATCGGTTTGACCTGTCCTACGTGTTCGCTAACGACTATGCGGCGCTTGGAAAACAGGAGAGCGCCTTGGCGGAAATGGCGCAGGTAGCGCGGGAGATCGTCCCTGGCGTTGCCTGCCGGACGGCGCTGGTCCATGCCGGAGAGATTGTTGAATTGGTCGAGCTTTTGAAGGGGAGTCCGGTCAGACCGGAGATCGTCCTGGATTTTCCTGATGGCGCGGGAGGCGTCGTCACCAAAGCGGCACAAGCGCAGGCAGCAGCCAACGCTGGCGCGGTGGGAGGAGACCTCGTCATTAACTTACATGCCGTCAAAGCCCGGGATGAAAAGCTGTTGCTGGAAGAGTTCCGTGCGGTTAGCGATGCGTTGAAGGAAGTGAAAGTCATCGCACAACTTCCCTATATTTGGCAGTACGACCGCGAAGCGGTCCCGTGGTTGCTCGAGCTCCTACCGCAAGGCGGTATCTACTGCATCAAAGATTGGACAACGCGCGTTGACAACTTTTTGCTGCCCGATGGTGCGACGTTGGATTACGAACACGCCACACGTCTGTCCTACATTGAGTTCATGGCGAAGTATATCGCGGACCATTCGTTACCGTTGGTGCTCAAGGTGGCGGGCAGGGTCACGCCAGACAACGTGCGTTCGTTTGTGGATGCAGGAGCAGTCCTGATCGGGACGAGTTATCGAAAGGCTCCGGCTCTGCGTGAAGCGCTCCTCGTTTAGCTCTTCTATGAAAAGCGTGGTCATTTGCGGCTCGGGTCGCTACATCGACGAAATCAACCACTTCGCTGCGCGGCTCAAGCAGCTTGGCGTGGCGCGGGTGTTTACCCCGAACTTCAACACCCGTCGCCGCACCTTCATGACAACGCTCGAAGAACGAGAAAGGATGGAATCAAAGGCCTATCGCTCACAGCTTCCCGCCGCTGTCTTCCAACACTTGGATCGGATCCGCAAGGCCGAGGTGTGTTTTGTCTATAACAAGGCTGGGTATCTTGGGGTCAATACGACGCTTGAGCTCGGTTTTGCGCACGGCCGCGACATGATCATCTACGCGCTTGAACCAGAAGGCGCGCTCGATAGCGGCGGGGAGATTTGTCGCGGTGTCTTGATCTCGGACGTCGTCTCGACGCCGGAGGAGCTCATGGAACGGTTGAAGTAAGGTGTCCCATCGCCGTTGAATCATTGTTGTCCAACCCTGTTATGTCTGAATTACAAGCGCACCGGTTTGATTTCCGCGGCCTCTTTATCCTCGAGATGGCGAACAACCACCAGGGGAGCGTTGAGCATGGCAAACGCATCATCGAGACGTTTGCGGCGCTTGTGCACAAGGCTGGTGTCAAAGGGGCGATGAAATTTCAGTTCCGGAACTTGGACACCATGATCCATCCGGCGCACCGTGAAAAGAGCGACAACAAGCACATCCCGCGCTTCCTTTCAACGCGCCTGAGCGATGAGCAGTTTGCCTATCTGCGCGATGTCGCACGTGATGCTGGCCTCTTGATTATGACGACGCCCTGGGATGAGGATTCGGTTGGGTTGGCTGAGCGCTTGGATATGGACCTGCTCAAGATCGGCAGCAGTTCGGCCGCGGACTGGCCGCTGCTCGAGCGTGCCGTCCTCATGGGAAAGCCCATCGTCTGCTCGACCGCCGGGCTTCCATTGGAAAAAGTCGACAACCTGGTCAGTTTTTTTGACCACCGGGGAGCTGACTATGCGCTTATGCACTGCGTGTCGATCTATCCGACGCCGAGCCATAAGCTGAACTTGCGACGTATTGATGTCTTTAAGGAGCGCTATCCGCACGTGACCATCGGTTTTTCAACGCACGAAGACCCAAACAACATTGACGCGGTCCAAATTGCGTATGCCAAGGGCGCCGAACTTTTTGAGCGCCATATTGGGATTGAGACGGAAACGATTTCTTTGAATGGCTACTCCTCCCGTCCGGAGCAGTTTGAGCGCTGGCTCCAGGCCTACCAGGACGCCATTGGCATGACGACGCCTGCGACAGACCCGGGGAATGTCCAAGACCCGGTCGAGGTCGAGTCCTTGGCCTCGCTCATGCGTGGCGTTTATCTTAAGAACCCTATCAGCCGAAACAGCACGATCCAGAGGTCGGACGTGTACTTTGCGATGCCGTTCGTGTCCGGTCAGTTGCATAGCGGGCAATGGAAGCTTGGGTTGGTCGCTGACCGTGACTATGCTGCACACGAGGCGATTCCGGCCACGGTTTTGCCGGACCAAGTCACACACGCGGAGATCATCTACAAGGCGATCCATGACGTCAAAGGCGCCTTACGTGAGGCGCGTATCCATATCAACCATGACTCGTCTGTCGAGATCCTCCATCCGCAGGGCGTGAAACACCTGTTCACGACCGGCGCGTTTGTCATCCATTGTTTTGAACGCGACTATGCAAAAAAGATCGTGGTGATGTTGCCGGGCCAATCGTTGCCGTCGTGTTACCAAAAGAAAAGCGAAGCGACGATCCAGATCCTGTCTGGCCAGCTGGAGGTGGACCTCTCCGGACGGTCACGTACGTTATACGCGGGTGATGCGCTTTTCTTGCCAGCAGGCTTATGGCATTCGTATCGCGCGACGGGGCATGTCTTGTTTGAAGAAATTTCTACGACACAGGCAGATGATGAGACGGTCTACATCGACCCGGCCATGCAGCGTATGCAACCGGACGAAAAGCGCACGCGGCTGAACAATTGGGGGAGGCACCAGTTTTAATCGGCTATGAACAGGGTCGTCGTGTTTGATTACGATGATACGTTGACCCTTGATACTGAGCAGCGCAAGCAAGACTTTTTTGTTTCCATCTTTGAAGATTTGGCGGTGGACCTGTCCAGTGTGCGTGAGTTTGTCCGGTCACATCGCGGCATCTCACGTCGCGAGAAGATTTCTGGGATTCTGGACGTTCTGGCTGAAGCGGGAGCTATCCAGGACCCGCAGTCGCATCTCGAACGATATCTTGGGCGGTTTGGCCAGTTGGTGGAAGAGATGTCGGTCACGGCTGCGTTGCGCCCCGGCGCCGAAGAAGCTTTACGGACATTGCAGGCAGACCACCATCTGTACTTGCTGTCAGCGAATCCGCAAGAGGCGCTCGAGCGCATTGTCGAGCGACGTGGGTGGTCTGCATTGTTCCTTGGAATTATTGGGACCACCACTGGTTCCAAAGAGGAACATTTGCGCGCTATACTGCAAAAGGAAGGTGTCTCCGGTTCTCGTGTCGTTCTTGTAGGAGATGGCGCAAGCGACCTTCGGGCGGCTGAGGCCCTGCACTGCCATTTTATCGGAGTCCGTGGTCAGTGTAGCCCGTTCCAAAGCAACGCGACCTTTTCAATCATTGATGAGCTGAGCGTCTTGCCGGCCATGATCAGCACTTATTTTTTAAGAGCAGCTTGATATGAAAAAACACATTGCGATCCTCGGGGGTGGTCATATGGGGACGGCGCTTGCGGTGTGTGCCGCCACGCATGCGCCGGTCGTGCTGTGGTCGATTGAGCCGGACGTGGTCGCGGACGTCAACAAGAAGCACCGGA
>CAZFRH010000002.1:0-98337 GCA_964521235.1 uncultured Gammaproteobacteria bacterium | reverse complement strand
TGGATGGCGCCCGTGGCAAGGTCAAAGTCCTGGTCAGCATGTTCGGCCGCGAAACTCCGCTGGAACTGGACTTCACGCAGGTGAAGAAGGTCTAAGGCTTGCCAAAACCAGCGAACCCTGGTAATAATCCCGCAACTGTTACGCTTCCGCAGGTCGCTTCCCCTGCAACACAACCCCTCCTATGGCGAAGAAAATCAAGACATTGATCAAGGTCCAAGTGATCGGCGGCCGCGCGACCCCAGCGCCTCCGCTTGGTCCGGCTTTGGGCCAGCACGGCATGAACATCGCTGAATTCTGCCAGCGCATCAACGCCGCGACCCAAGACCGGATGGGCGAAGTCGTGCCAGCCACGATCACCCTCTACGAAGACCGCACCTACGATTTCATCCTGAAGATCGCCCCCGTCCCGGACATGCTGAAGAAGGCGGCCAAGATCGAAAAAGGTGCCGGCAAGCCGAACGTCGAAAAAGTCGGCAAAGTCACCAAAGCCCAAGTCCGCGAGATCGCCGAAAAGAAAATGCCCGACCTGAACTGCCATGACGTCGAAGCGGCCATGCGCCAAGTCGAAGGCACGGCACGCAACATGGGAATCGAAGTGGTCGCGTAACATTCATTTATCATTCATTTGTGGGAGGGACAGACAACGTCCCGACCGTACCACCTATGCCACGTTCCAAGCGTTACGTTGAGCTGAAAAAGCTCACGGATCCGAAGAAGCTGTACTCCGTCGAAGAGGCGGTCGAGTTGGTCAAAAAGACCTCGACCACCAAGTTTGATGCGTCTATTGAAGCCCACATCAACTTGGGCATTGACCCGAAAAAGGGTGAACAGCAGGTGCGCGCCACCATCCTGTTCCCGCACTCCATCGGCAAGACCAAGACCGTCGCTGCCTTCGTGGCCGGTGACAAGGAGAAGGACGCCAAAGACGCTGGTGCTGACTTTGTCGGCGGTGAGGAGATGATCGAAGAGCTCGCGAAAAGCGGCAAGATCACCTTTGATGTCGCCGTCGCAACGCCGGACATGATGCCGAAGCTGGCCAAGGTCGCCAAAATCTTGGGCCCGGTCGGCCTCATGCCGAACCCGAAGACGGACACGGTCGGCCCGAACGTCAAAAAAATGGTTGAGGATGTGAAAAAGGGGAAGGTCGCTTTCAAGAACGACACGACCGGCAACTTGCACCAGGCCATCGGCAAGGCTTCGCTCGCAAACGAGGCGTTGGCGGAAAACCTGCGGACGTTCGTCGAGGCGGTCAAAAAGGCCAAACCAGGATCATCCAAAGGCACGTACCTGAAGAGCATCACCGTGACGTCCACCATGGGCCCGGCGGTCAAGCTCGACCCAGCCATCTTCGCCTAAACAGAAAGAAACAAAGGCGGCCCACTCGGGCCGCTTTTGCGTTCTAAAACCATCTGCTAAGGTCGTGCCGTTATGAACGAACGGACTGGGGCCATCCCCCTCCAGACATTGCGGGCCATGGTCGAGGCTGGGTACATCCAAGGCGTCGATCCGGCGCATATCCAACCAGCGTCCCTTGACCTCACGTTGACGGAGGAGGTGTACCGCATGCGCGGCTCCTACCTTCCACGTGCCGGTGAACCGATCGAAGCCTTGGCTAACAAAGGCGTACTGTTCCGCCACGACATCACCCGTCCGCTGGAGCTGAACGGCATCTACCTGATCCGGCTGAAAGAAAAGCTGGCGCTCCCGGCAGGCGTCCACGCGACCGCGAGCAACAAGAGCTCGAGCGGCCGCATCAACCTGCGTGGCCGGCTCCTCGCTGACGGCGTGCCCCGTTTTGACGACATCCCGGCCGGGTTCCACGGCTCCCTCTGGATCGAACTCATCCCCAAATCGTTCCCGGTCCAGGTCCGCCCCGGCGACCGCATCAACCAGCTCCGCCTATTCCACGGCGACGCGCACCTGTCCGGCTTTGAACACCGTTTGCTGTATGACCGCTACGGCTTGCTGCGTACCGACAGCGGCGCGCGTATCCCACCGACGACGGACATTGTCGGCCGCGGGATCACCATGACCGTTGACCTGACAACGCATGAAACGGTCGGTTGGCGTGCGAAGGCGACGGCCTGGAATGTGCTGGACACGGCACGTTTTGACCATGTGCCCGAAGATTTTTTCGAGCCCGTGATGCGTCCTCGCTCCGGCGAACTCGTCCTCCACCCAGAAACGTTTTACATCCTGACGACCAAAGAACGCATCCTGACTCCCCCGTCGCACGCGACCGAAATGGCGGCCTACGACTCCTCCAAAGGCGAATTCCGCTCACACTTTGCCGGATTCTTTGATCCGGGATGGGGGTGGCAAGAGCAGGACGCGGACCGCGGTGCCATCGCGGTGCTTGAAGTCGAAGCGTACAGCCACGACTTTGTCCTGCGTGACGGCCAGCCGATCTGCCTCATGGTCTACGAACGCATGCTGTCGCAGCCGGAACGGCTGTACGGCGCTGACCTCGGATCAAACTACTCCATGCAAACCGGCCCCCGGTTGGCGAAGTGGTTTAAAAAAGTTTGACGCTTCACGTTTCACGCTTCACGATACACGCACCTTATGCCACGTCTCATCATCGGTTTGATCGGTTTGCCAGGTTCCGGAAAAGGCACGGTCGCTGACCTGCTGCAAAAAGAATACGGAGCAAAATACACGCGCTTCAGCGGGATCTTGAGCGACCTGCTCGACCGCCTGTCCATCGAAAAGTCACGGGACAACATGATCAAGCTTTCCGAAGCGTTGCGCCACTCCTTTGGGGAAGACGCGTTATCGTACGCCATCGAACAAGAGGTCCTGAAGGCTAAAGGTCAGATCATCGTTTTGGACGGGATCCGCCGGCCAGAAGATATTGTCGCGTTGGAACCGCTCCCGCAATTCCATCTCGTCTCCGTCGAAGCGCCGGCAGAGCTCCGTTTTGAACGCATGAAAGCACGCGGAGAAAAAGCTAACGAAGCGACGATGACCCGCGAACAATTCCTCGCGGAAGAGCAGGCGCCGACGGAGGTCACGATCCCAGCCGTCATGGAACGCGCAGAGTTCCGTCTAGATAACTCCGGAAGCAAGGAGGATTTAGAGATCAAGACACGTGAGCTGATGAAGCAGCTCGGCCTATGAACGTCCGCATCACCCGCTTGCGTGATGACATCCCATTGCCAGAATACAAGACCGAAGGCGCGGTCGCCTTTGACCTGTCTGCGTCTGAACGTTGCACGCTCCCGCCCAAACACGTGACGCATGTGCCAACCGGGCTCATCATTGGGACGCCGCCAGGGTATGCACTCATCCTCGCCCCACGTTCGTCCCTCATGAAAAAGACCGGGCTCTGCCTAGGCAACGGCATCGGGATTATTGACCAGGACTTTTGCGGGCCTGGAGACGAAATCAGGCTCGTGATGTGGAACCCGACGGATGCGGAAGTGGTCGTCGAAAAAGGCGACCGCCTCGTCCAAGCCATGTTTTTGGCGGTTGAACGCGTGACCTGGACCGAAGGCTTGACCGAGGCCAAAAGCCGCGGCGGCCTCGGCTCGACAGGCGGCTACACGGAAGGCACGATCTAACGAAATATGAAGACCTATCTCGATATCGTCCGCCACATCTTGAACAACGGCGTACGCAAACAAAACCGTACCGGCATTGATACGCTTAGCGTCTCCGGCATGATGTTTGAGCATGACATGGGGCTTGGCTTTCCGCTCCTCACGACCAAAAAGATGCCGTTCAAAACCATCCGTGTTGAACTTGAATTTTTCATCAAAGGGCTGACCGACAAGCAGTGGCTCCAAGAACGCCGCTGCGGAATTTGGGACGAATGGGCCCATCCAAAAAAAGCCCCGTACGGTCACGATGAAGAAAGCAAGCGCCGCATGCGCGAAGAACGTGACTTGGGCCCGGTCTACGGGTTCCAATGGCGGCATTTTGATGCGCCGTATGACAACCACGATTCCGATTATGCGGGACAAGGGATTGACCAATTGGCGAAGGTGATCGAAACGCTGAAAAAAAATCCCATGGACCGGCGCATGATTGTCATGGCCTGGAACCCAAAAGCCTTAGGCGAGCAAGCGCTCCCGCCCTGCCACTACAGCTTTCAAGTGCTCGTGACCGACGGCAAGCTTGATCTCCTGTGGAACCAACGCTCCGTTGATACGATGCTCGGGCTCCCGTTTAATATCGCGAGCTACGCCCTCTTGCTCCACCTCCTCGCAAAAGAAACGGGCTTAGGCGAAGGCAAGCTCATCGGCTTTCTCGCCGACACGCACATCTACGTCAACCAGATAGAAGGTGCCCAAGAACAGCTCACACGCGAACCAAAGCCTTTGCCACGCATTGTGACGGAACCCTTTACTTCGATCTTTGATTGGTCAGGCGAACAGACACGGCTCGAAGATTACGAGTCGCACGACCGGATCAGTTTCCCGATCGCGGTCTAAACCCATGCCGATCACCATCATCGCGGCGGTCGCGGACAACGGCTGCATCGGAAAAAACGGGGGCTTGCCTTGGTATTTGCCGGAAGATTTAAAGCGCTTCAAACGGTTGACCGTCGGCAAAGTCGTCATCATGGGACGGAAGACCTGGGAATCATTGCCAGAAAAAGTCCGCCCGCTCCCAGAGAGGACCAATGTCGTCATCACGCGGCAAACGGAGTACGCGCTGCCCGCAGGAGTTGAACGGTTCGATTCACTCGAAGCTGCCCTGGCAGCACACACAAATGACGCCGTGATCGTCATGGGCGGCGCGGAAGTCTATCGACAGGCCTTTCCGTTCGCGAACAAGCTGGAACTGACCCGCGTTCACCAAACCATCGATGGCGACGTCTTTTTTCCGACCATGAACGAAGCTGATTGGAAAGAAACAGCGCGAGAAGATTTTGATGGTTATTCTTTCGTGAGTTACCAACGCGTATGACCCAAGCCGGCAAACTGGTCGTGATCGATGCGATTGATGGTGCAGGAAAGTCCACAGCGATCGGTGCGATGGTCGAATGGTTGAAATCGCAGGGCAAAAAACCGTTTGATTTGATTGAATTCCAAAAAACCCATCACCGCCTGCCAGAACTGGAAGAACTGGGCGACGCGAACCTGCTCTTGTCCGCCGAACCGACCTATTCATGGGTCGGTGCTGCCATCCGTGAAGAGCTCATCAAAGAACACCCTGACCGGACGTATGACGGAAAAACAACGGCGCTCGCTTTTGCGCTTGACCGTCACATCCTTTTTTCGAGCCTCATCCTCCCTTTCTTACAAAGAAAACCAGACGCCTGGGTCATCCAAGACCGCGGCGCGATCTCCTCCCTTGCCTATCAACCGCTGCAAGACCCGAACGTCACGCTGGATTGGTTGCTTACGTTGGACGGCAACAA
The DNA here is from genome assembly GCA_964521235.1 of uncultured Gammaproteobacteria bacterium. Taxonomy (GTDB): domain Bacteria; phylum Patescibacteriota; class Patescibacteriia; order 2-12-FULL-60-25; family 2-12-FULL-60-25; genus CAZFRH01. The sequence continues at coordinate 92,969 of CAZFRH010000002.1, read as the reverse complement.
ACTCGAGCTTTCGCGCCCACCAGACATCCTGCTCCTGCTCCGCCTCGCACCGGAAGAAGCCATGAAGCGGCTAGACGGCCGAACGGAAAAACTGGACGGCCATATTTATGAACAAGCGACGTTCCAAGAACGCCTCGCCGCCCGATATCGCGACCCAGCCGTCCTCGCCCCCTACAAAAACGCTGGAACCCCTGTGGTTGAAGTGGATGCATCCAAAACAAGAGAAGAAGTCGGGGCTGCCTGCGTCGCCGAAATCCAAAGGCTCTAAAACGTGACAAAAAAGAGCCAAAGGCCTAAGATACGGCCATATGGCTAACCTCATTTCGTTCGGTGATTTGTTGGGGCAGAGTTTGGACCTGTACGAGAAAAACTGGAAAAAGCTGACCATCCAGACCCTCTGGCTGTTTGCCGGGATCTTGGTCGGCTATATCCCGTACCTCGGGCTGATCTTTTTAAGTGACGGGCAGGAACCTGCCGTGGCGGTCCCCATGCAGCTCCTTGGGTTTATCCTGTTCATGGTCTGCATCCTGCCCCCAAGCATCCGGTTGAACCTCATAGTCTTGAAGCTCGCCAAGGGCGAAGGCGCCGAACCGACCGCCTGGGACAAAGTGTTCCGCCTCTTGCTCCCGACGGTCCTCATTGGGCTCGTGGCAGGCATCTTGACCATGGTCGGTTTCGTCCTCTTGATCATCCCGGGCATCTGGCTTTCCGTCGCGTTGTGCTTTGCCTGTTACGCCTTCTGGGATGACGGGACAAAAGGCTGGGGCGCCGTCAAACGATCCTACCAGTTGGTGAAAGGCCGCTGGTGGGCGACGGTCGTCCGCTTGGTCGTCCCACACCTGTTGATCGGGCTCGCCTGGCTTGTCGTATTCCTAGTCTCGCTCCTCTGCCTCGGCATCCTGACCGTGCTCGGCCTCATGCTGATCGGGTTGCTTGGAACCGTCTCACCCATGGCCGCGACCATCGCGACCTTCATCGGGATCATCCTGCTCGCCATCGCTGGCCTCGCCACCTACCTCATCCCGCTCATCGTCCTGACCCCGCTCTCCCTCCTGCCCACGGCAAAAGTCTACCTTAGCCTCAAATCCACGCGCTAAGCCCGTATGCCAGCACCGCTCATTTCCATCGGGACGCTCGTCCAATCCAGTTGGACGGACTTCCTCAAGCGCTGGAAGCACACGCTTGAGTATTCCATCCGCTACCTGATCGCGTCCCTCGTCATTTTTGGCGGCACATTGGTCGCAAACGTAGACGCGTCGCTGCGTTGGCCGGCGATGCTGGCCTCCGGCCTCGTGGCCGGCGTCATCGTCCTGCATTCGACGGTCCTGCTCGGAAGGTTGGTCCTACTGGAAGACCGCGGGGAGACGTTCGACCGGACAAAAGAAACAAAAGGTGCCTGGAAACTCTTTTGGCCGTTCCTCTGGGTCTCGATCCTGCGTGGCTTGGCGACCCTCGGCGGTTTTGTCGTGTTTGTCCTGCCCGGCATCTGGCTTTCCATCTCCCTCGCCTTTTCTTCATTCCTCGTCCTTGAAGGCAACCTGCGCGGCACACAAGCCCTGTCCGGTTCGTTGCACCTGGTCAAAGGCCGTTGGTGGCCGACCTTTTGGCGCATGCTGGTCGCGAACGCCTTTTTTGGCCTGCTGTACGTCGTCGCGCTGAACATCATCGTCACCGTCATCGGCCTGTTCACGGGCTATGACGCCATCGCAAACTTCGCGAGCGTCGACCTGACGCAACCCGATCTCATCGCCCTTGGCATCCGCTCGGTCTTGGACGGGATCGGCCAAGCGCTCTTCTTGCCGCTCCTGCTCACCGTCAACATCAAGCTGTTCCACTCGCTCCGGTCCTCCCGCTAACCATGACGTCACTGGTTCCCATCATCGGACTGGAAATCCACGTCCGGCTGAAAACGCGCAGCAAAATGTTCTGCGCGTGCCCCAACGTAGATGACCTCGCCGCCCCCAACACCGCCATCTGCCCGGTCTGTACCGGTGCACCGGGCGCTTTGCCTGCGGTCAACGAACATGCGGTGCGCTTAGGTGTGCGTGCGGGACTGACCCTCGGCTGCACCATCCCCGACCAGGCACATTTTGACCGCAAGAACTATTTTTATCCTGACTTGCCAAAGGGCTACCAAATCTCCCAATACGATTTTCCGATCGCGCAAAAGGGGAACATCGTCATCGAAGTCCCGGGGAACGAACCGCCCCGCGACACCGTGCGCATCGACATCACGCGTGCGCATTTGGAAGAAGACGCAGCCAAGAACATGCACGACGCCAAAGGCACGACCTTGGTCGACTTTAACCGCGCCGGTGTCCCCTTGCTCGAAATCGTGACCGAACCCGACCTCCGCTCCCCGATTGAAGCCAAATATTTCCTGCAAGAACTGCAAGCCATCCTTCGCGCCGCCGACGTGTCTGACGCGGACATGGAAAAAGGATACATGCGCTGTGACGCAAACGTGTCGTTGCTTGAAGTGGATGAAAAACACCTTCCCGTTCGTCCGGGGCTGAACCCGAAGATTGAGATCAAAAACTTGAACTCCTTCAGGGCCGTGGAACGCGCCTTGGCGTACGAAATCGAACGACAACGGGAACTGTATGCGGAAGGCGAGGTCCCGCAAGGCGCCACCCGCGGCTGGGATGAAAACCGCGGCGAGACGTTTGAACAGCGCCTCAAAGAAACCAACGCCGACTACCGCTACTTCCCAGAACCAGACTTGCAACCGCTCCAGCTCAGCACAATACGCGAAGAAGAGCGCGTCCACGTCCCCGAACTCCCCGCCCGAGCCCGAGCCCGCATGAGCGAAGAATATGGCTTCAGCGCAGACGACGCGCGCTACTTTGTCGCGAACGAGGGTTGGGCGGCGTTTGCTGAAGCCGTCATGGGGGAATTAGCCAACTGGATCGAAGCGACGGATAAGCGGAAAGACGTGTCCGGTTCAGAGGCGCTCGCCGCAAAGCGGAGCACCTACGCCAAACTCGTCGGTGGCTGGTTGACGAGCAAGCTCGCTGGCTTGCTCACGGCACAGCACAAGACGCTGACCGAAGCCAACGTAACCGCAGAAAACTTTGCCGAGTTCATCCACTTGATTGACACGGGAGCCATCAACAGCGCGAACGCACAAAAACTCCTCGCCCTCATGGTCGAAACCGGAACGGACCCGTCGCACTTGCTGGAAGAGCATAACTTGGGGCAGATGACGGATACAAAAGCATTGGAAGAGATCATTGAACGCGTGCTCGCACAACATCCAGACCAAACGGCACAAGCGCGCGAAGGGCAGGAGAAAATCATCAAATGGCTGGTCGGGGCGGTCATGAAAGCGTCAGAAGGAAAAGCAAACCCGCAAACCGCAGAAGAGCTGATCAAAAAATACATCACGAAATAGCAAACACCCCGTCGAATGACGGGGTGTTTCTTTCTCTCTCCAGATGGTTACATCCGCGGGCCGCGGTTCTCCATCGGGCGGGCTTTGTTGACGACGATGTTGCGTCCGCCCATGTCGGTCTCGTTGAACATCGAGATCGCCTTGTCGGCTGCTTCGTCATCCGCCATCTCTACGAAGGCGAACCCCCGAGGGCGCTGTGTTTCACGGTCCATTGGGATGAACACGGAAACAACTTCACCGGCCTGAGAGAAATGCTGTCGCAGCTCCTCTTCCGACGTGCGGTAAGGGATGCCGCCGACGAACAGTTTCGTGGGCATGCTACGGGCAGGTCCCTGATCCTGGCCTTGCGGCCGTTCCAGGGAGCCTGACAATAAGTTCTAAGGGATATCCGTCTGCGCATGACCCGAACCCGACCGACGAACGGTGCCTTCGCACGTGCTATCCGCTCTCTACGTTAGCAGGTGTACGGCGTTCGTCAAGATCGCATGGTAAAGCAAAAAAAGACGCATCCACATACAAAGGAACGTCGTAAAGCAAACATGCGTGCATGATATCTTCTGTAAAAATATTTTTCCTGAAAAATATTTCTGTTGCACATCATTTTCTTTTTCCGTTCGCAAAAAAGTTATCCTCACCTTTCGTTGACACACAAAAAATATTTTCTGTGTTATACTTCCGTTGCGATCGTGAACGTTGTTCTCGCAACGCACGAGCATCGACCCAGCACTTATTCTTCTCAACAACGCGCGTACCATTGTTGAAAAGAATAAGTGCCGGGCGACAAAACAGAAAGGAAGGTGAACATCACATGGCAGCAAAAAAGCGGAAGGCAGCCAAGCGCAAACCAGCCCGTAAGACGGCCAAGCGCAAGACCACCAAGCGGAAGGCAACCAAGCGCCGCCGTTAGTCGTCAAAGGTCTCGTACCTTTTCACGTCGTTCCTTTTGGAGGAAAACCCCCGATCTCGTATCGGGGGTTTTCAAAACAGTTCCGTTTGTTTCGCCTGTTCTTTTTGGTGGTCCATCAACGAAATCTCACCAAAGACGCCGTCATACCCAGGACGGATCGTGACTTTTCCTACACGCATGTGTTTGATCGCTTCGACGACTTCCGGCGACGTCACGCGTAACAGCTCTCCCAGTGGCTCATCAAGCAAAATACCGAACTCCGTCCGGCCATCTGCGACGAGACGGTCCACGGCAAGCCTGACGGCTTTCGCGGCTGGCTTTTTCCCCATCGCATCAGCAACGACTTCTGCCAACGGGATGATGGAACGGTAGGGAACAGAGCCCGTTGGATGCGGGACGGCTTCGCGGTCAGCCAAATCATCCACACGGTGCATGACGCCGACCGTGAGCGGCATCCCGCACTTGGGGCACAGCCCTTTGCGGCGCTTCGTCTCTTGAGGCTCGCACCAAAAGTCACACGCGCGATGTCCATCCACATGATACTTCCCTTCTTCGGGAAAAAATTCGATCGTTTCAAGAAAGCGCTTTCGATCACGCGTCGTCAGGATGGAATGCAGCTCATCAAACCCCGGCTGCTCCATGTCAAACACATTCGCTTCACGTCCGAGCTTGTCCAAGGAATGTGCATCCGAATTGGAGACGAGGAAGACCGAGTCGAGTTTCGACAGGCGACGGTTCATGGCCGGGTCAGAGGAGAGGCCTGTTTCAATCGCATGGATGTGCGGCGTCATCTCACCAAAACATTCGGCCAACGCATCAAAACCAGATTGTGAACCAAACACCGCAAACCACGGCGTCCACGCATGGGCGGGGATAAGCAGGCCGCGCGTGTCTGCATCCAGGACCAATTTCAGCAATTCTTCAGAATCCAAACCCAAGATCGGCCGGCCATCGCTCTTTACGTTACAACCACGCGCGACGAGTGATGCGATCAGATGGTCAACCGCTGCCAACGTCGGCAAAATGACCAGATGGTGCACGCGCCGGACCTTCCCGCCACGCTTATAGATGCATGACAGTTCCGTCGACAAAAGAAAGCGCGTGCCGGAACGTTTGTCTTTCAAAGTAAACGCCCCGCCACCAGCCTCATCCAGCTCTTCTCCAATATCCTTTCTCCATGCTGGATGCGTAAAGTCCGATGTCCCGACGAGCTGGATACCCTTCCGTTCGCACGCACGGGCAATATTCGGCAGGGTCAGGTCCTTGGAACAGGCCCGCGACCATTTGGAATGCAGGTGGAAATCCGTGATGGTACGCATAGGCTATGGCGCTCGTGGGACCACCGTATCAGGAATGGATCCCACCTCCCAGCGATGGATGATTGTCTTCTCCGATGGGCGATAGAGGACAACCAACGTCTGATACCGAAGCACCCAATCACCTGCTTTGGCCTCCGCGTAAAAATCCAACACCCCAAGGCTTGCCAGGTCAGCTGGATGCAGCTCCTGCATGGATTGCGGCGACCCGGAGACACCCAAAGCCTCAACAACTCGGACGACTTGCTCCGGTGTCTGCGTGCCACGTTGGCTGAACCACAACACCCCAGCCGTCCCAAACATACCCACCATCACGACCAAGAAGAGGATCGGACGCCAACCAAATTGTTTGAGCTGGTTTTCGTTAAATTGGTTCATAACCACCCTTCCTACGGTTTTCACCGCGGCTTCGTTTAAACTTTAACATGAACTAAAGACGGACGCATCTGATGAAAAGATGGATGGCGGGGGATAGGCGAGCTAGAAAAAATCGACCATAGGTCCACAACGCGATAGAAGCGAGCGCCCCTCTCTCCTTCGCTCTTCCCTCTTCATGCGTCGTAAAATATATAAACCTTCTTTTTTCTTCTTACGTTTCAAATGTGTGTACCGTCTTACGATACCCAATCCGATCCGGCGCCTCATCCCGCTGCAAGAGGGAAAACATCCGGCCTAAAACCAAGGACTGCTCCCCGTACCGGTCCCTCACCGCATCCATGGACCGCGATACGGCCCCCTCCCTCCGGTCCTGCATCGCGTAGCGGTCTGCCCCAATCGCCCCTTTACGGAAGACGTCAATGGATAAACCGTAGATCCCTAAACGCAATTGTCCGGATGGCGGCGCAAAATCGGTGAGCGTCACCGCAAGAAAATTGACTGCCTCACCGCGCCACAGGCGATCCAAAACAGCGACGGCAGCGCGGACCAGGGCGAAGGAGTCCTCTATCGGCTCCGGAAAAGAGAAGACGTGCCCACGATACTCATCGGTCCCTCGGATACCGACCGTGACGGCGACAGCGCCCGCCAACAGGCCCGTTTCCCGCAAGCGGCGTCCAGCGCGTTCCGTGAGCTTTGCCAGGACCGGGCGCACCAGCCCATCTCGGTTGACCCGGTTTGGGACACGGTAAGAATGGCCGATGGATTTTGGGGGACTGGTCCCGCCCGCGACGCGTTCGCACTCAATCCCATTCACCTTGCACCAGAGGTAAAATCCGTTCTTACCCAAGGCACGCATCAAATTTGCGACGGGATAGTGCTTTAACGCAAGGAGGGAATGGATGCCGAGGCGATTGAGCTTTCGTGCGATCCTGGGCCCAATCCCGCAGGCGTCTTGCAAGTCAGAGCCGGCGAGGTACGCATCCAGGTTGTCCCGCGTGATGATTGTCAGACCGTCAGGCTTTTGCCGTTCAGACGCGAACTTCGCAAGAAAACGCGTCGGTGCAATCCCAACCGAACACCGCAACCACTCACCGACCTCGTTCGTCAAGCGATATTTGATGTGCGAAGCCAAAAAAGCTGCCTCTGCCTCGTCTCGGCACCAACCCGTCAGGTCGAGGAACGCCTCGTCAATGGAATAATGCTCGATCGTATCCGAAAGTTCGTGCAACAAAGCAAAAATCTTCTTTGTGACGAACCGGTATTTTGCCGGATCATTTTCGACGAACACCGCGCCTGGCACGATCGTTGACGCCTCTTCGACGTTCATCCCAACCTTCATCCCCAGCGCCTTCGCCTCCACCGACGCCGCAATGACGCATCCCTTGGGCTGGAGGTACGCACACACGCCCACCGCCCGCCCACGCAAAAACGGATTCGCCTGCTGCTCCACGCTGGCGAAATACGAATTCATGTCAACGTGGAGGATGATGGGCATAGGGCTTCGTCAACTAGGACAGAGTTCTTCCAACTGCCATTGCAGTGACTCGGTGCGGAAGGAGAGGCGATAGGCGTTTGCTTCGTCGGAGACGGAGAAGTAGTAGACTTTTTCGCGTCCGACGCGTTCCGCGTGCACCAAATTTACTTTCTGGATTTGGAAATACCTGGCACCCCACTTAAACATCATCGGTTCCGGGCGCTCTTTGCGGAACGCAACCATGACTTCGACTGGCTCGTGGATCTTTTCGTAGCTCATAACACCAAGGATCAAAAGGGATAAGAAGTTCGAGGCGCTTCAGCCAACGCGAACCCGTACGGACCTTCGACAAAGATCCGCCCACGCCTGGTAAGTTCGCGCTGACTGGAGAGGCTCGACCCTACGGCCGAAACGTCCGGATGACCCCACGCACTACCCCTTGGATCAACGGATCGTAACAGTAGATCGGCTTCATAGTCTTGTTGGCCGGCTGCAACCGGATGCGGTCACGTTCACGGTAAAACTTTTTGAGCGTAGCGTACGAATTATCCAAGAGCGCCACGACGACATCGCCATTTTTCGGTGAGGGATTGCGTTCCACGATGACGTGATCGCCATCCAAAATCCCTTCATCAACCATAGATTCACCTTTGACGCGCAGGATGTAGGAATTGGTGGAATCGGGGACTAAATCAACGGGCACGGCCATGGTTTCCGCTTCTTCGACGGCCTCGATGGGTTGGCCGGCGGTAATCAGGCCCTTCAGCGGAAGCAAGACGCTTTTGCCCCAACGGACAGCTTTGTCCGTCGGCTCAAGTTCACGGTTGCCGTTGGACGCTTCACCGGCCCGAAGATAGCCGCGGAGCCGAAGCGCATGGACGTGCGCGTGCACCGTAGAAGGGGAGGCGAGTGACAATCCTCCGGCAATTTCACGATACGACGGGGGATACCCGCGCTCGTGGATGAAGTTCACGATGAAGTCGAGAGCTTCTTTTTGTTTTGGAGTGAGTGGAGGAGGCATAGAACAAAAATAGAACGTAAACAGTTCTTCGTCAATGCCTCAATTTTCCTAGAATTCCCTGCTCTTCTTAAAGTTATCCACAATCACACTTCCCCACTTCCCTCTTGACGATCAGCGCAAAAACTGGAACGGCGTAAAGAGTGGGTTTTATTCTTTTTTTCTTTTTGATGTGCTTATGCGCCAAACATTCAGACAGCGTTGCGCGCGTGTGTTGCTCGCAGTCCTGTGCCTGCAAAGCGTCAGCAGCCTCCTCCCCTCGCCCGTGTCTGCGGCAGAGCCCACGCTCGTCGTAGGTGAAGTCTCATGGGCCGGATCTTCACGTTCAACGGCGGATGAGTGGATTGAAATTTGGAACGTCAGCGAAGAATCCATCACGCTCGACGGACATCGCCTCTTTGGAGCTGGCGGAGCGGAGGCCGGACTCACCTTCCCCGCCGGCTCCGTCATCCAACCGCACGAAGCCTTTGTCATCGCTAACTACATGGCGAGCGATACGAGAAGTGTCCTTGACCATGCACCGGATTGGGTCACGACAGCCGTCTCACTCATCAATGACGCGCTTGCCCTGCGTCTCGAGGACCCGCAAGGCTCGCTCCTCGACCAGGTTGGTGATGGCAGCAAACCAGCCGCCGGAAGCTCCGGCGAACAAAAAGCGTCCATGGTCAGGCAATGGCCACTCGAAGACGGGACGTCCGTGACAGCATGGAAAACGGCTGACATCAGGCAAGGGATGGACCTCGAGGTGCCAGACCTCGGCACGCCCGGATCCTGCGACGCCTGCAGCTCGATCCCCGTCTCCCCTCCTCCAGAAACGCTTCCACCGGCAGAAGATCCGGTAACCGTGGAAGAACCCTCCCCGATGGAAGAACCGCTCCCCGTAGAATCAACCTCAACCGCTCCTGTCCCGCAAGAAGAGGTGGTAGTGCCCGAAGCTCCTGGGCCACAACATCCTGCCGTCGTGCTGGCGATCACGGGTGAACTCGTGGCGGGACAGCCCATCCTGTTTGACGCCGCATCTTCCAGCGATCCAAACGGCGACATCCTGACCTTTGCTTGGGACCTGGGTGACGGCACGCTTGAAACGTCGGCTTTTCTCGAACATAGGTACGCTTCCTCCGCTCCCTATCTCGTCACGCTGGATGTTTCAGACGGCACGTTCCATTCCATCGCGACGACGACGCTGGCAATCGCTCCCGCAGAACCTCCAGCGATGTCAGAACCAACGCCAACGGTCGAAGATCCCCTCCCCGTGAGCACGAGCTCGACACCCCCAACCGTAACAACGACCGTTGCCACGATCGCGCACGCGCGCCTCAACGAAATCCACCCCGCCCCCTTGGCCGGACTGGAGTGGATTGAGCTGGAACTTTTGTCAGGGACCGTGGGCGACCTTGTCGGTTGGACCATCCATGATGCAAACGGGCGCGTCCTGACGCTCGATGCCGCTACCGTCGATTCCCTGGCGTGGACAGACGGCTTAGCAGTCATCTCCATCCCCCGCTCGGTGTTGAACAACAGCGGTGACACGGTCCGTCTCATCAGGATGGACGGACAGCTCGAAGACGAAGTTACCTACCCGTCCATAACGAAAGGGACGAGTTACGCCCTGTCGCCGGATGGAACCGTCTGGATAAAAACGACTGTCATAACCCCAGGTGAACGCAATCCTGAACCCGAAGAGGTGGATGAGCCAGCGGAACCGACTCCCACAGTCACCATAACTCCAACGCCCATCACGCCGCCTGCCGTTCTCACGCCGACAAAACCATCCTCGACACAGGCGGTAGCTGACAAGCCAAAAAATGGCCCTGTGACAAAAGCAACCTCACAAAAACAGACAGCGGCCAGCATAAAAAAGGCGGTGACGGCACCCGCACCAAAAAAAGCCGTAGCCAAAAAATCCTCTACCGCGAGCCCCGCGAGCCCTGTTATCAACGCCACTTTCTCTGATCTTCCTATGCTCACTTCAGATGCGCGTATCCGCTTATCCGGTACCGTCGGTTCCATCCCCGGTCTCTTGGCAAAGAATGCTTTTGTCATCCTCTCGAGTGATGGCCGCGGATTATATGTCGCGGGCAACGGCAAACAACCAAGTCCTCCCTTTGGGACATTCGTTGAAGTGACGGGTAGCTTATCCGTCAATGATGATGGCGTCCGATTGCGCATGCTCGCAAAAGACCGCTGGACGGAAAAACCGGCGCAAGAAAAACCGTCCGTCCGTGCCGTCGATCTCGTCTTGCCGGCCCAAGAAGACGCGTGGAGCCTAATCGAGATCACGGCGACCGTGGGAGACGTGCGCTCGACCAAAGTCGAGCTCGCGACAGAAGACGTGGACCTGTCGGCCACCATCAAAGCCGCCACGCATTACCGTGCGGCACGCCTCAACAAAGGGGACCAGGTCAAAATCATCGGCCTCCTGGATACGAGGAGCGAACCGCCGACGCTCCTCCCCCGCTCCCCGGATGACATCCAGATCATCGGCCACGCGAACCTGGCGACAGCTGCAGAAACAGCAAAATCACGCTGGCCAAGCTGGACGCCCTTTGGGGCGGCGGGCATGGCCGTCGCGGTGAGCGAAGGGGTCAAACGGGTCCAAAAAATCCGTGAACAGCGGCGGCTCGAACGGATGATCGCCGAAGCCGCTGCCCAGGTCCAAACGACGCATTGACCTCCCTTGTCATCCCAGACCGCCTTTGGTACCCTACGGCTCGCTAGAAAAAACGCCGTGCGGGTATCGTATAGCGGCTATTATACTACCTTGCCAAGGTAGGGATGGGGGTTCGACTCCCCCTACCCGCTCCAACAAGAACGTCCCGATTCATCGGGACGTTCTTGTTTTTCCCACAACCAAAAACCGCACCCCGACCGAGAAGCCGAAGGGCGGCTTTGGTTGGGATACGGTGGAGCTATTGCGCAGCGAGCATCTGTACGAAGGCGACGCAAAGACCCTGGACGAGCGTCTCGTGCCGGGTGAGGCGCCCCCCGGTCAAAGTTGCATGCGGATCCGTCCCGTCACCACCGAGCTGCTCCGCAACCACGGAGCCGACCGTGTGTTTGTCGAAGCCGCGCTTCTTCGCGGTGACGTAACAGGGATGCGGGAACTGGACACCGGGTGACGTCGAAAAATAGGGTACGCCCCTGTACAGGACGGTGATCATGGCGAAGTCTATCACCGCTGCCCCACTCGCCTCGATACCACTTTCGATACCGATACAGACGGATCCTGGATCCTCTGCGGAGGCAGCCATCGCACGGTTCGCAGCACCTCGTGCCGTCTCCGCGAACCCTACGGGCTGCTCGTTCACGCCGGAACTCGTCTTGCAGCCGATCACGTCCGCTTCGATCCCAAGCCGGCGGCACGCATCTTCGACCGCGCCGATCTTGTGCTTGCTGGTGGAGCCCACGACGATCTGTAACTTGTCAGGCATAGTCTCTCCTTAGTGAATGAACCCTCTCCTCATTATCAGGAACCATTAAGTTGGTCAACATCTTGCCTTCTCCCCCGCCTTCGGGTAACCTGCGCCCCGTTAGAACAGGTAAAAAATGGGCATGTAGCTCAGGTGGTTAGAGCGTCACACTGATAATGTGAAGGTCGGAGGTTCGAGTCCTCCCATGCCCACCACGTATAAATCCCCGCGACAGCAGGGATTTTTACGTGCCCCGTGATGCGCTTGCGCATTTTACGGGACTCCATTTGTTTTGCTGTCGCGGGGATTCACGTGGCGCAGCCGCAAACGTTCACTCTTTCTCCTGCCTCACCACCGTGACGGACACGGTTGGCTCTTCTGGGTCGCTGCCGGCGGCAATGGTCACCGCTAATGTCAGCGTATCTTTTTCGTAGGTCATGACCCGTGCTTCCGTTGAGGCCTCCATGACTCCGGTCCGTGTATAACCTTGGGCTTTGACGGCCGCATCCATCTGTTCCACTACCCGGTCAAATCCCTCCGTCGACAGGAAAGAGATGGAAGCGGTCTTCCCTTGGTTCGACAACATCACTTGGACGACCTTGGTCCCGTTCAAGCGCGGCACGTCAGACGGGAATTCTGCCGGCACTTCAACGTCCTCGCCCCACGCCGTGTAGTCACCCGTCTTTTCGTCACGGAAGGTCACAGCGTTCTTGCCGCTCCCGTCCAAGTTCACGTCCACATCCCCACCAGCATTCTTCTCGATCGCCTTCTCAACCGCAGACTCAACGACGGTTTTTTGGACACGCTCCGTCAAGGATGCGAGGGGGTTACATCCCACCCCTAACAAAGACAGCACGGATACGGCACCGACCAACGGCACGAGGAAAAAACGCATAGAAAAATTAAGACGACGAATGAGATCCAAACGATTCTTGCTTCAGCTGGGTTTTGACGTTGACGCCCAGCTCGACGAGCGATTCACGGACAGCCTGCATGAACCCATGCGGGCCGCACATAGCATACACGACGTCCGGCCCGATCGGAACGTGGCGCTTGACCATGTCAACGGACACGCGGCCGCGCTCCCCCTGCCAACCCTCCGGCGCTTCTCCCGTCAACGTAAAGACGGGGTGGAAGTTTGGCCAAGCCTCACCGAGCTTAATCAGCTCTTCATAGTACGCCGCGTCTTCGATGAGGCGGTTGGAAGAGAGCAGGGTCACCTCGGTCTCGGAAGCAGACTGGGCCAACGAACGGATCATACTACGGAGCGGGCTGATCCCGATCCCACCAGCGAAACACACGAGGCGCTTTGTTGTCGGTGGGACGGTAAACACCCCAAATGGCCCCTGGATAGCGACCTTGTCACCCGGCATGAGCTTTGCGGCGCGCTTCGTGAAGTCCCCGTAGATCTTGATCGCCAACTCAAACCCAGAAAGGGATTCTTCAGGCGCCGTGGCCACAGAAAAAGCGGCCCGCGCCCACACGGAACCATCGGGCTCTAACAAATTCAGATAGACCCACTGCCCGGCCACAAAACTCAAAATCTCGCTCTCAACTTCTGGCCGAAGCACGAGCGTAAACGTGTCCGCCGTCTCCCAGCGCAATTCCTGGACGGCGTAGGGACGGAGGACGAGGGCTGGATGCATGTTAAGCGCCGTGCTTGCTTGTATACGCTTCCATCGCCCGCACGATTTCTGCCTTCGCCTCATCCACCGTGCCGAACCCATTGATCACCACTTTGTCGTATTTGGATTTTTCGAGCTTCTTGATCTCTTTGAAGTGCAGCAACAGCTCCTCACGGACATGGGCCGGAAGGTCATCAATGCTCTTCACCTCGTCAAAACGCGGGTCAACTTTTGAGACCGGGACCGCGATGATCTTGTTGTCCCCACCTTTTTCATCCGCCGTCTTGAGCATGCCGATGGCGCGGGCTTTGACGACACAACCGGAGAAGGTCGGGTAGGTCACGAGCAAGCACACGTCGATCGCGTCCCCGTCGTCAGAATGCGTCTGCGGGATGAAGCCGTAATCAAAGGGGTAGAACATCTGGTGGTGCAGGACGCGGTCGAGCTTGAAGTAGCCGCCTTCCTCGTCGTACTCGACCTTGTTGGACGAACCCTTCGGGAGGTCGACAACGACGTGGAACGCGTCCGCGTCCCCTGCAGCGACCTCGTGGTACAGATTGATGCCTTTCATAGGCTGCTACGCTACCAAAACGACCCTTCCCCTGCAAGCCACCCCGCGCTACCCTTGCCCCTATCCTATGCCCGTCCCTCCCCCATCCGGAGCCACACTCGTCCATGACGGGATCATGGCCAAAGTCTACCAAGCGCCACAAACCATGTATGACGGTTCGACCAAAACCTTTGAATACTTCGTGCGCCACGACACGGTCGGCGTGATCGCTTTCCTTGATCCGCACACGATCCTGCTGACGCACCAAGAACAGCCAGGCCGCTCCAAACCCTTTTACGATCCGCCGGGTGGGCTCGTCGAACCAAACGAAACACCGGAAGCCGCAGCCAGGCGCGAGCTGGAAGAAGAGACAGGTTATCGCGCAGGCAAGATGGAACTTTGGTGCGTGGACCGCTATGAAGGCATTACGCGTTTTGAGGAGTTTGTTTTTGTTGCCAAAGATTTAGAAAAGGTCGCTGGACACAATACGGAAGACGCCGGCGAACGCATCAAGCTTGTCCCAACATCCTGGGAAGACGCCGTCCAGATGTCCCTCCGGCGGGAACTTCGCCGTGGCGACATCATGCTCGCCATCCTCGGCATGCACTACGATCCGGCCGCACGTGAACGCCTGCAGACATTCCTGCATTCCTAAACTATGCGCCATGCCTGGAAGATGTTGGGATGGATTTTAGCCGGCGCTCTCGCCGCGAGTGCGGGCCTGGGCATCTTTCTCTACCAGGCAAACCGTGACCGGGCGGAGCTGGTCCGGTTGCTCCAGGCCGCCGAGGCGCGCGTCAAGGACGCCGAAACGAGTCAGCGTACGACGGCAACCGAAGCAGACCAAAAAATCCGCCAGGCCTCAGAAGAAGTGAAGCGCGCCGAAGCCCTGCTCGCCGCCTTAAAGGAAGAACGCGATGCATTGACCCGGGCCGTGACCCTCACCCGGAGCCGTGCGGTGACCTCGTGGAAAGAAACGGTCTCCCTCCCCCTTGGCGTCTCCCTTCGAACACCATCTGGGTTCGATGTGGTGAGCTCCCAAGGGAGCGACGGACAACCTCGTCTCGCCGTTTACGCGACCTCGCCCAGCACCTCAACCAGCACTGAATCGCGCGCATGGCTGGTCATCACGCCTTACACAGAAGCCTCTAAAGCCGTCGAACAGTCGACAACCAAGGGTGAAGACCGTTCCTATCTTGTTGCTGGAAAGCTTTTGATCGGCAAAGCGGGCACTACGAGCTCAGGCGAAGCAGGGATCGTCTTGCGCGCCCAAGCCGTCGCCTCATCAACCCATCTCATCATCGCAAACCTGAGCCAACCAGGATCAGAAAAACGCCTGCTCGAGGTCTTGAGCACGCTCACTTTTGCACCATGAGTGCCAAGAAGCTCTTGCGTTGGTACGACAAAAACGGCCGCGACCTCCCGTGGCGCAAGACCCGCGATCCGTACCGCATCCTGGTCAGCGAAGTCATGTTGCAGCAGACGCAAGTCGCCCGCGTCATCGCCTTTTATGGGCGTTGGCTCAAGCGCTTTCCGGACTGGAAAAAACTTGCCAAAGCACCCCCAACCGCCGTGCTCACATACTGGAGCGGCCTGGGCTATAACCGCCGTGCTCTCGCCCTCCAAAAAATCGCTCAACACATCGTCAAAAATGGCGAGCCAAAGAAAGCGATCGACTGGCTAGCCCTAAAAGGGATAGGGCCCTATACGGCAGCCGCGATCGCCTTATTTAGCGCCCATGAAAAAACCTTTCCGATCGACACCGTCATACGCCGGGTCGCCGGCCGCCTCTTCCTCGGAAAACCCTTCCCAAAACCGTCAGACGATCCCCGCATCCTCTCCCACGGCCTACGTTACTCGTCACGCGCTACTCGATTCTGGGACGTCCCTCAAGCATTGTTTGATCTTGGAACAGCCGTCTGTAAAAAAATTCCGGACTGCGTCGTATGTCCTTTACGCGCCGACTGTCCCAGCGCACAAAAATTTCTCTCCGGTCGCACGCGTATCCCAAAACGGATGATCAAAAAAGGACGTGAAACGGTCCACGCGAACAAAAAATATCCTGACCGCATCTATCGCGGACGGATTGTGCGCACACTTCTCCAAACAAAGAAATCTTTTTCCCTAAAACAGCTAGGTCCATCCATTGATCCCACCTTTTCCGGCGAGGATGACACCTCTTGGCTACAGCGAATGGTGGACAGATTAATACGTGATGGAATGATCACCATGCGTAATCAAAAGATTTTTTTACGAAACAAGCATTGAACTCTTCTATTGCTCAATAGAGACTTTCTTGTCGCTGGTTGACAAAAGAAAAAAGATAGCCTATCCTACCCGTCCCGTTCACACCGAACGGAACAGGGAAGGTGAAAAGGATGGATCATCTCGATATCTTGGTACTACTCGTCGAAGACTCCCACGAGATCCAAACGGGCATGGCCGCCATGCTGAAGGACTCCGGAGCGACGATCATCGCAGCCATGACGACAGAGGAGGCGAAGCGACTCTTCCTGAAGTCCAGCCGCCGTTTCGACCTTATCGTGGTCGATGGCTGCGTGGATACCCACCGTACGGAGGAGCCGGACACCATCGAACTCATCCAGTGGTTCCGGGACCAGGGCTACACGGGGCTCATGGTGGCCTGGGCGAGCAACCCCCACCACCGTCAACAGCAGCTCAAAGCAGGATGCAACGTCGAGCTGGAGAAGTTCTGCCTCCCGCGCTACGTCGAGCACGCTTTCTGCACACCGATCACACCCATTCCTCCTCCGCCCTGCTGATCTTCTGGACCGCCGCGCGCTCACTCAAGCGCGGCGGTCCTTTCTCTTTTATACGGATAAACCAAAAAGCTTTATCGCATTCTCCGTCGTCTTTTCGGCGATTTCTTCAACATTCACTCCCCTCACTTTTGCGACATACTCCGCCACTTCTTTCACGAATACCGGTTCATTCCGTTTTCCACGTTGTGACGCCGGCGCAAGATACGGCGCATCCGTTTCTAACACGAGATGATCAAGCGGGACGCGTTCGATTACACGATCTAAAGACTTGGACGGATCCGCCGTCTTTTTTGGTGGGAAGGTCACGATTCCGTTCAAACCAAGCAACAAACCGAGATCCAAAAGCGGAACCGCTTCTTCCCAGGTCCCAGTGAACGAATGGACAACGCCGCGAGGCTTTCGTCCTGCCGTGACTTCTGCCTGCAACATCTCCGCCAGACGGGTAAGCGCATCACGACAGTGGACGACGAGCGGCAGATCCGTCTCATGCGCCGCTGCCAAATGTTCCTGGAAAGCCGCTTCTTGCTTGGCCTTTCCTTCGTCTGACGCGACATCCATCCGAAACCAATCCAACCCCGTTTCCCCGATGGCTACCACTTTTTTGGATGTTTTCGCCAGCTGGACAAGCGAAGCACGATCAACGGTACGCTCGCCCACCTCACCCTCGTTTGGGTCTTCGTAGCTGTTGGTCAGGTGCTCTGGATGCAAGCCGACCGTGCACCACACATCATCTGTCTGGTCGGCGAACGTAACCCCCCGACGGCTCGTCTCAAGGGATGTGCCGATCGTGACAGCCCACATCTTGGCCTCACGCATGCGCGACAAAACCTCCCCGCGGTCTTGGTCGTAGGGCGGAAATGAGATGTGGCAGTGCGTATCAATCAGGAAGGGCTTCACAGCAAGAACCCGAGCATAAACGAGAACGCCTTTTCAATCCAGCGCGTCACCCAGGAGCCGGCCAAGAGCGTGGCGAGCTTAGGGCTCACCATCGTCGAAAAAAGGAGGACGAACACCGACCCTAAAAACACGATCCCCTCAACCAACCCAACCGCGCCACCAAGCAAACTGTCCACCCACGAGATGATCGGAAGGCGCGTGACCAAACGGAGCATCTTCGCCGCGAGCCCGACGACCCAGGTGATCAGGGCGAAGACCAAGAAAAAGAGGATGAGGAATGCGAAAAAGTGGACCACCTGTTCCCCACCGACCCCTAAACGGGAAAAAAGGACCGCAAGCGGGCCGGAAAAGAAGCGCGCCACCCAAAAACCGAACACCGCCCCGACCAGTCGGCCGAGCGAATCAAAAAACCCTCGCTTGCCGCCCGCGCCCACGAACGCCGCCAAAAGCGCAAGCAAGATGATGTTCACCCAAAGCATAAGGACAGGGTACCGGATGGGCGCCTTTGCGGGAATGATGGGTTAGGCTTGTTCGACGCGCGGAAACAACGGTTCCGGCTCCGGCAGGGCCGTTCCCGGTTGCAATCCTCCCCAGATGAAGGCTTTTTCCCATCCCTTGGATCGCTCCTCTTTTACGTCCAACCCAAGCGTCGCCCACACTTTTTCCGCTGTCTCTGGCATGACCGGAGAGACGAGCCACGCATACCAACGGCACGCTTCCAGCAACGCATACAACACGCGGCCGACCGCGGCTTCATCTTCTTTCACGAGCTTGAACGGTTGCGTCTCTTCAATATATTTGTTCGCTTGGATCAGCCCGGACAGCCCGCGCGGCGTCCCCTGCCAGATGGCTTCGAGCGCAACGTCCGCACGTTCGTCCGCATACGCGACTTCAACCATTCGACGCACGTCCTCCAATCCCCTCCACCCCATCCAGGCCGTTTCCCCTTCCGCATCCTTTGCCGAGTCTACGTCGAGCGTTGGCACGTTCCCATCAAAATATTTTCGACTCATCGCGACCGTACGCTGCACCAAGTTCCCGAACGTGTTGGCCAGGTCGGAGCCGTACCGTTCGGCCAAACGCGCATGGGAAAAATCACCGTCTTCGCCAAACGGGATCTCGCGCAGCAGGTAATAGCGAACCGCGTCAAAGCCGTAGGTCGCCGCCACCTCGCGCGGATCAATGGCGTTGCCAAGCGACTTCGAGATTTTCTGGCCGTCAATCGTAAAAAAACCGTGGGCAAACACGCGCTTCGGCAAAAGCGCTTTCCCGGCCTTGTCAGCGAGCAAAGGATCGTTCTTGGCCGCGCTCATGATCATCGCCGGCCAAAGCGCGCAGTGGAATTTGAGGATGTCTTTGCCGACCAAGTGGAGGTCCGCCGGCCAACGGGCCTGAAACACGGCGTCATCCGTCCCATAGCCAGCGACCGTCAGATAGTTCACGAGCGCATCAAACCAGACGTAGATACGTTGCGACTCATCGCCTGGGACAGGGATGCCGACCGGAACGGAATTTGCTTCGCGGCTGACGGAAATATCCGTCATGTGGTCCGCGACGTAGTTCCGGATCTCGTGGCGTCGCGCTTCCGGCATGACAAACTCGGAAGCTTCATCGTACAGCGCAAGAAGTTGGTCACGATAGGCAGACAAACGGAAAAAATAATTCTTCTCGCTGATCCGGTCGAGCTCGCGGTTTGGGTGGAGCGGGCAATGGCCGTTTTCCAAATCCGTCTCCGTCTTAAACCCTTCGCATCCGCCGCAGTACAACCCCTCATACGTCCCTTCGTACAAGTCCCCGCTCGCTTTGACCGCGTTCCAAAACCGCTCGACCCCGGCCAGGTGGCGTAGTTCGGTCGTGCGGATGAAGTCATCCAAAGTGATGTTGAGGTCGCCCCAAGTCTTGCGCCACGTCCCAGACATCTCATCTAAATACGCGGACAGGTCAGAACCGCCGGCCTTTTCCATGGCTTGTACGTTCTTTTGGCTGTTCTCGTCCGTGCCGCTGATAAAAAACACGGGTTCGCCCTTCAAACGATGGAAGCGCGCAAACGCATCCGCCGCGATCGTGCTGTACGCATGCCCGATATGCGGCTTGTCGTTGACGTAGTAGATGGGAGTGGTGAGGTAGTACGTGTTTTTCATACGTTAGGCTGGCGCGACAATGACAATGAATTCCCCTTTCGAACTGGTACTTTGGATGGACACACGCACTTCGTCAACCGTGCCGCGGTACAGTGTCTCATGCAGCTTGGTCAACTCACGGCCCACAAACACCTTGCGGTCTTTCTGCAAGGCTAACGCGAGCTGGTCCAAGGTCTTCATAATGCGGTGCGTGGATTCCAAAAAGATGGTCGGCGTTTCCCGCTCGGCGATCTCGCGGAACAGCGTCTCGCGTCCTTTCTTATGCGGGATAAAACCGACGTAGGTAAAATCATCCATGGGAAAACCGCAGACGGAAATCGCTGCGGTCAGGGAGGACGCGCCCGGGATCGGCACGACCGGGATCCCATGTTCCGCACACGCTTCGACAAGCTGGCCTCCGGGGTCGTTCATGCCGGGCGTCCCCGCATCACACACATAAGCGACGTCCGTCCCTCGCCCCAACTCCTCCATCAAGCGACGGAAGTGTCCGGCACCCGAATGCTGGTGCAGGGCGAGAAGCGGCTTCTTGATCTTGAGGTGCGCCAAAAGCTTGGACGTGACCCGCGTGTCTTCGCAGGCGATCATCCCAACCTCAGACAAGACGCGTTGGGCGCGGAGCGTCAGGTCTTCCAGGTTGCCGATCGGGGTCGCGACCACGTACAGGGTTCCGGACATGCGCCCGTTGTACCAGGTTTTACGCGAAAAAGCGAAGCCGAGGCCGCCGTGTTACAATGGGCGCATGACTGCCAGCGCTTTGCGCCTGCCATTGGTTGTTGGGACGTTATCCCTAGCGCTCCTCGGGCTTGGCTGCCGTCGGCCAGAACCGACGCCCGTCCCCCCGCTCCCCTTGGCGCGCGACTCCCAGCCCAGCGCTGCAACGGAGACGGACATCCGCGAACCACGCCGACCGGACACGGAGCGACCGACCCCACGCGAAGTCACCCTCATGCGCGAGGCCTTGGCCAACCTGTCACGCATCACGTCCTTCCGCGCGAACCTCTCCATCCCGACGGGAGAACAAACGGCCATCCGGGGAGACCTCGAGGTCAACCGCGATGGCGGCTGGCACGGGACGCTCACGGTCCCCGGCGCTCCGGCATCCGAACTCTATGTCTTTGGGTCTGACGTGTACGTCCGGAACGGCACCTCCAGCTGGACGAATGTCGGGCTGACGGGCGAAGGGGCGCGTCTCGCCACCTTCTTCCATAGCGCCCTCGCCGGTGATGAAGAACGCCCGACCATCACCATCCTCGACAGCGCCAAGATCGTGTCTGTCGGCGATGACCCGTCCGGTTGCATCCTCTATACCTTCAGCCAAGCCGCCGCCGACGGCACAACCATCACGGCGCGCATCTGCATCGCGGACAAGCTTCCGACGCTCATCGCCGTGGATACGCCGACCGGCCCCATCGAAATCCGTTACCGCGACTTCAACCAAGAGATCACCCTTTGGCCGCCGACGGACGGGAATTGACGCGTCACAAAGGCTTGGGTATGCTGTTAGCAGTCTCCTATTGAGAGTGCTAACCGCCTATGATCCCCCAAAACTTCACGACCAAAAGCCAGGAGGCGCTCCGGCTCGCGCATGAAATAGCGCTCGAGAACGGCCAACAGGCACTGGAACCGTCCCACCTCATCCTCGCCCTGCTTGAACAGGACGGGGGCGTCGTGCCTGCGGTGCTGAAAAAGCTGTCCGTTGATGCTGCGGCCGTTGCCGGTGAAGCGGAACACATGGTCCAGCAACTCCCGAAAGTCGCAAATGCAAACGGCGGTGCGGCCCAGCTCTTCCTCTCCCCCGAAATCGCCAAGGCGCTGGAACTCGCCGCACGCGCCGCGAACCAATTTAAAGACGCGTACATCTCAACCGAACACCTGTTGCTCGCCTTGGTGGAGATGCCTGGGCCGGTGAGCCAGATGCTGACCGCAAACGGGATCAGCACGGAGGCAATCTTGAAAGCATTGAAAGACGTGCGCGGCAACGTGAAGATCGACTCGCCAGAACCAGAATCCGCCTACCAAGCGCTCGAAAAATATTCGCGCAACCTGACAGACTTGGCACGCCAAGAAAAACTCGACCCGGTCATCGGGCGTGACGACGAGATCCGCCGCGTCATGCAGATCCTGCTCCGCCGCACGAAAAACAACCCGGTCCTGATCGGTGAGGCAGGTACAGGCAAAACGGCGATCGTCGAAGGGCTGGCACAACGCATCATCGCAAGCGACGTCCCGGAGTCCTTGCGCGACAAACAGGTCGTGGCACTGGACGTGGGAGCGCTTGTCGCTGGGACAAAATTCCGCGGGGAGTTTGAAGAACGCCTCAAAGCCGTGATCAAAGATGTCGAAGCGTCGAACGGCAACATCATCTTGTTTATTGACGAGTTGCATACGCTCGTCGGCGCAGGAGCTGGCGGCGAAGGCGGGACGCTCGATGCCTCCAACATGCTGAAGCCAGCGCTCGCCCGCGGGGAATTGCGTGCCATCGGCGCGACCACGCTCCAGGAATACCAGAAGTACATCGAGAAGGACGCGGCTCTCGCCCGCCGCTTCCAGCCGGTCTTTGTGGACGAACCGACGGAAGAAGACACGATCGCCATCTTGCGCGGCATCAAGGACAAGTACGAGCTGCACAACGGCGTACGCATCACGGACGGTGCTATCGTCTCCGCGGTCAAGCTCTCGACCCGCTACATCACCGACCGCTTTTTGCCGGACAAGGCGGTGGACTTGATTGACGAAGCGGCCGCCGCCCTCCGCATGCAGATTGATTCGCTGCCCGAAGACTTGGACAAACTGAAGCGCGAACTCGTCCGTTTTGAGATCGAAAAGCGCGCGCTCTCTAAAGAAGAAGACGCGTCTTCCAAAGAACGGTTGGATGAATTGGAACGGCACGCCGCCGAAGTGCGCGAGAAAGCGGACACGCTCGAACTGTCGTGGAAGGCGGAGAAAGAAGTGATCACCGGCTTGCGTAGCGTCAAAGAACAGCTCGAAAAACTGAAGAGCGAAGCAGACATCGCGGAACGCCGCGGGGATCTGGAAAAGACCTCGGAGATCCGCTATGGCACGCTCCCCCAACTCGAAAAAGAACGGACGGACCTGGAAGCGAAGCTGCGCAACCTGCAAGGGCAGCGCGGTTTGCTGAAAGATGCGGTGACGGAAGAAGAGATCGCGACCGTGGTCGGCCGCTGGACCGGCGTACCCGTCTCACGCATGTTGGAGTCAGAAGCGGCAAAGCTCGCGAAGCTGGAAGACGAACTGCATAAGCGCGTCATCGGCCAAGAGCAAGCCGTCAAAGCGGTCTCCAACGCGCTCCGCCGTTCGCGCGCGGGCATTGGCGAGGAAAAAAAGCCGATCGGCTCGTTCCTCTTTTTGGGCCCAACCGGCGTCGGCAAGACTGAACTCGCCCGCTCATTAGCCGAAGTCCTGTTTGATGATGAAGACGCCATGATCCGCGTCGACATGTCCGAATACATGGAGAAGCACGCCATCTCACGCATGATCGGCTCGCCGCCAGGCTACGTCGGCTACGACGAAGGCGGACAACTGACCGAAAAAATCCGCCGCCGCCCGTACGCCGTCATCTTGCTCGACGAAATCGAAAAAGCGCACCCCGACGTCTTTAACACGCTCCTCCAAGTCTTGGACGACGGCCGCCTGACCGACGGCAAGGGCCGCACCGTCAACTTCAAGAACACGGTCATCATCATGACCTCGAACATTGGTTCTGACGTCATCCTGGACTACGGCAAGCGCAAAGGTGACATCGGGTTCAAGAACGAAGACGAAAAAGACGAAGAGCTCTCCGGCGACGGCATCCGCGGCCGCGTCCTCGACATGCTGCGCGACCACTTCCGACCAGAATTCCTGAACCGCGTGGATGAGATCGTGATGTTCAAATCGCTCGGCAAAGAGGAACTCACGCGCATCGTCGAACTCCAACTCGCCGAAGTCGCCAAGCGCCTCGCCACCAAAAAAATCAAACTCACCTTCACGGACAAGGCCAAAAAACTCGTCGCCGAAAAAGGCTACGACCCGTCGTTCGGCGCGCGACCCCTGAAACGCGCCATTCAAGAATTGGTCTTAGACGACTTGGCGCTGAAGATTGTTGAGGGGAAGATTAAAGAAGGAGATGAAGTGACGGTGGATGCGAGTAAAGAGAAGATTGTGATCAAATAAAACAGTAAGAGAAAGCCCCCGCTTCCAGGACGGAAGTGGGGGCTTTACTTAAGAAGATAGACGCGGACGGAAGAGCCAAAGGCTAGAGGCCGAGGCAGCGAGCAAGGCGCCCATAACCATCCACACGCCTTGGATATGCGCGGGATCGGACGAACTGCCGAAGAGCAGGGTCGCGCCTCCCAACACGAGCGCGTATCCGAGCTTGCTGAACAAAGAATTCAGCGAGCCAAAGGTTGCGCGGTACGAGCTCCCGATACGCTCTTGAACGAATACTTCTGACACCACCCCGTAGACTCCGCTAGAGACCTCATGCATACCTACACCGACCAAAAAGAACATGGGGCTTGGCGTCGATCCTACGACGACCATGCCGACGCCCATGCAACCGAGGCTTAAGCTGATCGCATGCAGCAGCCGCGACTTGGCTATGCTACGGTTGCGTGAAAGGTAACCGCCAGCGATCAGGGCGAGGAGGAGGAACGCCCAGATCCACGAGACGGACCAAGCCCCAAACCGTTCACGCGAATACACGGCCCATCCGAGGTTGTAAGGGAGGACAAAGCCAACCAGCATGCCCGCGACCAGGATCCAACGCAGTGCAGGTTGCGCTTTCAAGGCTAGGAGGCTTGCGGACAACGCCTTCCGTTCCGTTTCTCGTTCGGTTGGTTCGCCATCGGATCGCATCGTACAAAGGACGAAGATGAAAAGAACGAAACAGACGATCCCGTCGATGAAAAACGGGAGGCGGAGGCTCACCGTGCCCAGCCAACCGCCCACGACCCCTCCGACAAGGGCGCCCGCTGACCGTAACATGGCGGAATGGGACAACGTGCGCTGCAGCCGATGGGATTCACCACGTTTGTCGAGCGCATCCGTGGCCCAGGCCGTCTGCGCTCCAGAGAGGAAGGCGAATCCGATACCGCTATTCAGCTCGATGACCAGCGCCGTCACGATCCCCTTCACGAAAAAGACATACGCGAAGGACGAGAGGCAGAGCAGGAGGATCCCTGCACGGATGGACCAGCTGCGGCTCCTCGCATCAGCCAAGAGGCCGGTTGGGACTTCGGCGATCGTGATCACGGCCCAGAAGACGGCGTTGATCAACGTCACGTCAGCCATGGTGAGGCCGAGTGTCCGCAGATACGGAACATAGGTCGTGGCAGAGAAGCACGTCGCCATGCCCATGCCGAACGAGAAGATCAGATAGGCTCGCGCCGGATGCATCGCACGCTCCTTGTCGAAAGGACGAAAAAGCCCGGGGGTATTCCCGGGCCGATTCGGAGCTAAAAACCGTGGTTAACAGTCTGTAAGCACCTGATGGAACGGGAATGCCAAAACCTGCGCCGGCACATCAGTGCCGCGCTTGGCCGAATAAATCAGGTGCATATTCATATTCAATATATTTCCTACCACGGACAGCGTCATGCGTCAAGGGACATAAAAGTGAAAAATAGGGGGGCGGCTAACGAAATGTCCATGCAAGGTGCTACATATGATTATGCTACAATCGTCATCAACAGACACATATGCAAAAAAGAAGGCTCTTGATTGTAGCGTTCGTAATAATAATCGTTGCGAGCTCCCTTCTCGTCGTGTATATCCGGCCGGATCTACTGCACTTAAAGGATTACTGGGACGCAGTTTCGACCGAACAAGAATCTGGAGATGGAGCTAACAATCAAAATCTAGAAAATTCCACGACGAATGAAGAAACAGGGCTTCCGGCGCTTCCGACGACGTCCCTCATCGTTTCGCCCTTACTTGATCAATCGACGAAAAGAAACGGCCATCCACTCATCAGCCCGGATGAAGAATGGCTCTTAAGCACACTCACCATAGGCACTGGACCGTTGAGCCGATACAGAAATGACTACTTAGAACTCATCAACCTAAAAGGCAAGGCCAACAAATACATCTACCTGGATTGGTTTGAACGCGGGGAAGGAAACCTGACAGAATTATCTCCTCTAGGTTGGAGCAACGATGGAAAATCCCTTTACCTGGTATCGGGAGCCGAAACCCCGGATGAATCAACGTCCTGGGAACAAGTCTACGGATGGATACGGGGTGGCGGGGTGGCGCGTCTCGATGTGGATAATCCAAATAGTTACCCCTCTAACTACATCAACCCGTATGGCGGTTATTATCCACCTGATAAATACGGTTCTCTCCTAGATGCTGACCCCCAAGTAAACCTAGCCGTTTGGTTTGAACGACCGATATCATCTGCCTCCGGTACAGCGAGGATTTTGACCTTCCCCATGCAAACATACCATCCGGAAGAGGAAACGAAATTACTGTTTGAACTCTCGACAGGGACGAAAGCCTATATCACATCCGCCTCAATCGATGTAGATGGTAAGTCTGTCGCTTTTGTTGTCCACGAGGACGGTACGTTGGATCAACTTTGGATAAAAAAATTCGAGGCCGATAAGGCTGAACAGATTCCCGTTGACGAAGCCCTGCTCAAACGCATCGGAATAACCAATCCGTATGTTTTCAGCGTTCAAAAAACTTCCATGCTGTTCGATGCTGGCCATGGCTTATTCTTGACGGTACGAGACGCTAAGGGAAAAAAGGTCTTTATACGCCGATTGACCTTTGATGGGAAAACCAGCTGGATTCAGGAATGATCAGAATCAAAAACGTTTTTCATCGTCATTAAGTACGTCCCCACAACCGCCGCCGTCTCCGCCCGCAACACAAGCTTTCCAAGCGACGCGCTGGTGAACCCAGCGCGTTTTGCTTGAGCGACTTCGTCAGGATCCCAACCGCCTTCGGGACCGACGAACAGGGCAACCTTTTTGTTTCGCTGGATTCCCGTTTTCACGGGAATGACAGCGCCGTTCATATCCAAAAAGAAAACGTCGTCGAGCTTCTTCGCTTGCTCAATCGCTTCCTCAAATCCAACTGCTTCGTGAACGACGGGGACGATACCGCGGCCAGACTGTTCCGCCGCTTCTTTGGCAATCTGGCGCAAGCGTTCCAACTTCAATCCCGTTTTTACTGTGCGACGTGTGATGAGCGGCACGATTTCGGCCACCCCGACTTCCGAAGCTTTTTGTACCACCAGCTCAAAATTCTCACGCTTCAAGACGGCGCAATACAAAACGACGTGGCGCGTTGGCTCGTTCGTATTCTCCATCCGTTCGATCACTTCGCCCGTCACCTCTTTTTTCTCCACGGACGTCAGACGGACAACGGCTTCTTTCCCCTTGCCGTCACACAACACGATTTCCTCCCCCACCTTCAATTTCAAAACCAACGTGATCTGCCGCACCAACTCCGTTTCGAAAAGACGCAGAGAAGTCTGCGTCTGGTCGAATGGGACAATGAACCGATGTCGCTTCATTATTTCTTGAGCTCGCCTTCGATGTCCTTCCAGCGCTTCATAAGGAACGTGCGGATCTCCGGCAATTCCTTTTTCGCCACCTCTTTGGTCTTGGTGTAGTAGTCGAGGACGTGGTCAACCAACTCCTCGTAATCACCCTTCGTCATCTCTGTGACGTTCTTCAATTTTTTCATCACCTGCTTCTGCAAAAGCATCGCCTTCTTTTGCGCGTCGCGCGTGAGCTCCTTGCCCTTGCGTGATTGGAGAAAGAGGCCAGCGGCGAGGCCGAGGATGGCGCCAGCGGCGAGGCCGGCTCCGATGTGGGATTTCTTTGCCATACGATTTCTGTGACCCTGTGGTCGAAAAGAATAATGTCAGCTGTATTATCACGCGCGATCCGAAAGGCGTCAACGGCGTTTCAGCCACTCCTTGATCCTCCGCTTGCTGTCCTCAACACCGGGCTGGTCAAAGGCGTTGATTCCCAAAACTTCTCCCACGTAGGCTATCGCAAGCATGCAACTTTGCAATAATTCACCAAGAGACCTCGCACTTAGTTTTTCAAGCTGGATCGTCGCAGAAGGACGTCGGACGGATGAAAGGGTCTCGACCGTTGTCCGATGTTCCGTAGCGACCAATTCCGACAAGCGGACGCCGGAAAGCTGTGCAGGCGCGAGCATGTCCGGCAAAGCAGGGACACGCACATCCATCCCGTGGTTCTTGAGCGTAAAGAACAGGAAGAGCTTGTCGTCCGGTCCTTCCCTATAGAGCTGGAGTTGCGAGTGCTGGTCCGTCGGCCCTTCGGACACGAGCGGCGTCGGCCCGATCCCGCGCGACCCTTTTTTCTTCCCCAGACTTTCGGCGATGAGCTGGCGCATCCACAACGTAAAACCGACCAGCCGCCGCGAGTACGGCATGAACACCCACGTCGTCTTTTTCTGCGCGTAAGCACCAATAAGCGTTTCCGCTAAGTGGACGGCGAGCGGCGAAGACGAAGCTTGTGTCGCACCTTCCAACAAACCAGCGACATCAACACCCGCCCAAGCACACGGGAACAATCCGACGGACGAGAGGACGGAAAAACGTCCACCTACATTGTGCGGCACATCCAACGAAGCGCATCCGATATCGTTCACAAACTTCCGCAACATCCCCTCTTCTGCGTCTGTCGTGACGATGATGCGTGCCGCCGCTTCTTTCTTACCCAACGCGCGACACAACTGGTCATACGCGATGCCAAACGCCGAAAGCGTCTCAACGCTCCCCCCAGATTTTGAAATGACGTTCACCGCCGTCTGTTTCCAGTCCACATCTTTGAATGCCTCGTGCACCGCCACAGGGTCCGTCGTGTCGCCGGCGAAGATGACATGGCGCTTTTGCGGCAACGCCTGCAAGACAGCGCGCGCGCCCAAATCCGAACCGCCGACGCCCAAGACGATAAGCGTCGGGTAGCGCTGAAAATGCTTCGCCAGCTTCTTCACCATCTTCAACCCGACACGGTCGTGCGGCAGGTCCAAAAACCCAAGCTCCCCCGTCTTTCCCCGTTCCGCGATGTTCGCGTGAGCCAGGGAGAGGGCGTGCGCCTCTGCCTTGGTGGGCTTTGGCACGGCGGGACGGAGCGCTCCCGCATCAAATGCCAGGTTCGTTTTCTTCAACATAACCCCCAGTCTAGCACGCACACCCCACGTTCCGCGACCTCCGCTCTGTCATCCCGAGCGGAGCAGCAGCGTAGCCGAGGGATCTCTTCGTTGTGTCATTCTGAACGCAGTCCTACGGAGTGAAGAATCTCACTCCGTACGGAGCGGATTGAGATCCTTCGTCAGACTCAGGATGACACCCATAAACCCGCATTCCTCACCCCCTTCATCAATGCTATGATGGTGCCCATGCAACGGACCCCATCGCTCGACTTCATCGCCATCGGTGACACGACGCTCGACGTGTTCCTCCAGATCAGCGAGGCCACCGTCTCGTGCCAACTCAACCGCGCGCAGTGCCTGCTCTGCCTCGAGTACGCCGAAAAAATCCCGGTCGAAGCCGTGGTCAAAGTCCCGGGTGCGGGAAATGCCTCGAACGCCGCGGTCGGCGCGCGTCGTTTAGGACTGAAGAGCGCGATCGTGGCGATCGTAGGAAAGGATACGGTCGGCGACGAGATCCGCGCAGGATGGAAGCGCGAAGGCGTGGATACGCGTTACGTCACCTTGGATCCAAAACATGAAACGAATTACTCGACGGTGCTCAACTTCCACGGCGAACGCACCATCCTGGTCTACGCGCATCAGCACAAGTACCGCTTACCCAAACTCGACGGCGCCAAGTGGATCTACTACACCTCACTCGGCCCCGGCCACGAGACGCTTGAGCGCCAGCTCCTCACCCATCTCAAGAAACACCCGGAACAAAAACTCGCGTTCAACCCTGGTACGAAGCAACTGCGCCGCGGGTTGAAAGCCCTCAAACCCGTCATCGCTCGCTGTGATGTCTTCATCGTCAACAAAGAAGAAGCCGCGCGCCTGCTCGAAGACGGTGAACGCCCGATCCCAAACATGCTCATGAACTTTTTCCACCTCGGGGCAAAGGTCGTGGTCATCACGGATGGACCCAGAGGGTCATTCGCAACAGACGGCTCACGCGTCTGGAAGCTCGGCATCTTCAAAGGCCCGGTGGTTGAACGCACGGGCGCCGGCGACAGCTACGGCACCGCCTTTACGTGCGCCATCGCCCAAGGCCACGACATCCCAGAAGCCATGCGCCACGGCACGGCCAACGGCTGGAGCGTCGTCCAAAAAATCGGCCCCCAAGCCGGACTGCTCGACATGAACGGAATGAAGAAGATCCTAAAAAAGTTTTCCAAAATCAAAGCGTCCCAGGTTTCATAACCGTATGCTCGTCCCTTCCGCTCCTTTGCTCAAAAAAGCCCGCGCCGGCAGCTACGCCGTCCCTGCGTTTAACATCAACAACTTAGAGATTTTGACCGCGGTCATGACGGCGGCCAAAGAGATGCGCTCCCCCGTCATCCTGCAGACGTCAGAAGGCGCGATCGAATACGCCGGGATGGACATGCTGGTCACGATGGTCCGCACCGCAACCGAAGGAAAGCTCCCGGTCGTCCTCCATCTAGACCACGGCAAGCATCTCGCCACCGTACGCAAAGCAATTGCCGCGGGCTACACCAGTGTCATGTTTGACGGCTCCAGCCTCAAAGACAAACAAAACATCGCCAAAACAAGCGAGGTCGTACGCTTAGCACACGCCGCCGGCATCTCCGTCGAAGCCGAGATCGGCGTACTCGCCGGCATCGAAGATTTGGTCAGCGTGGATGAACAGGACGCGGCCCTGACCGACCCCAAAGAAGCTGAAGACTTCGTCAAAGCTACTGGATGTGATGCGCTCGCCGTCGCGATTGGGACTTCCCACGGCGCATTCAAATTCTTGCAGCGCTCATGGTTGGATATCGAACGCCTCGCCAAGATCGCTAAACGCGTTTCCATCCCGCTCGTCTTGCACGGTGCCTCTGGCGTCCCGCAAGACCTGGTCAAAAAAGCGAAACGCTACGGCGCCAAACTCGACCACCCACACGGCGTCTCCGACGAAAACATCCGCGCCGCGATCAGGAACGGCATCGCCAAAATCAACATCGACACCGACCTCCGCATGGCCTTTACGGCTGGCGTACGCGAAGCGCTAGCAACCGACCGCAGCCAGATCGACCCCCGCAAACTCCTCGCCCCCGCCATCGCAGACATGACCGCGCTCGCGAAACACAAGATGAAATTGTTTGGGAGTGCGGGGAGGGCGTAAAAACTGGACGGGACAAGAAAGAGCCTTTAAGGTAGAGGCATGCAAACGACCAAAACGCGCTCCAAAACACAAGCGGCATCCTCACCCATGGAAGCCGAGCTTATGCGTCTACGCTCGGCTTTAGTCAGCCTGCTCGGCAAAGACGATGAGGGAGCCTACCGCCCAGCATTCGTCGCGCGGATCCTCAAAGCGACGACGGAAAAACCGGAACGAACGTTCAAGGGAGCGAAGAACTTCCTTGAGGACCTACGACGCGCATGATCCGCGTCGTGTATCACGGATCGTTTCTCCGTGAAGCAAAACGGTTGACTAAAGCGCTCCAAACGGCTCTCGCCCACCAGGTCGAACGCCTAAGCAAAAACCCCTTTGATCCTAAGTTACATACCAAACGCCTGACCGGCCCCCTCGCGGGGATCCATTCCTGCCGCATCACGAGGGACTGGAGGTTCCTCTTTCAATTTTTAGATGCTGACTGCATCCAACTTTTACACGTCGCGCACCGCAAAGATATTTATCGGTAAGATCCTCGTCTTTACAAACTGAAATAAAAATCCTTTATTTTCTTCGCCATTAGCTTGCGACGCGCTTTAAGAAAATCTTCATAATCGCCCGCTTCCATTTCCTCAAATCCAGCCGGAATACAATTTTGCTTCAAGTTTTCAGCGAGGGTGCCCCCGTCGGTAATACCGCCATATTTGAGTTCCCCGCCCCGTGTTTGCTTGATAACTTCCGACATGTAATCTTTTGGTGCTTTCTTGCCGACTTTAATGTTTATTTCAGATTGCGCATAAACAAAATTTGCAATTTGATTGTAATCGCCGCGCTCAAAGCCGTTTGCTTTCAGATACTCTCTCGGGAACAAGTGATGAATATCGCCTCGGTGGTTAATCATGTTGCCTACGGAAATATCAGTTGAAAGAAAACCCTTGTCATTAGCCTTGATTTGAGCAGCAAAAAGTAGATTAAGGAATGGATTATTGACGCTAGCCTTATCCAGTTCTTGAATCAGCTGAGCGTTCCAATATGCGTCCGAGAGCTGTGCGTCCTCAATGGATTGTAAGATCCTCTCTGCACCGTCTTTGGAAACTTGTTTGATGTCAAAGTCAAATTGACTTTCCGGTGAACCCGAATAGCGTCCGGTCAAAAGGGACATGACAAACCAGCGCTGAACACATTTTTCTATAACGCTAGGATTTTCTCCTTTTTCACGCAATTTCAAGAACAGGATATACGCAAAGTTAAGAGCGTTTTGGGAATTAATTAAATCGTTTGAGGTAAAGCCACACGATTTTATAATCATTACGAAACGCTTGAAATTCGTCTCGCTGACAAAGTCCAAAACCGAGTCGCGTAATTTTTGGAATGACTCGTCCATAATATTTTGCTCAAAACTACGCGTCTCGAAATTGCGACCGGAAAGCAAGCCAACCAAATCAGCCATTTTCCCGCGCTCAAATTGTTTCGTGAAGCTTACGCGCAAAACATCGGAATAATCCGGGTCGTACAAATCGTCATTCTCATCTTTCAGCCACGCAATTTTTGAAAGATACATCGTATTTTTGAATTCGGTATCATTTTCGCTGATATGCTTATAAAATTGCGGCTCACGCGAGAGATGGCAGAAGTAGTCAATACACTTTCGCAGATTGACACCGAAATTATCCTCCTTGTCGTAAGACGCAATTTTGGACATAGCAAAATCAGCCTGACTCAAAACAACGCCTTTGGAGTTAATACGGATAAAAATTTCCGTAACCGTCTCTATGTCCAAATTCGCGTCAAGCTCAATGAAACCTATCTGCTTACTTTTGATTTGAAGCAATCTTTCAATGTTTCTTTCAATAAGTTTTCGGTCAACTTCGGAATTTTTATCGCAATAATCCGTTACGTCCTCAAACAACCCTCCCTCTTTCGCCATAAGTTTTGAAATATCCGGTATCCACGCCTTATCTCTTGAAATGGCGGGAGTGAGCGTAGCAAATTCTTCCAATAACGGATGAAAGGCGATAAAAATCCTCTCTTCCTTATAATCCTTATTAGTAATATTCTGACCGAGGATAGCGGCACGCAGCGCCGTAATGCGTTGCTGTCCGTCGATTAATACTTTCTTTCCATTAGAAACCGTGCCATCTTTAAGACGGACGTCGGGATTTTTCCAAGCGATGATATAGCCGATCGGGAAACCCCTATACAATGAATCCATCAAATCTCTGACTTTCGTGGAGTCCCAAACAAAGGGACGCTGAATTTCTGGTATCGCAATCTCCTTTTCCTGAACCCAATTCAGTATATTACTTACAAAATATTGGTTTACTGTATATTTTTGCATAACTTTAATTGCTATTTCTAATCCTAAATCGTGACTCCATTTTATTTTTGTTTGGTGCCCGGGGTGGGAATCGAACCCACACACCCTTACGGGTTAAGGATTTTAAGTCCTCCGCGTATACCAGTTCCGCCACCCGGGCACGGGCGATATCATGGCTTCAAATAGGGGTTTTCGCAAGTGTCTTACCGGTTGTCATTCTGAACGGAGTTCGACGTAGTGAAGAATCTCACTCCGTACGGAGCGGATTGAGATCCTTCGTCTGACTCAGGATGACACCGGTTTGTCATCCTTCTTCCCCCACTTCGCTCTTGCATATTCAATGATCCCCGGGACCAACGACACGCCGATGATCGCAAAGATGACGAGCGTAAAGTTGTGCTGCACGACCGGGATGTTGCCGAAGAGGTAGCCCGCGATCACGAATAGGACCACCCACAAGATGCCGCCAAATACGTTGAAGAACAAAAACTTCTTGTACTCCATCTTGCCGACGCCTGCGACAAACGGGGCGAGGGTGCGCACGATTGGGACAAAGCGTGCGAGCACGATCGTCTTCGCGCCGTACTTGGCGTAAAACTTTTCTGTCTTTTCTAAATGTTCTTTTTTGATGAAACGCCCATTTGTCTTGGTGATGAACCACTGACCAAAGCGTCGGCCGATGGTGTAATTCACGCTGTCGCCGATGATCGCGGCCGCGACTAAGATGAGGAGGACGGCCCACAGCTCAAGCGAACCACGCGCGGCAAAAGCGCCGATCGCAAAGAGAAGCGAGTCGCCGGGCAAGAACGGCGTGACGACGAGCCCCGTCTCGGCAAAGATGACCAAAAAAAGCAGCACATAGCTCCAGACCCCAAACTGCTGGATCAATGCGCCCAAGTGGCGGTCAATGTGCAGAAACCATTCCAGGAAGCGAAAAAGGAGTGACATATCTTTTCAGCCGCCAGCATGACAGGTTTGACGGCTCGCGTCACGTCATCCACTATTCACCCATGCTCCCCTCCTGGGTCGCCATCCTGGTGCCGATTTGTGCGACGCTGCTCGGCGGTTGGGTTGTCTTGCGTTCTTCTCGGTCACTGCGCCCCTGGCTCTCGCTGTCAGGCGGCGTTTTGCTCGGCCTCGCCTTTCTTGATTTGCTGCCAGAAGCGTTTGAACACGGCGCGGAAGTCGGCTGGTCAGGGACGGTTGTCGGCGGGATCGTGCTCGGTTCCATCCTCTTTTTCCACATCCTCGACAAGGTCTTTGACTTCCACGGCCACGAAGGGCATGACCACGCCTGCAACAATGGCCACCACAAACACGGCCACGCGCATCTCTGGACGCGCCTGGGCGGCATGGGGTTCCACGGCTTTTTGGACGGGCTCGCCGTAGGCGGCGGGTTTGCCGCAGACCTGCGCCTCGGCATCTTGGTCACGGCTGCGCTCGCCCTCCACAAGCTGACCGACGGCATGACGACCGTGACCCTCATGCGCAAGCACGAGAAAGACGGGGAACGAAAAAAATCCGTCTTAGCCCTCATCGGCATCATCTGCACGCCGCTCCTCGGCGTGGCGGCGAGTTTCGTCCTCGAACCTTCCACCGCCTTTTTTACCTTCTTCTTGGCGGGGTTAGGCGGCCTGTTCATCCACCTTCCGCTATCTGAACTCCTGCCGGAAGCCCACGAAGGTGGCGCGTCCCGGCAAAGCCTGTTGCTGACCGTGCTCGGCATCGCCCTCATCCTTCTTGTGCAGCAGTTTGTCCACGTATGAGCGACGAGGAGCGGGTCATCTCGCCAGAAGTCCAAGAAGCCGAGCAGACGTTCGACCTGGCCTTGCGTCCCAAAAAACTGGACGAGTTCATCGGCCAACCCAAGGTGAAAGAAAATTTGAGCATCTTCTTGCAGGCCGCGCAGGGACGCAAAGAGCCGTGCGAACACGTCCTGCTCTACGGCCCGCCAGGGTTGGGGAAGACGACGCTCGCCCATGTCATCGGACATGAGATGGGGACGACGGTGCGTGTGACGAGTGGGCCAGCGCTTGAACGCGTCGGTGATTTAGCCGCGATCCTCACAAACTTGGAAGAAGGCGACATCCTCTTTATTGATGAGATCCACCGCATGAACCGCTCGATCGAAGAGGTCCTGTATCCAGCCATGGAGGACTACGCCCTCGACATCGTGATCGGCAAAGGTCCGTCTGCACGCACGCTCCGCTTGGATTTGAAGCGCTTTACGCTCATCGGCGCAACCACACGCCTCTCCATGCTGTCCGCGCCGCTGCGTGACCGCTTTGGCGCCATCTTCCATTTGGATTTTTACGGCCCAGACGAGATGACGGAAATCTTGAAGCGCAGCTCGTCCCTCTTGAACCTCACGATCGACGGGCCGACGGTCGAGATGATCGCCCACCGCTCACGCCGCACGCCACGCATCGGCAACCGCTTGCTCAAACGCGTCCGCGACTACGCCCAGGTTAAAGCCGAGGGACAGATGAACGCAGACGTGATCGAACAAGCCCTGGAATCGCTCGACATTGACCGCCGCGGCTTAGACGAAGCTGACCGCCGCATTTTGAAGACGTTGATCGAAAAATTCCAAGGCGGCCCGGTCGGGCTCACCACCCTCGCAGCGGCGACTGCGGAAGAAATCGAGACACTGGAAGACGTGATCGAGCCGTTTCTTCTGCAAGAAGGCTTTTTGTCCCGCACGCCCCGCGGCCGCATGGCCACCGACGAAGCCTACGCCCATTTCGGCTTTCCACCGCCCGAAAGACAATCCGGTTTGAGCTTGTAGCCCTTCCGCGGTAAACTGGGCGCAATGCTCCCCCTTTTCTGGATTTTGCTGGCTTGGCTCATCCTGGTCGCTATTTTTGCGGCCATGGCAGCTGTAACCGTGGTCGTGTGTTTACGGTATGGGTTAAGCGGGCTTGGGACGACGCTTAGCGCCACGATTTTTTTAGCCGTGTCCGTGGTGATCATTGTCGGCTCCGGCATGTATCTCGCGGGCGTTGATTGGAACGACGGCCTCGCCATCTGGCAATCCGCCTCCCCCTCCCTCTTCCCATGATTGACCGCCACCACCTCCCCAACGCCATCCCGAATGAACGGGTCGTGTATTTTTTGCGTAGGCATCCCATCGTGCTCTTGGGCATTACCGTCGGCATCCTGCTTTTGATGGCACTGCCAATCGTCATCTTCAGCATCATCAGCACCTACCAGCCCGACCTGTTGGAGTCACAGGCGCTCCGCGCCACCTTGGTCATGGGCGGCTCGGTGTTCATGCTGTTCTCGTGGCTCTTCTTGTTCCAAAACTTCGTGGACTACTTTTTGGACATGTGGATCGTGACAGACCGCCGTATCCTGAACATTGAGCAGACCGGCCTGTTTGGCCGGCGCGTTTCAGAACTCCGCCTCTACCGCATCCAAGACGTGACCGCGTCCGTCCACGGCATCCTGCACACTATCCTCGACTTTGGCCACGTCGAAATCCAGACGGCCGGAGAAAACGTGCGCTTCCAATTTGAACAGGTACCCCACCCCAACAACGTCGCCAAAAAAATCCTGGAACTCTCCGAATGCGACCGTAGGCAACACTTGGACGAAGCTATGGAAGAACTGTCCGTCCCGAACCGCCCAAATCCCCATCACGTAACACATAACACGTAACATCCAGACCACATCACTCCTCACCCCTCCTATGATCAACCTCCACCGCCTGTTCCGCACAACCGCCTCGACCGCGGTTGTTTTTGCCCTGACGCTCCAAAACCTGCTGCTCATCCCGCTGCCGGTTCGCGCCGCCACCGCGCAGGACGCACCCATCATACCGACTATCAACGCGGACATGAAAACGCGTTTGCGCACGGTCCTCGCGACCGGACAAGCCTTGGGCAACCGCTCGACGGTCTTTGCGAAAATCGGCGACAGCATCACCGAATCCGGTTCCTTTTTGGCGGACATAGGCTGCGGATCAGAAGAACTGGGGAGCTACAGCTCGCTGTTGGCCACGATCAACTATTTCCGCAGCACCACCTTTCCATCCTCTGACACAGGCGTCTGGTGCGGCATCGCCAACTCGTTTACGCGCCAAGGCCGTTCCGCCATTTCCGGTTGGACGGTCAACGACGCCCGCGACACGGGGATGCTCGAAGGGAGCACGTCCGTCTGCGCTGCACCAAACAACACGCCGTTCCGCTGCGAACTCCGCCAAAGCAAACCGGCCATCGCGCTCATCATGTATGGGACGAATGACCTGGAACGCTACAACGACGTCACCGCATTCCGTACCCAGCTTTCCGCGCTCGTAGACGATGCCGTCACGCTCGGCGTGATCCCTGTCTTGAGCACCATCCCGCCGCGCCGTGATACGACAACGCTCGGCAGCCGCGTGGCCGCCTACAACCAAACGATCATTGATGTGGCAGAAACAAAGCAGGTCCCGCTCTGGAACTACTGGCTCGCGCTCCAGGCTTCCACCATGGTCAACCAAGGCATCTCGTCCGATGGGGTCCACCCAAACATCCTAAACCAGTCGGACGGCGCGATTTTGACGACCAGCGGCCTCCGCTACGGCTACAACCAGCGCAACCTGACCGCCATCCAAGTGTTGGAAAAAGTGAAGCGCGTCGTGATCGATAACGGCACGCCTGATGCAGGAAGTACACCTGCCCCGGCACCAGAACCGACCCCGACCCCAACGCCGGCACCCGCTCCAACTCCAACGCCAACTCCCACACCAGAACCAACTCCGACCCCGGCACCAGAACCGACCCCAGCACCCGCTCCAACTCCAACACTTACTCCGACGCCTACTCCGGCACCCACTCCGACTCCGACGCCCACCCCGACCCCAACTCCGACCCCGGTGCCCACGACACCGACCGTCCCGCTCTCTAACATACGTTCGGGTGATTTGATCCGAGCCTCCGGCCCCTCCGTTTACTATTACGGCGCCAACGGCAAACGCTACACCTTCCCCACGGAAAAAACGTACTTCACCTGGTACGCCAACTTTGACTCCGTGCGGACCATCTCTGACACAGACTTGGGCAACATCCCGATCGGCGGCAACACGACCCACCGCCCTGGCGTTCGTTTAGTGAAAATCACGACAGATCCGAAGGTGTACGCTGTAGATACAGGCGGCGTCTTGCGCTGGGTGCAGACCGAGGCGTTGGCACGCTCCCTCTACGGGACAAATTGGAACACGATGGTTGATGACATCCCTGACGTGTTCTTCATCAACTACGGCGAAGGGCGTCCGATCAGCTCAACCGCCGACTACTCCCCAACCGCCGCCCGCGACCGGGCAACGTCGATCAACGTAGACAAGCAGCTCACCGGCACACCCGCTCCTGCTCCGACGCCAACCCCAACCCCAACCCCAACCCCAACCCCAACTCCAACCCCAACTCCCACTCCCACTCCGACACCTACTCCGACCCCCACTCCGACACCGACACCTACTCCAACACCAACGCCGACCCCAACAGCCTCACGCGAGCCGTACAACATCGGGTCACCGACGCTGACGGACATTTGGGTTGACCCGGCGAGCGGGAACGACGGGGCCGCCGGCACGTCCGCCGCACCGCTCCGGACGTTAGCCGCCGCTTGGTCACGCATCCCAGAAAACCGCACGCTGACGACCGGCTACCGCATCCGCATCCGTCCGGGCACGCTTTCCGCTTCCCAAGTCCCGTCCAACGGTTGGATGGCTGACCGCTTGGGCACCCAACAGTTCCCGATCATCATCCAGGCAGAAACAACCGGAAGCGTGAACCTGCCACCGCTCAACTTCTACAACGTCCGCTACACGTATTTGATCGGGTTGCGCCTGAGCGCCCCCGGTGGTGACGTCCTCCACATCGAACGCGGCGACCACGTCTTGCTGCGCAACGTGACGATCACAGGGACAGGCACCGGCTCCAGCCGTCCGCAAGAGACGCTGAAGATCAACCAGTCGCAACAGATCTACATCGAGGGTAGCGATATCTCCGGGGCCTGGGACAACGCGATTGACTTTGTCGGCGTGCAATACGGCCACGTCATCAACAACAAGATCCACAACGCCGGTGACTGGTGCTTCTACACCAAGGGAGGATCAGCGTACTTCCGCATCGAAGGCAACGAAATCTACGACTGCGGCACGGGCGGCTATGTCGCCGGCCAAGGCACAGGGTTTGAGTTCATGACCAGCCCCTGGCTCCATTACGAGGCCTACGGCATCCGCTTCATGAACAACGTCATCCATGACACCAACGGCGCGGGGATGGGCGTGAACGGCGGCTACAACATCCTGCTCGCCCACAACACGCTCTACCGCGTGGGCGCCCGCAGCCACGGCCTCGAAGTCGTCTTCGGCTTGCGCGGCTGTGACGGCAACGTGACGCAGTGCGCCGCCTTCATCACCGCCGGCGGCTGGGGCACCTCGCGCACCGGGCACGAAGAACCGATCCCCAACAAGCACGTCTACATCTACAATAACCTGCTCTTAAACCCGTCCGGCTACCAAAGCGCGTGGCAACACTTCGCCATCTACGGCCCACGCACACCCAGCAACGGCACCAACATCCCAAGCCCGGCACGAACGGATGACGATTTGCGCATCGCCGGGAACGTGATCTGGAACGGGCCGACGTCGCTCTCCCTCGGCATCGAAGACGGCGAAGGCTGCCAGCCCAGCAACACGACGTGCAACGAAACCCAGCTCCGCCGCGACAACCGCATCAACTCGTTCCAGCCACAACTCACGAACCCGGCAGGCGGCGACTTCCGCCCGACAGGCACGGCCCTCCCAACAGGGATGGCGATCCCGTCCTTCAGCTGGTCAGACGCCCCAACCCGCCCAGCCGTCCCAGCCGGCTACACAGACACGTCCGTCACCTACAACCGGGATAACCAGGTCAGGAGCGGGATACGGCCAGGGGCGTACTGATCGCCTCCCTTCATGTAAATCTCCCCCTTACCCTAAGGGGGACAAAGGGGGTTAAAACCAATAGGAAGTACTTCCAATTTGTCTTTAACTCCTCCCTACCTCCTCTTAAGCTAAGAGGAGGAGCGCGAAGCGCTGACCAAATACAGCGTCGCGAGGGTCCCGAGCCCAAGATCATCTAGCCATCCGATGATCGGTGCGATGTCAGGCAAGAGGTCGAGTGGCCACACTAAATAAAGCAC
The DNA here is from genome assembly GCA_964521235.1 of uncultured Gammaproteobacteria bacterium. Lineage (GTDB taxonomy): Bacteria > Patescibacteriota > Patescibacteriia > 2-12-FULL-60-25 > 2-12-FULL-60-25 > CAZFRH01. The sequence continues at coordinate 52,296 of CAZFRH010000002.1, read as the reverse complement.
GGCCAAAAAAATGGCGGCCTTCGGCTTCCAGTCCGCTTTTGGATTGCGCAAGAAATGATAGATACGCCGCCACTCGGGTTCAAAGCGGACGGGTCGTTGGTCATTCATAGGTTTGTCGTTGAAGCGATTCAGACGTACACTTAGAGGATAGTATGCCACCCCGAAGGATACGGGAACATGTGACCCGCCATGCCAAGCGGGTTGGGAAGCGTCTCAAAAACCATCTGATCCCGCATGCGGGAAATAACCACCACCCGTACGTCCTCCGTCACGGGGCGCTTTTGGTCTACAGTTTCTTCTTGATCGCCCTTAAGGTCGTAGCCTTGGTCGCCCCGCTCGCCCTCCCTTCGAGCAGCCTCTACTCAAGTGCGATCACCGTCCGGAACGTCGCCGACCTGACCAACGCCGCCCGCTCGACCGCCGGCCTCGCCCCCCTCCTCCTGAACGACCGTCTGATCCAGGCAGCGCAAGCCAAGGCAGAAGACATGGTAAAGAACCAATACTTTGCTCACCAAAGCCCGACCGGCCGCTGGCCGTGGAACTGGATCCGCGAGGCTGGATATGACTACTCCTACGCCGGAGAAAACCTGGCCGTCCACTTTCTTGAAGCCGAAGACGTGCAGGCCGGCTGGCTCGCGAGCGCATCGCACCGTGCAAACATCGTCAACACGCACTACACCGAAACCGGCATCGGCATTGCGAGCGGTGAGTTTGAAGGCGCCCCGTCCATCATGGTGGTCCAACTCTTCGGCACGCCCATCCCAACTGCCGTTGACGCTCCCCCAACCCCAACACTCCTTACTGACGCTTCTGACGCTTCTCTCCCCCCTGACGCTTCTCTCTCCTCCCCCCCCAACGTCCTCGGCGTGACCGAACCGGTCGAGGAACCCGAACCCGTAACCGTCCCCACACAACCCACGACCGCACAACCGACGACAGCATTGAAACCGTCCAAAGACGGGCTAGAAGTGACCGTTACGGCCAAAAATGCCAAGGTCGTCTCGGCCCAACTCGGCACAGACACGACCCCACTCACCCGCTCCAAGACACAACCAAACGAATGGACCGGCCACGTGGCCATCAACCCCAACACCTCGTCCCCTAACGGCGAACCGTTGACCGTGACCGTCCAAGGCACCAACGGCAAGACCACCCAAGAGCCCGTCGCCATCGTCGCCCCAGCCTCACAACCAAGTGACCTGTTCTTCTTTAATGACAACGGCACACGCAAGCTCAAACTGTTTAGATGGATCAACGTGAGTGGCCTGCAAGATACCGTCCGCCGCACCTACGTCTACTTCATCGTCTTCTTGAGCGCCGCGCTGCTCATCAGCGTCTTCGTTAAAATCAAGGTCCAGCATCCATCAGTCGTGGTGCATAGCCTAGCGGTTATTGGGTTAGCATCGGTTCTGCTTTTTCTCTAATATTAGCCATTTGAACACGCTGGATACTCAATAACGATCCAGGGGCTTGACGTTAGCCATTATCCCCTATAGGGTACTGACACGTTTTTCAGTAGAGGCTGGATTTCCTGGACTCCTGAAAGATGAAGGGTCGAAAGAGGAGGATGCGATGAATCGCTTGCTCATTTCATTGGTAGCGCTCGTAGCGCTGGTAAACGTAGGATGCAGCGTCGAGGGCAGTCCCGGCGGAGGCGACGACGCGGTCGGCGCGATCCAGAGCAACCTGACGGGCACGATCGCGTCCGGCACGTACTCGGTCGTCGCCTCGGTCATGGCCTCGTGCGCCACGTCCCCGCCTTCGCCAGGTGGCTGCGACGGACAGGCTCCGGTGGTCGCGGCCACGACTGCAGCAGACTCCACGATCCTGTTCCCGGAGCTGAACCTGGGCCCCTACGTCCTTTCGGTACCGGGGGCGCCGATCGGCACGCTGCTCCCTGCGTGCTCCTCCACGGACGCTGCATGCATCGCGGCGGCCACCATGCCGTACTGCATCTACACGGGGACGAGGACGGACCTGGTGGGGTGCTCGTACACCGGGCACACGCCGAACCCGATCCCGGTCCTCGCAGGCACGACGAACACAGCCACGCTGAACTGGACGTTCCACTTCAGCGACGGTGACGAGCGAACGCTCTACACCAGTGGTGATCTGGTCGTGACCCTCGCGATCACGGAGGAGACGGTGTGCGGCGTATCGACCGATCCGTGCGGCGTGAACGAGCTCTGCGCTCGGATCAGCACAACGTCACCGCCACCGCCACCGACGCCCATCCCGAACGATGAGCTCGCGTGCTACCCGGTGTGCTACGTGCCCGCGCCCCTGTCCGTCGTGACTACCGGCGGACCGTGGGGTACGTTGACCATCCCCTGCCCCTACCCGAACTCCTGCGTACACGTGGCAGGGCTCGGCTTCACCGGGATGTTCAACTTCGGCCTCTGCGTACCGCCCGCGCCACCGGCTCCCTGATCCACCGGCGTCCACGCTCGTGCTGACGCTCCTGCGCCCCGTACCTCATTCTGAGGTCCGGGGCGCTTCACTTTTTTGACAAACCCTAGCCCTTTCTCCACTATGTGGATAAATACTTTATTCAATACACCCCTACCTACCCTTGCATATGAAGTCTAAGAGTTTTCAGCCTAAACAGTGGGTCGCGAGCCTAACCTTGGCCACCATGGTCTTGGGAAGCCTGTCCCCACTCGCCAGCGTAAAAGCCGCCTCGGTCGTGGAAGGACATGATATGACGGTTACAGCCAGCACCCCCACCGATAACGGTAGCGGTGGTTTTTACGTCACTCTGGATGGAACCGCTGGCGGTCCCGGCGATGGACAACAAATCTTTGTCCGCGTGAACTGGGGAGATGGGTCACCGACTGATGAAAGCTTTATTCCACCAAGCTATACCCCTCTAGGCTTTATTGAGGCAAATGTTGATGCGTGGTTTCATGGAATCCCGTATGGAACAGAGTACGATTTTAGCCTAAACGGCTTTGATAGCGGTGACTGGATCGGCCAACACACATACGATGCAAGTGCTGCGTGCGTCGTGAGTGGAACATGTACCGTCAACGCAGAACTCTATCTCTGTAAAACACCCCACAACGGAGTCACGCAGAAATGCGCCGACGGGCCAGAAGATGACACGGAACTCCTCGCCAATGCGAGCACGACCGTCATGTTTGGCGACGAACCTCCTCCGCCACCTCCTCCAGTCGACGCCACCATCAACCTCACAAAAGTCTGGGTCTTGAATGAAGGATCAGAAGCCCCAAGCTTTTCCGTCTTGTTTGAAGGTGGTGTGGCGCTTCCGGACAGCGACGAAACGCCGCTCACCCGGACGCTCACCCGCCCAGCCGGCACCTACTCGCTGACGGAAAATGAGATCGCGAACTTTGCGACGACGATTGCCTGCACGCGCAACCAGCAAGAAGGAAACATCTATAGCAACGGTGGCATCTCGGTTTCCTCCGGCGACGTCGTGAACTGCACGATCACCAACGATGAAAACGAACCAGCGCCAGAACCGGCGACCCTGACCGTTGAAAAAGTGTGGCAGGGTGAATCCACGTCATACGCCGTGTATTTGGACGGAGAACAGCAAATCCTTCCGGAAGAAGATGGCACGCCAAACTCCGTGACCATGGAGCTCGACGCTGACACGTACGTCATCTCTGAACCAGCCATCGAGGGCTACACCACCCAAATCTCCTGTTCCTACAACAACGAGGAATCCGCCTTTGGTAACTCCCAGAGCGGTTCCTACGAGCTCTCGTTGGAACCGGGTGAGGACGTCCTCTGCACGGTGACGAACACGGAAAATGGGAGCGAACCGGAAGTCGGTACGCTCATCGTGCGCAAGGTCGTCGTGGGCAGCGAAACCCCGGCGTCCGCGTTTACGTTGCATGTCGAAGGCAACAACCCGTCCACCACCACCTTCCCAGGTGACGACGGCTACGGCACCTACGTCATCCTCGAAGCGGGTAGCTACGACGTGACCGAGGATGCGGCTCCAGGCTACACCACGACCTACAGCGAAGACTGTGAGGGCGTGATGGAACAACCGGAAGTGACGCTCACGGCAGTCGCGGTCGGCACGCTCGGCTCACGTTACTGCACCGTCACCAACACCCTGATCCAGGGCAGCGAAACGCAAGGGACGCTCATCGTCAAAAAGCACGTCGTGAACGATAACCGTGGCCAGGCAGATGCCAACGACTTTTTGATGGTCGTGACGGCAACCAACCCGTCTGATGATGCCTTCCCAGGCAACGAAGACGGCGTCGTCATCACGGTTGATCCAGGTGCGTACTCCGTGGACGAAGACTCTTCTGGCGCCTACACCAAATCCCTCGGCTCAAACTGCTCCGGCACGATCGCCGCGGGCGAAGTCAAGGAGTGCATCATCACCAACGATGACCCAGGCTCCCCTTCAACAGGAGGCGGTTCATCCGGCGGTGGTTCAAACAACAATAATAATAACTCCGGAGGTGGGGGTGGCGGTGGACTGCCCGCTTCGTCCGGTGGCCAACCTTCCCTCTTGAACCTTGGCGGCGGTTCCCCTGATGGACGCGTCTTGGGTATTGAGGACGTGAACACGGCCGAAGGCTCCTGCTCCGCCGACGAGCCCGATGCGCGCATTGTCATCCGGACCTTGGAGGAGATCCTGGCCGCACTCGGCATCACCCGCAACCTGCCGACCGAAACGTTCTTCGACCAGACACTTGTCCCGCGCGTCACTCCGCTCGAGCTCGCTGTCGAATTCCGCAACATGGTCAAAAACTGGACGGCCTACGGCACCTCCGGCGGCCTCCGCTTGGGCGCCGGTGAACGTGCCGGTGTGGTGGACTCCTACCGCGCCGTCTACGGCCACGTGCCGCGCACCGAATGTGAATGGCGCGACGCGCTGCGCATCGCCTCCGGCAAGCTCCCGAGCTTGAACCAGGAACGCGAGAACCAGATGCTCGCGACCTTCAAGACGATCTACGGCCGCGACGCCGACCGCACGCAACCGCGTGACAACGCCGCGATCAACATCATGACCTACGGCATCCGCCCAATGGTCCGCAGCCTTGCCAACGAACGGGCCGCGATCCGCGTCTTCCACCGCATCTTTGGCCACACCCCGGCCAATGCGACCGAATGGGACACCATGCGCGCCATGGCCAACAGCGGCCTCGCGCTCCCGCAATAACAACGCGAACCAAAACCCCCAGTCAGATGACCGGGGGTTTTGTTTTTCCGTGTTAAGATACCACCATGCTGAGCAAGCTCCGCGCCGACATCAAACGGCACGCCAACCCCGCCAAAGCAAAGCTCCTCCAAGGGTTTTTTAAGACCGGCAAAGGCGATTACGCCGAAGGCGACCGTTTCCTCGGCGTGACCGTACCGGTGCTGCGCTCGATCGCCAAGCGCTACCCGGCCCTTCCGCTCGCAGACATCACCAAACTGCTTAAAAGCCCGATCCACGAAGAGCGGTTCATTGCGCTGGTCCTGTTGGTTGACCGCTACAAAAAAGGTGATGAAAAAACACGCACACATATTTTCAACCTCTATCTGAAGCACACGCGTTACATCAACAACTGGGATTTGGTGGACACGTCCGCCCCGCACATTGTCGGCCCCTTCTGCACGCCAGCACTCCTCAACCGCCTCGCCCGCTCACCCCTGCTCTGGGACCGCCGTATCGCCATGCTCTCGACCGCCCACCACATCATGCGCGGAAAAAGCCGGGAGACACTCCGTCTCGCAAAACGTTTCCTCCGCGACGAACACGACCTGATCCACAAGGCGACGGGATGGATGCTGCGCGAAGTCGGCAAACGCTGTTCAGAAAAAATCTTGCGTGACTTTTTAGACGAACACGCGCACGAAATGCCAAGGACGATGTTGCGCTATGCGATTGAAAAGTTTTCCAAACAGGAACAAAAACGGTATCTTCAAACATAATCCCCTATGGAATGGACCGACGTGTGGCTCGTTGCAAAGCCGCTGATCAGCCTAGCTGTATTTGTTTTGAGTATTGTTCTCCTCCTCAAACGGTTTTGGCCAGCCATCAGTCGGATGCAAAAGGGTGTGCAGGATGCCCAAGGGCTGCCAAAAGAGGAACGGACGCGCCACATCCACGCAACAAGAGACACCCTACTTGAAGAGCACCTTTCCCAAGACCTCTACAAAAACTTCCTGTCCACGCTCGTGGTTGTCATCTTGACCGTCCCGTTGACCATCCTCATGGGTTTTTACATCATCCGCGCGGCCTTGCGTGGGGTCCATTTTTTCCCCTTCTACATCTTGCTCGCATGCGCCGTGTTCATCACCCCAATCCTCATCATTACTCTCATTGACCTGACACGGTTGGTCATCAAGAAACGAAAAGAAAAAAAGTTCTAAAAACACAACAGCCGCCGCTTGCGAGGGACGCAAGGCGGCGGCTGAAGAAGAAACGAACGGATGGAGCAGCGCGGCCGTGTCAGGAACCGGCAGGGCGCTCCTGGACGAAGAGCTTGGCCTTGGCCGGTGTGGGGATCTTCGCGTCGACTCCGACGACCCCGCCGTTCAGGGTCAAATTCCGATCCTTGGCCGTGACTCCGGCCGCCGTGAGGACGTCCGAAACTTTGGCCCCCTTCGGCACCTCGACCGTCTGGATGGTCGGCTTCCCGCTCGTCGGTACCACTTCGACCACGACTTCGATCATCTTCGACATGAATCCTCCCTTCATTCGTACACGTGCAGCCGATCATCCCCGAGGAGGAGAGACTGGCGTGGGGCTTGTATATCACCGGACCACATCCGCGTCAAGGCATGGGTGGCAAGCGAGGCCGCGACGGTCGTGACATTCACGATCCCGTGCGCCCCACAGGTGCGTTGAGGCGTCGTGCTGTCCGGGTACAGGTGCGCCTCGTACTCCATCATGTCCTCCGGACGGCACGGTCGGACACTATAGACGACGATGTAGCGCTCATGGATGCGGGTATCGACAAAAATGTCGATCGTTGGGTTGTTGCGGACCACCTCCCAAATCAGTTGCCGTGCCTTCATGGTGTCCACGCACGCGACCACCGACCCCTTGAGCGGCTCACCCGCATACATACGCGGCACCGTGCGGATCTCGATGTCCGTCTGGGCTTTGATCCGTTTGGCCACGGCCTCCACCTTGAGCCGTCCTAGGTCCCCGATGCCGAAGACCATGGACATGGGGAGGTTGTGGGAACGGACATCGTCGCCGTCCCACACCGTGATCTTGCTTGCACCGAGCAGGGCGAGCTGGAGGGCGACGTGGCTCCCGACGGACCCGACGCCGAGCACCGTGACCGGCCGTGCGTGCGCCGGGTCAAACAGCTCCGACTGGTGTGAGCGGTTCAATCCGTTCATTCCGCAGCCTCCTTGTCTGCCGCAGGGTTTTCTTCCCGTGGCCAGGTCTCGATTTTCGTCGAGGCGACCTCGGGCGCATACCCTTCGGTCAGCCAACGTAGGATCAGCTCCATCGCATCAGCGTAGCGGATCTCGCCAGCTGCGCGGGAAATGGCTTCGGACGCCGTCCCAAAACAGGGAGAGCCGTACTTGCGTAGGTGCGGATGCGGGACGCCATCCGGGTGGCGGGTCTCGATCGCCCAGATGGACAGCACGCCCGTCCGGGAAAACCGGACGATAAAGCGTCCCGTGGGATATCGCACGCCCTCATGGGCAACGACGATCTCGCGCGTCTCCACCTGCAACCCGCCCTCACACATGTACACCCGTCCGACGAGCGGCAGGCGCTTCAGCCGGCGATAGTCTGACGGAACACGTTTGAGGACGTCGGCATGGAGCGTCTGGTTTTGTTCTTGGGCGGCCGCCGCCCGGAACTCGAGAAGCTGCCGGTACTGGCTCTCGAGCTGGCTACGAAGGGAATCGATCTCCGTCTCGACCTCCTTGATCCTCTTGCGAAAATGAGCGGCACGACCGTCCGTGTCCTCCTGTACCATGGCGACGAAAGGGGCAAGCCCGAACTCTGGCTTGGGAGGCAAGAGCTTCCCGCGCTCCATGTCACGCAAGGCATTCATGGCCCGGACGAGCCCGTGACGGAACAGGGCCTCGGTCACACCCTGGTGGTAGTAGGAAGTGACGGGGTAGAGGAAGTAGACGGTGCGGTCGATGATTTGCACCACCGCCTCACCCTGGTCGTCTTTGACGACGACCCCGCGTCCCTTCGTGGGATTACGTACCCAGACTTCCTTTCCCTCATGCTCGAGACACAGGCCAAACGCCTTTCTCACGTACCGATGGGTGTACTCGCCAGGTGGAATGGAACCGAGGAGGATATCAACCCTCCCCGGCTCAACAGGCAAAGGCGGGCACGGTAACTCTGACGCCATGTTGAGAACGAGGAACTGACCCGTCAGGCACGCAACGCGGTCCAACTCCAGCTTCAGCACCGCCTGGACATGCGGCTGACGCGAAGGGCGCTTCCGTTCCTCGTCATCCGTGGCCTCCTTCTGGAAAAAGATCTCGCTGCAAGGCTCACCGGCAATACAGACCAAGAACCTGTTTCCGAGCTCTGCTCGAAAGAAGGCTCGGTTGGATGGATGGGGCATCGGTCCCGGGACGAGGTCGGACAGGAGCTCACTCGTCTCCCGTCCCTTGAGCTTTCCAGGGAAAACGACCACGTCCACGACGAGCCCCTCCACTTTGGCCTCACGCGGCCGGACGGTGCACCCGAGATGCTGAGCAACCCGTTCGGCATGCGGCTGCACCAGGTGCCAGGGCAAAGCAAACGGCTTTCCAGCAGAAAATTCCAGGACCGGATCGAGCTCGATCATGGCCATCTCCTTGTCAAAGGGCCGCCTGGTCTATAACACAAACGATAATGTCTTTCAAGCCCCTACCCCACCCGCACCTCCAAATGCTTGAGGTGCTTCCCCTTCTCTACTTCAAACCGTTTCTTGTTTGTCCCAAACCGTTCGAGGAGCATCGCAGCGTAGTTACCGCCCAAGTAGTGCGGCATGATGACGTAGTCCGCACCGCTGTCGTACAAAACATGAGCTTCGTCCGCAGATGACGCGATGAGCATGACGACAGCGTCTGCATTCACGCGGCGGACGCGCTCGAGCAAAAAAGTGTTGGTCTCGTGGTCAGGAACCGTGCTCACGATGAGCGACGTCCGCTTCAAATCCAAATCGTCGATGAAGTCCGCGTCATGCGCGTCGCCGTACCGTGCCGTCATGTTTTCATTCTGCAGACGGTCGATTACCCCGGGGTCAAAGTCAACGACCAGCGTTTTGAGTCCCCGCTTGGTCAAGCTCTTCAAAAAATCAGCGCCGACACGGTGGCAACCGAACACGATCGCGTCATACTGTTCTTTCTTACGCCGTTCACGAATGGTCTCCGCGCGTTCAAGCCACCCGATCCATGGACCGACCAGGCGATACAGGCCGTCGCCGTATACGAGGAAGAGGGACGATCCGGCGATCGTGACCAACCCCACAACCGTAAGCAACGTCACGACTTCTTGGGAGATAAACCCGCCCTGCACGCCGAGGAGCGCAAGGATCAGCGAGAACTCGCTGATCTGCGCCACGGTCAGCCCCGCAAAAAAAGCGGTCTTACGCGTGTAGCCTAAGAGCCCCATCAGCACCCACACGATCAACGGGTTCCCAAGCAGGACAAACGCGGAAAAGACCGTCGCCGGCATCCAGACCTGTGCGATCCCGCCCCACGTCAGCCGGGCACCAAGCAGGATAAAGAACATGACCAAAAAGAAATCGCGCAAAAGCTTCATCTTGGCGCCGATCTCATGGCGGAACGGCGAACTCGCGAGCGCGATGCCCGCAGCCAATGCGCCGATCTCGACGGACAACCCAGCGGCCGCAAACAAGGCTGACAGCCCAACGCCCCAACCAATCGTAAAGAGGAACAGGAATTCCTGGGATTGAGCAAAATACGGTGCAAGACGCGGTAAGAGAAAACGGGCCACGAGGTACACGAGAACACCAAGCAAGATGCTCATTAAACCGACGCCCGAAAGCGCCTCTTGCCAGCTCCCACCCTTCGCCAACGAGGCGGCCACGATCAAAAGAACGGTCGCGACCAAATCCTGCACGAGCAAGAAGCCGATGGAGATGCGGCCGTACAGCTTGCCCTCATCCCCGCGGTCACCGAGCAGCTTCATGATGATGATCGTGCTGCTAAAGGTGAGGGCGGTCGCGATAAAGAGCGCCGGCACGGTCGCGAACCCGAGCAGGCGCGCCAACCCAAAACCGATCACGGACGTGAAGATGATCTGCCCAAGCCCCGTGACCACGGCAACCTTGCCGATGTCGCGGATGACTTTTGGGTTGAGCCCGATCCCAACGATGAACAAAAGCGCGGTGATGCCGAGCTGCGCAAACACTTCCATCGCCTCTTTGGAATGGACAAGGTTCAGCACGATGGGGCCGACGACGATACCCGTCACGATATGCCCCAAAATAAATGGCAGCTTCAACCGTTGCATGACACACGCGACCAAGGTCGCGATGCCAAAGATCAACCCGATCTCAAGGAACGGCGTCATCACGCCGTATGATAACACGTTTTAGGCCTTCTTATCGAACGCGAGGCAGACGGAATTGATGCAGTATCGCTTGCCTCCCTTGTCGCTCGGCCCATCATCAAACACGTGTCCCAAATGCGCACCGCATGTTTTACAGGTCACTTCCGTCCGTCGCATCCCAAGGTCGTTGTCTTCTTTCAAGACGACGTGTTCCAAGTTGGCGGGTTCCGTAAAGCTCGGCCAACCGCTCCCAGAATCAAACTTCGTATCTGACGAAAACAGTTCCGTCCCGCAGACAGCGCAGCGGTACATCCCAGCTTCGTGGTTGTCCACATATGTGCCGGTAAACGGCGCTTCCGTCCCCTTCTCGCGCGCCACGCGGTACAGCTCCGGTGACAGCTCCTCGTCTTTTTTGATGTCCATAGTCATTTGATAAATAATTGTTCAAACTTCTTTTTCACTTTCTCGAGCTTTGGGTTAATGATCAGCTGGCAGTACGCCTGTTCCGGATGCGTTTGGAAATAGTGGTGGTGATACGCCTCTGCTTCGTGGAACGTTTCGAGGGGCTTCACTTCCGTCACGACCTTCGGCCCGTCTTCATCCAGCTTCTTGATGAACGCTTCGGCCGCTTGCCGCTGCTCGTCAGACGTCGTCAGGATGATCGAACGATACTGCGTCCCCACATCATTCCCCTGGCGGTTCAACGTCGTCGGATCATGGGAGGCAAAAAAGACGGTCAACAGGTCTTCATACGAAATGACCGACGGGTCAAATTCCACACGCAACACTTCCGCATGCCCCGTCGTCCCGGAACACACGGATTCATATGTCGGATTCGGCGACGTACCGCCCGCATACCCGGGCATGACCGAGATGACCCCCTTCAGCTGCTCAAACACCGCTTCCGTACACCAAAAACACCCACCACCGAACACGGCAAATTGATTGCTCATTGTCATGCCCAAACAATAACGACCTACACCAAATCAGACAAGGGAACCTCCTGTTGCCTTTCTCCCTCCCGCTGTTATGCTCTGGACATGAAGCGTTTCACCCTTGGCTTTGTCTTTACGACGGACCTCGACCAAGTCTTGCTGATCCACAAGACCCATCCTGAGTGGCAGGCCGGTAAAGTGAACGGCTTGGGAGGAAAGATGGAGGAAGGTGAAGACGCTGCGTCCTGCATCACACGTGAAGTCAAAGAAGAAGCTGGCCTCGTGACCGAAAAGAACCAATGGACGTTCATCGGCTGTATGCACGGACCAACCTGGGGTGTCGACGTCCTCGCTTACGTTTATCTTGGAAATCCCGACGATGCAAAAACGCAAGAAAGCGAACCCGTCGAATGGTTCGGCGTCGACGCCCTCCCCAACAACATCATCGGCAACCTCACCTGGCTCATTCCGATCACCCTCGACAAGCTGAAGAACAAAGAAATACAGACGTTTGATGTGGCCTGCCGGTAATTTGCTAAAACCGTCCGTCTGGGCTATTTTCAGCACATCGTATGGGAAAAAAGTGGGTCATCGGTCTTCTCCTCTGCCTCCTCGTCGCCGGTTTTTTTTCGACCTACAAGTTATCAGAAAGCCCCAAGACCTGGTTTGACGAAGGCATCTTCCTGCAAATCGCGCGTAACGTACCGCTCTCCCACGGATACACCTTACGCGTCTCGCCGAGTGAACTCGTCCCAGCTGGTGTCGTCAGTACCATTGGCTTTCCATTGGTGGCGCCATTGAGTGCGAGCTTTGCCCTCTTCGGGATCGGCCTGCTCCAAGCGCGCATCGTCATGGTGGCCTACATCCTGCTCATGGTCACGATGGCGTTTTTCTTTACCAAACGTGCCTGGGACTCACGGCACGCCCTGTGGGTAACACTCCTCATCGCGACCCACGCGCCGGTCTACGGCAACGGCAAGAACGTTTTAGGAGAAGTCCCCGGACTATTTTATTTTTTCCTCTTTGTATTCCTCCTGGCCAAACTGGAACGCGAGACCAAACCAAAAACCTGGCTCTGGATCATGACGGGATTCGTAGCCGGACTGTTCATCGCGACAAAATCCAGTTTCATCCTACTCATCCCCATCCTCGGCCTCGCGTTCCTCTTGCTACGCAAACGCTTCACCTACCGCTGGAGTGACCTCTCCCTCTGTTTTGGCGCCCTGATCCTCCCCATCGCCATCAACATGGTGATCCAATTCGGTTTTTCCGTGGACATCTTCACCAGCTTTACGAGTTATGGCAACTTACCAGGCCTAGAAAAACTCACCGGGCTGACCCTCCCGGGCCTGGTCCTGAAAAACCTGGCGTCTTTTTTCCAACAGGCGACTCCTGCCTATCTCCTCATCACTCTCATCACCTGGCTTGCTTCGGTCTGTCTCCGCTGGAAACGCCAATCTCCCCTCCCGCTGCATGAATACGTCTCGCTCGGCTTTGTCCTGCTCAGCGTCGCCTACTTTTTAAAGATGCCAGGCGTGTTCCGTTATCTGTTTGTAGCCCAGGTCATCATCTTCCCGTATTTTGTCGCCGCCTGCTTTACCCTTGTGCCGTCACGCCTAGGTGCGTGGCTGACAAAAAAACGGATGGAAATGATGCTCATGGTCGGTTTAACGGGGCTCATCCTGTTCCAAGTGCACCAGACCCTCTTTAACTCCTGGGTCGCCTACGCTTACGACGACACCCGGACCCGCGAGCTTGCCGCCTACTTCACGGCGCTCGACCCAAGCCAACAGGTCTTTTTTTATCACGCAACCGAGGCCGTCACCTTCTTCAAAGGCGAAAACTACTCCCAATACTTCCAGCTCCTCTACTATGATGACGCCTTTGGGAAGGAAGCGCTCCCCCAGTTGCAAAAAGGCGTCCCAGATGTTGTGATCGTGGCCGGAGCTCTGGAAACCGAAGCCCAACCCTGGTTGGAAAACTACCAAAAACAAACCAGCTTACACCAAGGTAGTTATCTTATTTTTGAACGTAAGTAACCCGTGGCTCCCCTATGGAAACACCGCTCAAGCTGTCGATCGTCCTGCCCACGTATAAAGAAAAGGAGAACCTCGCGGTCTTCATCCCACAAATCCTGGCCGAGTTCCAAGACACCGCCCACGAGATCATCGTGGTAGACGACGGCTCGCATGACGGTACGCGCGAGCTGCTGGAAGACATGCGTAAAACCAACCCGAACGTCCTGCTGCTCGAACGCGCTGGCTTGTTGGGCTTAGGTTCAGCTTTACGTGACGGCTACAACAAGGCTTCCGGCGAATACATCCTGTCATCAGATGCGGACTGCTCTTTTTCCGCGAGTGACATGCGTGCCTTATACGAAAAGATCCAAACGGGCTTTGATCTGGTGCTCGGCTACAAGATCGCCCAAGGGGCGCATGACGCCAAACCCGGAGCCTTCTCTTTCCACGGCTGGTGCGAAAACAAGATCATCAGCCCCATGTCCAACCTGGTCATCGGGATCATGTGCGGGATCGGCCTCAAGAACTACAATACGGACTTCCGCATCATGCGGCGCGACCTGTGGCAAAAACTCACGACCGTCGAGGACCGGCACTTCTTTTTGTTCGAAGTCATCCTCAAAGCGAAGCGCGCGGACGCGAGGATCACGGAGATCCCGGTCACCTTTGCCCCGCGCCTGGCCGGAGAGTCAAAAGTCAGCTTTTTTCGGCAAGCTCCAGCCTATTTTTGGAAGCTCCTCAAGATGGTTTTTTTCACCCGTTAGGGCGTTTGACGGGAGGGGTTGACCTCCCTATACTTCGATGAACTTATGCCCATCGAAGTCCTGATCCCCTCCTGCAACCTCGAGACCGTCCGCGACGGGCGGGGCGGCATTTTTACCTGGCTTCCACAGGATCCGCTGGTGGAGTTCAACATGCTCTACTTCCGTCCCGGCAAGACGCGTGGTCACCACTACCACCCAGAATTCAATGAGTACTTTTTGGTGGTAGACGGGTCCGGTGTCATGGTCTGGCGCGACAGCCCCGACCAGCCAGAGCAGCAGATCCACATGAGCCGCGGCTCCTGCGTGCGGACGCCCAAAGGCACATCCCACACCTTTTATGCGATCACCCGCGTGACCGCCATCTCCCTCCTGTCCAAACGTTGGGACGATTGCCATCCGCCGATCGTACGGGTGGATTTTCTCCAGGGCGAAAAGGTGCCGGAACAACCAAAGCGCAGCGTCGCGGTCGTAGGAGCCAACGGCTATGTCGGGAGCGCGCTGTGCAAAGCGCTCATCGCGCGCGGCGACCTCGAGGTCGTGCCAGTCACGCGAGACACGGCTAGCGAGTTAAGCGGACGAGAGTATGACATCGTCATCAACTGTGCCATGCCGTCAGCCCGCTTCCGCGCCAAAAAAGAACCGACCTGGGATTTTGCCGAAACGGTCACCAAGACGGCTGATTTGGTGAACGGCTGGAAATACAAAAAGTTCATCCAAGTCAGCTCGATCTCCGCGCGCAGCCAGCCAGACACGGTCTACGGACGTCACAAAGCGGTGGCCGAACAGCTGTGCGGCAAGGATGCGCTCATCGTGCGGCTCGGCCCCATGTATAGCGAGAACCTCCAAAAAGGCGTCTTGGCTGACATGGCACAAGGTAAGCCGGTCTTCGTCTCCGGCGAAAGCCGCTACTGTTTTGCGCCGCTGGACGCGTCCGTCGGCTGGATCGCCGCGAACTTGGACAAGACCGGGATCCATGAAGTGGGCGGACGTAACGCCATCGCCTTAAAAGACCTCGCCGCCGAACTCGGGTTGCACATCGCGTTTGAAGGTGAAGTTGACCACCAAGAAGTAACGAACCCAGAACCAACCTTTCCAGACGCGCGCAACGTCGTGTCTTTCATGCAGACGTGGAAGAAGACGGACAAGCCAGAAAAAGTCACGCGCTGCCGCCTGTGCGGCAATACCGAACTCGTCCCCTGTATTGATATCGGCGAGCAGTATTTGTCGTCCGTCTTCCCGACCGACCTCTCCTACCGCAAAGACGCCTCGCGTTATCCCTTAGACCTCGTGATGTGCGTCAAACGCGGTGAAGAGACATGTGGCCTAGTCCAACTCGGCCACCGCTTTGACCTGACCGCCATGTACGACGCCTATCCGTACACCAGCTCCACCAACTCTTCCATGGGCAAGATTTTGGAAGACGTGGCCAAGAGCGGACGCGACCTCGTGTCGCTTGATTCGCAAGATGTGATCTTGGACATCGGTGGCAACGACGCGACACTCCTCTCCTTTTTCCGCGACACCGGCAGCCGTCTCATTAACATCGACCCGGCACAAAACGTAAAGTCGCTCCTGGCGGACAACCCGACCTACACCCACGTCCGCGGCTTCTTTACGCGCGAACGGTTTGAGGCGGTCTCGCAAAAAAAGGCCAAGCTCATGTTCAGCGTCGCCATGTTCTACCACCTGGACGATCCGCTGAAGCTCGTCCGTGACGCCGCCGCGTGTTTAGATGACGACGGTGTCTGGGTGATCCAGATGGCCTACCTCCCAGCCATGATCCGGACCAACATGTACGACAACATCGTGCACGAACACGCCGGCTACTACGCCGCGCAACACATGCGCTGGCTGCTCGAGCGGGCTGGCCTCGAAATGTTCGACGTCGCAGAAAACGACGTCTACGGCGGCAGCTTCCGCGTCTTTGCAAAAAAGAAAGGGAGCACCCTCCACCCGCAGACCGAACGTTGCCGTGCGCTCCTCGCCCGCGAACTACAAGAAGGGCTGTTTGACCCCGCGACCTACCACGCCTTCATGGCCCGGGTCGCCAAATCACGCGATGACCTGCGCATCTTCTTGCAGCGCATCAAAGCAGAAGGCAAAAGCGTCTGGATCTACGGCGCCTCGACCAAAGGCAACACCATCCTCCAATACTGTGGCCTGGGCAACATGGACATTGTCGCCGCCGCTGACAGCAACCCCTTCAAACCCGGCAAATACATGATCGGTTCAGACATCCCGATCAAAACGGAGGAAGAAATGCGCGCCGCCAAACCAGATTACCTGCTCGCCCTCCCCTACAGCTTCGTCAACGGTTTCCGGCAACGCGAAGAAGCTCTCATCGCCCAAGGCACAAAATTCATCGTCCCGCTCCCAGAAGTCAGGATCATGTAAACGAAAAAGCCGCGAGACAGATGTCTCGCGGCTTTTGCGAAAAAGAACGCGTCGGATCAACGAGTGAAGATGTGCGGACGGCCGGTCATCGAAACGCCACGGCACCACTCGAAGAAGTCGAGATGATGTGTGGGCATCCTGAGCTGCTTCGCCTCTTCGAACGTGAAGAAGCGCTGCTTGCCCGTGAGCTCGAGGGTGCCCTCTTCGACCTCGCACAACGTGACGAGCGAAAGGGCGTTACACCACGGGTGGTCGCCGCCCTCCGACTGCAGCTTCCACTGATTGTGGCCGACGAGGATCGCACGAGCGATCCGGATCCCCTTGAACTCCAGCTCTGCCAGCGCTTGCGCGACCTGGAGCGGGTTGCCGAACTCCTGGCTGACCCGATGCTTGGTCCCGGGGAAGTGATACATGTCCCGCCAGTGCTCATCGTCGCGATGTTTGAGGAGGAGCTCCGGCTCCTCCCCCTCCGTGAAGAGCCTGCGAGTGAATACCATCTCGGCGAACGGGGTCTCCGTAAGATGGTGGAACGCCTCCATGCACTCTTTCGGAATCCAGTGCAGCTCCGAAGCAGCCCAGATCTTACGGCAGAGCCGGTTGTACTCCGCCTTCTCTACCGGGGTCAGATCTTCTCCTGTGCCCATCGTCGTCCCTCCTGGTTGGTCGGGGCCTATTCCCCTGAACGACGGCCGCCATCTAGCCATAGAGAACTGGATAGGTCAAGATACCGGGGATGAAAAAAGCCTTGATCACCGGCGTCGCCGGACAAGACGGCTCCTACCTGGCTGAGCTCCTCCTGCCAGCCGGCTACGAAGTGTTTGGTTTGGCTAAAGAAGATTCTGATACCAGGCATGTACCCGAAGGCGTCACCCTGCTCCGTGGCGACCTGACGGATGATGCTACCCTCCAACGGATCGTCGAAGTCTCTGAACCGGACGAGGTCTACAATCTGGCTTCCATTACGGACCTGAAGACAGCTTATACATTTCCTGAACGCACACGAGACATACTCTATACGAGCGTAGCCAAGCTCTTGGACGAATGCATGAAAGCAAATCCCTCTGTCCGCTTTCTCCAAGCATCTTCCAGCGAAATCTTTTTACCTTCCGAGAAGCCTCTGGATGAGGCGGCCTCTCGCGCCTGGGAAACCAACAATCCGTATGCCAGAGCGAAGATGGAAGCAGACCGCGACTCCATCGAACAGTTGAGGCAAAAAACTGGGGTATTCGCCTGCTCAGCATTCTTGTTCAGCCATGAATCCCCCCGCCGGTCACCGAAGGCCGCATTGCGTAAGATCACGAGCACGCTCGTACGCATCAAGGCTGGATTAGAACCGACGCTCCAAATTGGCAACGTCGAGATGTTGCGCGACTGGGGCTTTGCCGGAGACTACGCCCGCGCCATGCACGCCATGCTGCAACACGGCACGCCTGAAGACTTCGTGATTGCGAGCGGAGAACTCCACAGCGTGAAAGAAGCGATCAATCTTGCTGCCGGATTTCTCGATACGGAACTGACCTGGGACGGCGCAGGAATTGAAACGGTTGCATACGACCGGAACGGCAAAAAAATCGTCGAAACGGCAGCAGAATTCTACAAAGACCTCGAACCGTTGCCAAAAGTCGGTAACGCCAGCAAGGCCGAAAAAATCCTGGGCTGGAAACCGAGCGTACCCTTTTCTTTGTTGATCGAAATGATGATTGCCGCGGAGTTGGAAGGGCTCAAAGAAAAGCAAGAGCCCCACAGGGTGGGGCTCGGGTAAGCAGAGAGGTGTCGACTTACGAAAACAGGGCTTCGAGGTAGGCTGCGCGCACGTGCTCGGGTGCGCTGTCTTCCATCATCTCGTGGCACGCTCCCTGGATGACGTGCAGCTGGGCGGTATTCCCGGCGTCACGAAGCTGCTCGATGAGCGAGAGGGCGAACTCCGTGGACGTGAGGCTGTCCTTTGTCCCGACTACGATCGTGACGGTGAAGCCACGCATCTGGCGGACGAGCTTCTCCAAGGGGGTGAGCGATGCCAGAAAGCCCTGGGCGATCCGCACTCCACGCCCCTCGAGGGCAGCTTCTACGTTGAACCGCTTAACGTCCTTTGGCCTCGCGTAGAGCTTCGTATACGACTCCCAAGGGATTGGGGCGTACCAAATCAGATGCTTGGCCCTCAGGTCGCCGGAGGCGGCCAGCGCGGCGCACACCGAGACTCCAAAGGACAGGCCAATCGCACGTTCCGCTGGCCTGATCTCAGACTGGATGCAGGCGACCGCCTTGGGAAAGGTCAGCCAACCTAGGGGCTGGCTCATCCCCTGTCCGGCTTGGAGATAGTCGAGGACGGCGACGTCCCACCCGTACTGCAGCCCACCATCGCGGAGCAGCTTGTAGACGGGAAAGCACGCTTGCGAATACGGAGAACCACCACCGGGAATCACCACCGCTGCCTTATGGTCCATGGACCCCCTCTTTCAAAAGGACTGGAGAGGATATACCAAGAAATAGGCCCTCGGTCAACACTTGCCAAATGCCCTATCCTGCGCTATAAATGCCTCGCTTTGCTGGTTTCTGGGGCGACGGCGATTCCCCTTGCGAGTCCGACGAGCAAAGCGCAGGCATCGCCGTCCCTATTGCGAAGCGATAGCGGAGCAAGCGCAGCCGCGACCAGGGCATGCAGTCCCGCAAGCAGCGGGACGGAGTGCCCAGGTCGCATAGGCGAGCACGTGGTGGCCATGGTGAAAGGGTTATCACAGCGGGTTGTGGTCCCGCTATTATGGGTTCGAATCCCATTGGCCACCCCACGCAAAACGCTCCCCAACGGGGAGCGTTTTGCGTTTTCAGGCCATTCTGATAGCCTGGATGAAAT
This sequence comes from uncultured Gammaproteobacteria bacterium, assembly GCA_964521235.1. Lineage (GTDB taxonomy): Bacteria > Patescibacteriota > Patescibacteriia > 2-12-FULL-60-25 > 2-12-FULL-60-25 > CAZFRH01. The sequence goes on along the minus strand of CAZFRH010000002.1, from coordinate 32,866 downwards.
CCCTATGAATCAAACAAGAAGAATTGTTCTTATCGTTATCATCCTCACTGGATTTGGTCTAGTGCTAATGATGGCATTGAGGCAATTTGGCGTTCCCATCGGATTCCAAATCCTGCAAAGGGATAAGACTGGTGTCGAGAACTTGAATTTTGAAGTCTGCGAGAGCTCGACCTCAACAAAAAAAATTCTCGTCAAAATTGGATGCCAAGAAGACATGTGCGCCTATGAGTACTTCGGGCAAGATGGAATCAGATATGGATCTTCTGGGGGCGATGGTTCGTTCACAAATGAAATGATCAACAAAGCCAAATACGTCAAAACGTGCCACGCGACAACACCGGAATACTTTTATCGTTACGTTGGTCGATAACCCTTCATGCTCGTATGAAACCAATACACACAGTATTCATTGTGACCGTCCTCGCGGCATGCGTTTTCCTCATTCCGTACATCGGATTCTGGTTTCTGCCAGTCGCCCTACTAGCGATGATCGGTATGATCATCATACACTCAGGCATCTCAGGAAAAAGACCCACACAAAATACGATGGGCGCTCTGTTAGTCGCATCAATCGTGCTTACGCTTTTTGCTCTTTTGCAAGGAATAAATGTTCAGCGATGCCTCACCGTCAGCATGGCAGAAAAAGGCGTACTCGCTTCCGAGGTTAAATCGTGTCGCGTCTTCGGCATGTATCATTTTCCCGGCTCAAGCTCCGGTAGATTTGCTGATTGGCCAGCGAGTGGATTACTGGTGATTATTTTGCCATCCGTCCTTGTTGTGCTGAGTGTTTCTCTGGCCTATCTACTAAATGCTCGCATTCATAAATCCGAACATGATAAAGACACTAAGCTAAATCTAGTTGTTGCGATCTTCGCCCTCATTCTCCTGATATTGAGCATAACTATTTTCTTACCCATCTTCTTTCGTTAGGACACACAGGCTTTATAATGCGGACAGCAATGCACAGGTAGCTCCACGCAAAACGCTCCCCCAACGGGGAGCGTTTTGCGATCCTGGCCTTTTGCGCGACAGATCATGTGCGACGAGGTACACTTTCGGCATGAAGACTGTCCTTATCACCGGCATCAGCAAAGGCATTGGGCGCGCGCTTGCGGAAGAAGGCCTGCGCAGGGGCCATGCAATCATCGGGACATACCTGACGAAACCAACGTTTGCGCATCCGAACCTCACGATGCTCCCGCTTGACCTTTCCTCCCCACAGAGCATTAAACGCTGTACCGATAAACTTTGCGCATCGCGAAAAAAAATTGATATCCTCATCAACAACGCCGGCATCCTCGCGGATGAAAATGAGACCTCTGTCATTGTCCAAAAACTCCGCAAAACGCTTGAAGTCAACCTCATTGGAACCATCGACTTTACCGAACGGATGTTGCCAGCCATCAAGAAGGACGGACAGGTCATCAACATCTCATCTTCCGCCGGTTCCTTGGCATGGGTGGATAAGGAAAAGAGCCATTTCCCCCTCCATTATCCATCCTACAAAATCTCAAAAGCGGCCCTGAACATGTATACACGCACCCTCGCCCTGCGCCTCGCGGCAACCGGACCTGCCGTCTCATCAGTGCACCCGGGCTGGGTCCGGACAGGCATGGGAGGGAGCGACGCTGACCTTTCCCCTAGCCAAGCAGCCGCCCGCATTTTTGATTTCGCTAAAAAGCGGCCGGCGACCGGTGGATTCTGGTTTGGCAAAAAACAGATCCCTTGGTGATACACACGGTTACCCCCCCACGAAAACCGACCTAGGAAGGGGTTGAATTTTGGTTTATGCTGAGCGTATGAATGAGATGCCGGAACGGAAGGAGCGACGTGAACAAAATGTCCACTACCACTTTGCCTTTGCTCCTCATGGACATTGGGGGGAGATGCGGAACGTCGCGGAAAGGATCAAAGACGCGGATGTCGTTGTTCCGGAACTAGTCGGCTGGACCACGGCCGACCAACAAATCCTCCAGGGCGTGTCAGATGGGACGTACACGCTGAAGAAGGCGGACGCCTTATTCGGTGACCTCGCACGTGTCGACCATCGGGACCTGACGCCACAGGACTGGGAAAAATTTCGGGAATTAGCGAAGCTTGTCGCTGGTTCAAAAAAGCTGATCTTCTACGCCGATCTGCCCGCAGGGGACGTCACCGAAACGCATGCCAACATCCCCCACCAAATGGACGAGAGTGCCCGCCTGTTCCGATCGGGTCGCCTAGCAGAGGCGATCGCGAGCGCACGAACGTCTTTTGAAACGTTTGCGGCGGGTGAACAAAAACGGGAACGTCACATCATCGATTCGCTCACACGATCCTTGCCCGCAGCGATCCAAAAAAGCGGACGGTTTCAACAGAAGACGGATATACAGGTCCTTGTGAGCCTCGGATCAGGGCACTCCCATCTCTCTCAACTAGTGAAGAAAAAGGGGGCGGACGTCAGCCGTTCGTTCCCAGGTTCCTCCACCCTCTTCACCATCGGGAACGAGGTGCTGCGGCGGATGGAGCGCGGCAAAGCCGTGACCGATGAACTCCTTGCGCAATGCTTCATGGAAAGCTTGCTCGCGAGCCGGATCGGCATCCCTGACCGACCTCATGGAGTGAGCAGCATCCTCGCCGGGTTGATGGCGCGGCGCATCCCCCTGGAGACGATCCGGTCCTTTACGGACCAGCTGGCACAGATGCCAAAGCCGCCAGGCGACGTACCCTTTCAACGCCTGTTCGGGGCGTTCCTCGATACGCATGGCATCGCGCCCCTGCGGACCCCGGAGGATGTACTAGCCTTCATCAAGAACCGCTTCGGCGCCGACTCCAGCCTCACCAAAGAGCTCGCACAGCTCATCTCAAAAAACGTCAGCCAGGCAACCTGGGGAGAGCGGCTCCTCTGGTGGGCGGAAAAACATCTGCCTATGACTTGACGCAGAACAAGTAACACAAAAACACGACCCCGAATGGGCCGTGTTCTTGTTTGGTCGTTTGGATTAACGGTCGTTCACCGCAAGCTCAATCGGAGCGGGTTGGGTGATGGCGAGCGGCTGGTTCCAGAACTGGTTTCCATAACGGACCACCTTGGCCGCATATCCGTTTTTGACGTTACAGCTGTTGTGGCACTGGACGGCGTAGTTCACATACTTCGGATACTGGTTGCGCTCCAGGTACTTAATCGTCCAGTTGGCGGAACACACAAGGTCTTCCGCACAAGCAATGGAGATCTTGTGGAGCTTATAGTGGATTTGGAAGTATCCACGCGCACGGCCGTTATCTCCGATGACGGTAGACCGGTTGGAAGACTCGGTCCACACCATGCCCAAGAGCGTCTTGGCACAGGCCTCGCCATACCCGTTTTCTTCACACACGTGCAGCAAAACTTCCTGCACGGTAGGCTGATCAGAAGCCGGCTCAGCCTGGGCTACTTCGGCTTCAGCCACAGCCGCTCCCGTGCTCGTTTGGGCGAGCACCGGATGGCCATGGACAAGGACGGCGAGCAAAAGCACCGCCAAAACCTTCTCAAGCCAAAGCATGAGGGAAGATCCACCAACGATTGGGTAATTGGTCATAGAATCAAAACGACCGCTCATCGCGATCGAAGAATGAAGATACCATTTTTTCACCCTTTTGTCAATGGTAAAAAGGCGAAAATGAGGCTCAATAAAGCCAAATAGTTTGATTTTAGCCCCCGCTTCTGTTAGCCTTTTTTTATGGACGGAACCATCCGCAAAGACATCTACCCAGGACTCAAGGTTGCCATCGTCCAAAAGGAGGACCAACCGACCGGAAAAGCCACCTATGGCGTGGTCCGCGATATCCTAACCAGCGCCCCCGTCCACCCCAACGGCATCAAAGTAAGGCTCGAGACGGGCGAGGTGGGAAGGGTGCGGTATTTTGACGTGTAGCCCTACTCCTTCGAGTTCGCGATCTCGTCTGCTGGGTTGTAGTCGGAGACAGTAGCGATGTCCGGACCAAAGGTATAGTTTGTATAAAACGCATCCGTCAGGTCATCAATCTGTTTGTTCCAATCATTGCCATAAAAGGCGCGGGCAAGCTCCTCGCTCTTGATCCAACGCAACACGCCGCCGCGAGAGACGGCGTAGACTTTGGGGTCAGTCATGAACTTCACCATGCGCACGCCTGCCCGATACTGCACGTTTTGCCCCAACGGATAGACGCTGAGCCCTTCAAGCGGAATTTCTCTGACAGATTCAAACCCACCGTACCAGGTAAAAAAGACGCGGCTATTTGGAAAAGCGTGGCGCTTGCCATCTTTGCCGACGTAGTAGACGGCGCGGCAAGGGTCGTCAGCAGAAACGTCTGGCGGACAGATCGCTTTGAGGAGAGCTCCGGCGTCTGGTGAGGATGCGACTGGTGGAGTCTCAAGGAAAGAGCTGGCCTCCGGCGTCAGGCTGACGTTCTGAGTGTAAACAGGGACAAGGACCGGGATCGTGAGGGGAGCCGACGGTGAGAGGGAGGGTACGCTCGGCGAGCTTTGCGTCCCAGACACATCCAAGGGCGCTGTAGGGTGCCTTGCCCCGCTTACATTGATGGCGGTCGTCGCTCCAGAGCTCGCTCCCCCACTCGTATCGCGACAAAAGACAAAAGCAATGCGCGAGCCGCCGGATGGGAAGGTGTACAGGGCGCTCGCCCGCCCCGCGGAGACGGTCATGGGTCCGACATCCTCCAAATCGACATATAAACGACAGATCTCTATGGGCACAGCCGAAGAAACAGAGGCTGAAAGCGTGACCGGCGTCCCTGCGGCTGCCGTCACCGGGCTGACTTCGCTGATCGCTGGCTTGGCTAATGCTGCGGCTGGGAACAGGAACGTAGCTGATAGAACGAGAACGGCGCGAGTGAAGGAGGTCATAACGAAAGACAGTCTAGCACACCCTTGACTCCCCCTTCTTTTCCTGACAACGGTGTATAGTAGGCCTTCACTATGTTGGAGCTGTTAAAAAAGCACTTTGGCTACGAGCAGTTCCGTCCGCTCCAGACGGAAGTGATTGAACATTGCTTATCGGGCAAGGACGCGCTCGTGCTCATGCCGACCGGCGGCGGCAAATCGTTGTGCTACCAATTACCGGCGCTCCAATTTCCAGGGCTGACGCTCGTCGTCTCGCCCTTGATCGCCCTCATGAAAGACCAGGTCGATGCGTTACGCGGCAACGGCATCCCCGCTGCCTTCATGAACAGCTCGCTTAGCGCGATCGAACTGGCGCGGGTAGAAGAAATGGCAACACGAAGAGAGCTCAAGCTGCTCTATCTCGCTCCCGAACGCCTCTCCATGCCCGGCGTGCAGGCATTCTTGAAAAAGCTCCAGATCAGCTTACTTGCCGTGGACGAGGCGCACTGCATCTCCGAATGGGGTCATGACTTTCGCCCGGACTATCGCCATTTAAAAAACCTGCGCTCCCTTTTTCCAGACACGCCTGTCATGGCGCTAACCGCAACCGCGAACGCCCGCGTCCGCGACGATATCGTGGCACAACTGGCGCTCGAAAAAGGACGCGTCTTCCAATCCAGTTTCAACCGCGCAAATTTAACGTACCGCGTCCAACCCAAAAAACGCGCCTTCGACCAACTCCTGCAAGAAGTCCGCGAACGGCCAGAAGAAGCCATCATTGTCTATTGCTTTTCCCGAAAAGGGACGGAAAAGGTGGCGGCAGACTTGAGGGCGAACGGCATCAAAGCTGCGGTCTACCACGCCGGCCTGACAGCCCCAGAACGCACCCGTGTCCAAGAACGTTTTATCCGTGACGAAGTACCGGTCATTGTCGCGACGATCGCCTTTGGCATGGGGATTGATAAGCCGGACGTGCGCTTGGTCGTGCACATGGACATGCCCAAATCCGTCGAAGGCTACTATCAAGAAACCGGCCGCGCCGGACGCGACGGCTTGCCAAGCGACTGCCTGCTCTTTTTTTCCAACGGCGATTGCTTTAAGCACGAGTTCTTCATCCGCGAGATGACAGACTTCCGCGAGCAACAACGAGCGCGGCAACAATTGCAAAATATCAAACAGTATTGCGAACTCACTCACTGTCGCCGTCAGTACCTGCTCCAGTACTTTGGCGAGACGTTCCCTGAAACGAATTGCGGCGCCTGCGACGTCTGCCTGCCCCCGCGCGCGGTACGCATCCATGAAACCAAGACCAGCGAGGACTTTGACCGCGAACTGTTCGAGACCCTGCGTGCCACCCGTCGGACCTTGGCCGCCGCCAAACACGTCCCGCCCTACATGATCTTCGGCGACCGCGCGCTGCAAGACATGGCACGTAGCTATCCGCAATCCATGGACAGCATGGGCCGGATGTTCGGCGTCGGCAAAGAAAAGCTCAAACAATACGGACAACGTTTTTTGGACGATGTGGTTGCGTACGCTCGCGGAAAGGGTTTAGAAGAGCGTCCAACCGCATCACCTAAAACGCTCCGCCGCACCGTCACCGTCCGCGCGTTGTCAGACACGATATTGAATACGACACGCTTGTTTGCAGACAAAAAAACACCAGAAGACATCGCACACGAACGCGGCTTAAGCCTTGGCACGATCCTCCAGCACTTGGAGCAAGCGCTGGAACAAGACACGGCTTTGGACGCATCGCACGTCATCTTTCCATCTATCGATCGTTTCGAGCACATCGCCGAAGCATTCGAACAAGCAGGCACCACCATGCTCGCCCCCGTCCACGCCCGCCTCGGTGAATCCTATACCTACGACGAAATTCGTCTGGTCAGGTTTTTATTGAAAGCGAATAAGCACGTTCCTTGACCCCTTCCCCCGTTCACACTACTTTTCCGACGGAGGTTCCATGTCCTACACGGCCAAAGAATTCGCGAACGTCGACCTGTCACTCTTCACGCTGACGGACAAGCCGACCTGCGGCGCTTGTTCCCTCCCCATCACGGACACGCCCTCGAACGAGATCCCGACGCTCGACGGCAAGCCGGCGCACCAAGCCTGCTACGACGCTGCCTTGAGCGAGCTGGTCGAAGCGCATCCCGTCCGCCGCATCCCTCGTGGCTGACCCTCTTTCTCAAAATCTAAAGCCCGCCGAGATCAATCGGCGGGCTTACATTGTCCCTCTTTTTCCTATGTCCGTTTTTGAACCAACGAGGCCAAGAACAACAGGATGATCGCGCCGATGACCGCCATGACCAGGTTGCCGAGCAGGCCATAAGAGGCGATGCCGAGCAGGCCAAAAAGATACCCACCGATCACCGCGCCGATCAGGCCGATGATGATGTTCCAGACAAGGCCAAACCCATGGCCCTTTGTCAGCTCCCCGGCAATCCAACCCGCGAGCGCACCGATGATAAGGAACCAAAGCAAAGACATATGCGTAAAGAAGCTAAGTGAATGAATACTTCTACAGTATGCCCATTCAAGGATTGATGCAAAGGCTGCGGGCAAAAACACGAAAGAGGACCTGCCGCGTGGCAAGTCCTCCAGAGAAAGAAAAAAGTGGTCAGAGGTCTCCTTGTAGGTCGGCAAGGATCTCCTCCATGTAAAGGTTCACGAGCTCGCGGCGGTCTTTTGCGTACGCACGCGTACGGTCGACGTGCTCCTGCGTGATGAGCGATGCGGCGAGGCATGCCGCTAGGATGTCTTCGAGGCCGAAGGCCGCACGGACGTGGTATCCCATCCGTTGCAGGATGAGGACGCCGCCCTCTTCACGGTCGAGGAGGAGGCAGATGGCATCCGGCTTTTTGCCGAGCGCTTTCAGGAAGCGGACCTTCGTGTCCGCAAGCGTGATAACGTCATCGACCACGACATCGACAGCAAGCCCCTCACGTCCTTCCGCGCGGACGAACTCCGTCCCCCGTGGGCCATCCTGCTTCAAAAAGCGTATTCGATCGAGCGGATAGCCGTTCGCTCCGGACGCTGCGACGACGGCCGCCGCTAAGGGGTCCCCCGCATTCGGGATCCCGGCGATCGTGCGGACATGCCCCTCGGCATGGACGAGCTCGGAGAGGCACTCGCCAACAAGCGCGACGGCTTCGACGGTCAAGGTTCCCTGCTTGTCTCCCACATTGGTTGGGAGGCGCAGGTTGCAAAAGTACGGGCTTGGCACAGAGCCGGCGTAGATCACGTCCGGCTTCCGCTGGCTGCGTTGGTGGGCCAAGGGACGTTCCTGGCCCGGCGGGAAGAAGGTGAACACCCCCGGCGTCTGAACCAAGATGGACAACAACTCCGCTTTAGCTCGCTGTATCATCAAGACCTCCTGCGTATGGATTGATGTTTCAGCGTGGCCAGCTTCCGCGAAAACCGTAAAAAACGCAAACCCGCTTACCCACACCCCGTTCGCCACCTAAGTCAGGACGTGCTATCATTTCAGCATTAATTCTTTTCGTCATAGTCTTCTCCATATGATGATGGGCCAAAAAATGTGCACCTTGCACAAAATTGCGTGGGTGCTCGTGCTCGTCGGTGCGTTGAATTGGGGCTTGGTCGGGTTGTTCAACCTCAACCTGGTCAACATGCTCCTTGGGCAATGGGCCTTGGTGGAACGCGTCGTGTACGTGCTCGTCGGCGTCTCCGCCGTCGCCATGCTCTTCGGCGACAAGTGCTGCATGAAGGACGGGAAATAATCCCGTTTTTTCTTTTCACAAAACCCCGCCTGTGTTGCGGGGTTTTGTTATGGCCGTGCCACGTGAACGACAGCGAAACAGAGCCCCGTAAAACACGTGGATGCTGAGCATCTTTACGTGTCACGGGGCACGTAAAAACGACAGCGCTTGCTGTCGTTTTTACGTGGTGCCCCCGGTAGGAATCGAACCTACATGTCCGGCTTAGAAGTCCGGCGTCTTATCCGTTGGACGACAGGGGCTTGGGCTGTGGCACTCTCTACCACACATCAAGGCGTAAGCCAAGACTTGAGCTCTTTGATCTCACCTCTCAAGTGACGGTGCGCGGTCTTCAAGACGCGCACGCGCCGCCAAGCGAAAAAGGCCACCGCCAACCGCTCGAGCGCGACCAGGACCGCGGCAATGGCCGCAATCGCAAAGGCGTCGTTTCCACCAAACGCCGGCAAGCGAGAGGCGGCGGCAATGACCGTCGAAGTCGGGACCAGGTGCCCGATCGCGAGACGCGCTCCGTTTGAAAAGGGAACGGGCAACACCAACTCCGTCCTTTGTACGTCTTGCACCCAGGAAGCGAACGCCGCGACCTGGCCCACCGTCCAGATCGCGATGAACAGGATCAGGCTGATCCCCACGATCGCCTTCACCGCTGACCAAACCTGCCAGCGCATGGTGTCGCGCACGCCCCCGGTCAAGGCAAACAAAAGTTCGCGTTCCTTAATCGCCGCTCGGATGATCGGCTCGCGGTCTTTGGAGTGCCGTTCGATCAAATCGCGCACCGGCAAGAGGTTGATGGCGATATCAGGGTGTTTGGAGGTCATACGTCATCGCGCCGTTTGGCGTGGAAAGCTTGGTGGACGTCACGCAACTGTTGGTTGGTGACGTGGGTATAAATTTGCGTGGTCGTGATGGAAGAGTGCCCGAGCATGGCCTGGACGCTGCGCAAGTCAGCGCCGTTCATAAGCAGGTCCGTCGCAAACGAGTGGCGCAGCGTATGCGGAGAAACTTTTTTGACGATGCCGGCCGCGGCCGCATACATCCGCACCAACCGCTCAATGGAACGCGAGGTGATCGGCCCCTGCTTTTTTTCTTCTGACTTCCGCTTGTCCGCCGCACGGTCGTGGCGGATAAAGGCGTACGGCGAATCATCCTTGCGCAAGTCAAAATAGATTTGCAGTGCGTGCTTCGCCTGGTGCGACAAAAAGACCACGCGCACCTTATCGCCTTTGCCGCGCACCGAAAATTCATCACGCTTCAAATTCAATTGGTCGCGCTTTAAGCTCGCCAGTTCTGACACGCGCATCCCGGATGAAAAAAAGAGCTCAAGGATCGCCTTGTCACGCGCCTTCACGATCGGCGCAAGGTCGAGCGTGTCTGGCGCGGCGAGCAGGCGCTCCAAATCCGTCGCGTCCAAAAACGAGACTTCCCGCGTCCCTTGCTTCGCAAGCTCGATCTTTTCTGGCGCCACCGTCTTAATGTCGCGCTTGGCTAGAAACTTCAGAAAAGAACGGAGGGCGATCAGATGGTAGTTCTGCGTACTCTTTTTCAATGACCCGTCACGGTTGTTCTCCAAACGGTTCAGGTGCAAGCGGTAGTCATGTAAGAGCTCCTGGTCGATCGCCGCCGGGTCAGGGTCCTTGGCCCACTCAATAAAACGGCGCAAATAAAAATCGTAATTCCTGACCGTGAGGGCGGAACGGCCTTTATCGACCTCCAAATACTCCAAAAAGGTGCGCAGGTGCTTAGACAAGGGGGGCATGCCCCTAGTATGCCACGTCTTCGTGCGTCGGAAAATATCGGTTGACGACCGGGGCAAAACCAGCAAAGGTTAGTCCAGGAGGACCCAATGTTCTTCGGAATCCTGCACATTCTCATCCTGACACTCCTAACAGCATTCGCTTCCCAGCGCCCCCAAACGCCCCCGGCATCATTCATCCCGGGAGCCGGGGTGAGCGTCTACGAGGTCGACCCCAACCTGCTCGTCTGCTCCTTTGCCCGCGAAAGGGAAGAGACCTGCCATACGGAGCGCCTGGATGCCGCCTATATCGCGCTCAGCCACCTGACCTTGTACCGGTTTTGCCGCCTCTATCGGTGGGGATACGTCCCCTATCGCGTACAGGTACGGTATGCGCGGTCGCCGACCGGACAGTTCTTGGCGGAGATCAAGGCGAGCTCCGTCTCCGGGACCACCACCATCTCGTTACGCGGCCACGGCGACGACCCGATCATAGCCCTCCGTGCCGCACACTTGGCAGCCTTCATTGCACCAGCATCGGAGACACTATGATCCGGGCAACTCGCGTCGCCAAAAACCATGCCCTTCCCATGCCAACCCCTGAAGAGCTGGCGTCCTTCCTCGCGGAAGCGCGCCGCATGACAGCGAGGCGCGACGTCACATCCTCGCTGTGGGTGGAATGGAGGAAGACGCCGTACAGTCCAGTGGCATCAAACCTCCACTACACCACACAGTCGATCGGCTACCGGGGGATGACCGAGCATGAGCTCGTCAGCCTTGGAGGGACACCTATCTGGGCATCCAGTTCCCTTGGCGGGATCACGGACCTATCCTCCCTTCCCGAAGCCAATGTGGTCCGCGCCTTTCTGAAAGGGCGACACCGCCGCTTCCATGCTGAAGGGGCATGGCCACGCGACGGCCACCGCTTCGACGCCTTCCGCTACGTCTATCAGGATCATGGAACGCTTGCTGTTGGCTACGGCGAAGAACAGCTCTTCCACGATTGCTACCTCGTCTACCATACCTACTTCCGTCACGGGCTCATCCGGTGACAGAACCTGGCCGCCTGATCTTGTCAGGCGGCCTTCTCATTTTGGCGTGCCACGTGGACGAGCAGAGCGAGTCTTTACGTGGTACACTATCCTCTATTGTATGCGTAAGACGGAGTTGACCTTTGTTGCGCTCCTCATCCCACTCGATGCCCTCGCCCTCTTGTGCGCGGCCGTGACCGCGTACGCCCTGCGTTTTTCCAAACCATTCATTTCCGTCCGCCCGATCCTGACCGACATCCCGTTCGCCAGCTATTTTGCGACGAGCTGCATCTTCATCGGGGTCTGGATGCTGATCTTTGCGCTCGCTGGCCTGTACGCCTTGCGCCGCCGACCCGCGTGGGACGAATTCGGCCGCCTCATCGTCTCCTGCACCGCGGGCATCATGGTCGTGATCTCGAGCGTCTTCTTTGGCCGGGAATTCACGACTTCCCGTTTCGTTGTCTTGGCCGTATGGGGCTTGGCCATTTTTTTTGTCACGCTCTTCCGCATGCTGCTCCGCGCCGTCCGCCACACCATGCTCAAAAACGGACGGGGGCATAAGCAGATCGCCATTGTCGGCTCCGGACGCGCCGCACAAGAACTCGCCAAAGTCTATCGCGAACGCCCCATCATCGGGTTCACGGTCGTAAAAACGTATAAGGAGTGGAACGAGGCAGCAAAAAAAGACGTCCTCTCGCTCCAAAAACGGGGCAAGCTCGATGGCCTCGTCCTCGCTGATCCGGATGCGACCAAAGAACAAGAACTTGACCTGATCGCGCTCACCGAACAACACCACCTAGAGTTCCGCTACCTTGCTGACCTGTTTGCTGGCGCCTTCAAGCGTGTAGAAATCTCGACGGCTGGTGGCGTCCCGGTCATCGAAGTCAAGCGCACGCCGCTCGACGGGTGGGGCCGCATCGCCAAACGGTTGTTTGACCTGGTCGTGTCCGGAATCCTGATCATCCTGACGTCGCCCATCATGATCGTGACCGCGATCGCCATCAAACTCACCTCACGCGGACCGATCTTGTTCAGCCGTCTTGAAAACGGTTCCCCGGTACAACGTGTCGGTGAACACGGTCGTCCGTTCCGCTACTTCAAATTCCGTTCGATGTACCACAACGTCCATTCGCAACGCTATACCGCGCTCGCCCACCTCGACACGCGCAAAGGGCCCTTGGTCAAAATCAAGAACGACCCGCGCGTGACGCCCGTCGGCCGTTTTATCCGCACCTGGTCCATTGATGAGCTCCCGGAATTTTTTCTCGTGTTCTTTGGACGCATGAGCCTGGTCGGCCCCCGTCCGCATTTGCCAGAGGAAGTCGCCAACTACGAACCACACCAGCGCCGCGTCCTCGCCATCAAGCCCGGGATCACGGGCCTCGCCCAAATCTCCGGACGCTCTGATTTAAGCTTTGATGATGAGGTCAACCTCGACCTGTGGTACATCGAACATTGGTCTTTGTGGCGCGACCTCTGGATCCTCTTTCGGACCCCCATGGCCATCTTGACGCATCGCGGCGTTGAGCAGGGTGCATAAGGCGTGACACTTTGCTAAGGTGGGGCGTGATGAAAATCGCGCTGGTCCACGATTATTTGATCCAAGACGGCGGAGCCGAACGCGTGCTCCTCGCCATGCACGAGCTCTACCCCCGCGCACCGATTTTTACGCTCTTCTGGAACCCCGAGCACACCCATCCAAATTTCCGCGACGCGGACATCCGCCCGTCCGACTTGAACCGCCTCCCGTTCGCAAAAAAGCACTACCAGTGGTACCTGCCTTTCATGCCAGAAGCGGTAGAGGGTTTTGACTTGGGTGGTTTTGACCTCGTCCTCTCCTCCTGTTCCAGCTTTGCCAAAGGCGCGATCGCTGCCCCAGAAGCCACCCACGTCTGCTACCTGCACACGCCGACGCGCTTTCTCTGGCAAGAACGCCACGGATACGTCGAGGAACTCCCCCACCCGCGCTTCATCAAACGCTTGCTGCCACCCTTCCTCCACCGCCTCCGCCAATGGGATGAGATGGCCGCCAACCGCCCAGACGTCCTCCTGACCAACAGCCAAACCTCACGCGCCCGCATCCACCGCTACTACCACCGCGATGCGACCATCTTGCCGCCACCCGTCGACATCGAACGCATCCCCTTGTCTGACCACGCCGGCCGCTACTGGCTGACCGGCGGACGCCTCGTCCCCTGGAAACGGTTTGACCTGGTCGTGCAGGCGTTCGCCAAGCTCAACCTGCCGCTTAAAGTATTTGGGACCGGGCCAGAACTCACGCGGTTAAAATCCAGGGCCGGAGCCAAAACAGAATTCCTGGGACATGTGGACGACGAAACAAAAATCCAGCTCTACCATGAGGCTATCGCCTTTCTCCATCCGCAACTGGAGGATTTTGGGATTACGGCGGTTGAAGCCATGGCAGCCGGCAAGCCGGTCATCGCTTTTGGTGCCGGCGGCGCACGCGAAACGGTCCTCGACGGCGAGACCGGGCACTTTTTTGATGTGCAGTGCTGGGAAGACATCGGCAATGCCGTCATCCGTTTTGACCCGAGCCGCTACAAACCCACCGCCGTCCGCGCCCGCGCCTCCCAATTCGCCAAACCCATCTTCGTCACCAACCTCAAAACGCAGATCGAAGCCGCCGTCCAAAAACGCCACAGCCTATGATCCTGCTCGCGGATGCGCGGCCGCTCCTCGACCGATCGTCCGGTGGGGTGAAGCGTGTCGCGGAAAGGTTGCTACAAGCCATGGCGGAAACCGCCGACACAAACAGCTTGGTCCTGGCTTCGACCGGGATGGTCGACTCCCCCACGCACCTCCGCCGACGCCTACCGAATAAAATCATCAATGCAAGCGCGCTCCTCGGCCGGTCGTATGACCGCTGGTTCCCAACCGCAAAACCCGACGCCCTCTTTTTTCCAAACCTCGCCTGGTCGAGCGTGCCGACCTTGCCCTACGTCGCTGTCGTCCACGATCTCTCCTTTTTACTCGAGCCTCGCTGGTTCTCCCTAAAAAGCCGTTGGTGGCACGCGTTAGCCCGCCCAAAACGTTTTTTCAAACACGCCTCCCACCTCTTCGCCGTCTCCGAACGAACAAAAGCTGACCTCATAAACTTGGTCGGCGTTGATCGAAGTCGCATCACCGTTATCCCAATGGGGATTGAACCTCTCTCCCAGCTGACTCTTGCTGACGCTTCTGACGCTTCTGCTTCTGCTTCTGCTTCTGCTGACGCTTCTCCCTATCTGCTGGCTCTCGGCCTCGGCAACCCCCGCAAAAACGCTGACTGCGCCATCCAAGCCTGGCGCATCGCCCGCAAAACATCTCCAGAACTAAAACTCGTCTTGATCGGTCCAGGCAAACTGACGCCTGAACCTGGCATCGAAGTCCATCCGTCGCCGACGGACAGTGAACTCTCAAACTTGATGCAACACGCGTCCGCCTTTCTCTACCCCAGTTGGTACGAAGGTTTTGGCCTCCCCCTCCACGAAGCCGCCTTTTTTGGTACGCCCTGCATCGCCTCCACCGCCGGCTCCCTCCCCGAAACGGCACCGACTGGAACTCTATTTGCCCCACCTCATAAACCGCATCTTTGGGCAGAAGGTATTCTTGCTATTTTAAAGCATAAATGGAACTTTCAGACCCAAACCCAGCCAAAAAATTGGACAGAGGCAGCCAAAATCATCTGGGACCGCATATCCGTCAGGGTCTGAACATTGACAAAACCCGCATTTTTTGGTAAACAAACATGATTTCCTAGCTTTGAACTCGGGAGATCATTTATCCATTTTCCTCTCTTATGTTGGCTAAACTCCGTTTCCCCCTTGCGCTGACCAGCTTGCTGGCCGCGCTGATCGTTGCCGTCGCGATTCCCGCCACCGCAACCACCGACGCGTGGACCTGGAAGGACCAGTCTGTCCTCCTCCCGTACCGCGACGGCGTGTCCGTCACGCAGCTTTCAGAACGCCAGGGTTCCTGGCTCATGTCTGACGGCTCCCACCTCATGCAGTTCGATGGCCGCTCGGTCATTGACCTGACCAAGGACGCCCGCAACCGCGGGATCATGGGCATCTCGTCCCTCGCTTCCGATGGACAGTCCTGGCTCATCACCACCCGCGACGTGAGCCGCTCTGACAGCGGTGCCTGGCTCGTGTCCGGCTCGCAGTGGCTGGATGTCTCCGGCGCCTTCCGCAACAGCGAAGGTGGTTTGGACGTCTCCGGTGCTGACGGTGTCTGGTACGCCCGCGCTTGGACGCGCGGCCGTGTCGGTGCACCGAAGACGCAAACCCTCTCCCGTTGGATGAGCGGTACGCAAAACGCCGCGACCGTGAGCCTGCCGTCCGGGTTCTCAAACCTGGCTCCAGGCTGTTTGAACGAAGGCGGCGCCACGGTGTGCACCGGTATTGGCGCGCCCGTCTTTGCGAACGGCGCTTGGTACCTCATCGGTGGCTCGGCAGAGAGCCGCACGTCTGACAACCGCGTGTTGCAGGCGGCCAAGGGCATGATCTGGCGCCTCGATGGGACGAACGCCGTCGCTATCGCAAACCTTCCCGAGTTCAAATTTGTGAGCGGCATCTGGCAGAGTGATTCTGGCATCTTGATCGCCACCAGCCGCGCCGTCACCAATCCCTACGCTGCCGACGCCTATTGGGTGTTCGATGGGACGACCATGAAAAACGTAGGCTCCCAAGCCGCGTCCGTCGGATTGCTTTCTGTGGATGCGCGCGAGGTAAAAGCCACCTGGACCGGCCGCTCTTGGATGATCGTCTTCGGCAAGACGCTCGTGCGTTTTGACGGCACGACCATGGCCAAAGAAGTCCCGACCCGCGACCTGTTCCACACCATCTCTTCTGATGGTAACGGCACGATCGTGCTCGGTGGCGCCGTGTCAGAAACCGGCAGCATGTTTGCGTCGTCCCCGCTCATGGCCAAGCTCGTGACTGTGACCGAAGACCTGTCCCGCACGACTGATGCGGCTCAAGTCCCGGTCGTCACGAACCTCGTCAAAGAAATCTTGTCCAAAACCATGGGCCCGACCGTCACCGTCTCCGGCATCCCGACCGACGGCAAGATCGGCAACGGCAAAGCGTTCGTCTTTAAGGCTGAAGCCAAGGACGCTGACGGCATTGACCGTGTGGACATCTACGTCCACGGCACGCGCGTGAAGACCTGTTTTGCCAGCGCCTGTGAATACGCCC
The DNA here is from genome assembly GCA_964521235.1 of uncultured Gammaproteobacteria bacterium. GTDB lineage: Bacteria > Patescibacteriota > Patescibacteriia > 2-12-FULL-60-25 > 2-12-FULL-60-25 > CAZFRH01. The sequence goes on along the minus strand of CAZFRH010000002.1, from coordinate 16,328 downwards.
AGACCTACTGGACCAACGGCACGCCGACCAAGACCGTCACATTCTTTGCCCGCGGTGTCGACAAAAACGGCTACGGCAACGACAGCGCGACCGTGACACTCACCGTCGACATGTCCGACAATCGTAGCGCGTACCCGGTCGCGAACACCTACGACCAAAAGCCAGCCTCACAACCACAAAACACCAAGGAGACCTATGACGCCGCGTCCGGCATCACCTGGTCCATCTGGACGGAACCGAGCACAACCGCGCTCCAAGCCGGGACGCGTGCGACGCTCAACGTCAGCGCCCGCGACGCAAACGGCCTCGCCAAGATCGAGCTCTACGTGAACAGCGCGTCTGCTACCAAGACGTGTACGTTCAACAAAGAAAAGGACACGCGTATCTGTAGCTTCGTGCTCGATAGCGCGAACTACCCGGTGGGTACGGAAATCTTTGCCAACGCCAACATCTTTGACGCTTCCGGCAAGAACGCCTGGACCAGCCCTGTGCGCGTCCAACGCCCAGCTGCCCCGGTCGTTGTGACGCCCACGGTCATCGTGAGCACACCAGCGACGACGGGCCCGGTCTTCCAGTCCACGGCCAGCGTTGAACCGAACGTGACGGATGTGGCACGCGGTAAGGTCATCACCTTCCGCTCGCTCTCACAAAACAACACGCTCGGCCTGGACCGCGTTGAATTGGTCTTGAACGGTGCCATCGTACGCAAGTGCGTGTTCGGAGCCGCGGTCAGCCAAGTTACCTGCGACCACGTCGTGGATACGGCCAGCATCGCCGAAGGTACGGTCCTGACCTTCATGGCCCACGCCATCGACAACTATGGCCGCGACGCCTGGAGCAACGCTAAGTCCGTAACCGTGCGCGGCACGACCTATGTCACCCCGACCCCGACCACGGACGGATCCTTCTCCGCGTGGCACTGGGTAAGCCCGTCATCCGCAGAACTTTGGGATGGGCAGACGCAGACGTACAGCGTCGGCGCCTGGTCCCCGCAAGGGATCCGCATGGTTGAAGTCATCGCCAACGGCCGCACCCTCCGCTCCTGTGGCGGGACGGGAGCCGGCACGCTCGAATGCGCTGGCATCTTGAGCGCGCGTGAATGGAGCCATGGCGAATCCGTTGCGGTCAGCGCCCGCGTGACCGACCAAAACGGCATGGTCATCTGGACCCCGGTGCACCGCGTGCGCGTCAAGCGCACCTGGGAAGCCGTCCCAGAACCAGGGCCCTACGTGCAGGTCACGACGGACCACGCCGCCGGTTTCGTAAACGGTGAACGCGTGACGGTCACCGCCCGCGGCTGGTCGCCGAGCGGCACCGACCGCCTCGAGCTCTGGGTAAACGGCGCCCGCGTCGCCACCTGCTCCAGCGACATGTGCTCTTGGCAAAGCCAAACCCTGTCAACGGACCGCTTGGAAATCGACGCCAAACTGATCGACCGCAGCGGCATCGCCACCTGGGCCGGTGTCCAAGGCATCCGCCGGAAATAAGATCACGTAACAAAAAGGAAACGCTCCCCAATGTGGGGAGCGTTTCTTGTGTCATTCCGACCGAGGAGGCTCTGCGACGAGCGGAGGAATCCCTTCGAAGAGATCCCTCGGCTTCGCAGCTGCTCCGCTCGGGATGACAGAAAATTTACAGCGCATCATCCGTCGCCGGGATCTCCCTGTCCTCGCGGTCAAAAGCCAACTCTGCGTCCAAGACTTCGAGCGGGATGGCTTCCCCACCAAAATAGACACGGTCTTCAAAGGCATCGACTTTCGCGCGTGCCAGCTCCTCTTGGCCACGCATCGCCGGAGCCTGCTCGCGCAAGAGCTTGAGCCGTTTGCGCAACGCTCCCAATTCACTCTTGGCTTCATCCACCAACGGGGCGAGTGCCTCCTGGTGCTCTTCCCACAAATGCCCCTGGACCTCTTGGCGCACCATCGAAATTTCGATCTCTTCGCGCTCATGGATGGCGTAACTCGCTTGTGGGTCAGCCAACGTCTCATCCAGCGTCTTTACGCCTACGTGTTTACGCAGACGCTTGAGCAAGGTCGCGGTCGTCGGACGCACAGCTTCGAGCACGGCTTCCCACTCGATCTCCGCCCCCATCTCGGACAAAAAACGCTGGAGGCCACGCCGAGCCGGCCAGGTCACGGCCGCCAGGTTCTTTGCCGCTTCTGCCAGCCGCTCCACCGCTGGGGCTTGGCCGCTGCGCACCTCATCAATCAACGCTTGGTAGGGTTCACGGTCAGCCTCTGGGACAAACTCCAAGACAGACTCCATAAAGTCCGCGATGGCGATCGGGTCCCGCCCGGGCGATCCTCCCTGCATGCCGCACAGTGTAGCAAATTCCCGCGGGTTACGCCCCCTTGACTATGCCCGGCATTCTGCTACCCTCCTCATACGTTCAATCCCATCGGATGGACCGAGGGTTTTCACCTCCGGCATCCGGGCCAAGGCCAACCGCCATCTGCTCTCTGCTCCCTGCCTCCAGCCTGTCTGGAAGACGGGAGCTGAAAGCCGACGGTAGGAGCCCTGGTTCATCACACAACCTATGTCAGAACAAGCCCCCTCCTCAGCCATCGCCGCCCTCCTTGAGAACCCGGCGTATCACGCGTACCCGGTCGTTGGAGACCTGGTCAAAGGCACGGTCATTGCCGTCGGCCGCAACGAGATCCGCGTCGACATCGGCGGCCTGGCCATCGGGCTCATCCGCGGCCCGGAACTCGACAAGCACCTGGACCTCCGCCTCGGCGACGAAATCGAGGCCTCAGTTATTGATCTGGATAACGAATTCGGCGAACTCGAGCTCAGCTTAAAAGGCGCCGGACGCCGCCGCTCTTGGGAACGCATCCGCGAGCTCTACACCCAGGGCGTCGTGCTCCAAGCCAAGATTTTGGACGCCAACAAGGGCGGCCTCATCACGCGTGTCGAAGGCGTGCCTGCCTTCGTGCCCGTCTCCCAGCTCTCCCCGAACCACTACCCGCGCGTCGCCGGCGGTGAAAAGAATAAGATTCTGGAGAAGCTGAAGACGCTCGTCGGCGAAACCGTGGACGTCAAAATCCTCGACGTGAACGAAGAGGAAGAAAAAGTCGTTGTGTCCGAAAAGGCTGTCTGGGAAACCAAGCAAGAAGCGGTCATCGCCAAATATAAGGTTGGCAGCGCCGTCGAAGGCGATGTCACCGCCGTGACCGATTTCGGGGCCTTTGTCCGCTTTGACGACAACTTGGAAGGTCTCGTCCACATCTCCGAAATCGCCTGGCAGCGCATTGACCACCCTCGCGATGTCTTGAAGGTCGGTGACCACGTGCGTGCCGAAATCATCAACATCGAAGGGTCCAAGATCTTCTTGAGTATGAAAAAGCTGGTGGACGACCCATGGAAGAGTGTCGCGAGCAAATACAACGTCGGCCAGTGGGTCAAAGGACGCGTCCTCAAGATCAACCCGTTTGGCCTGTTCGTTGAGCTCGACCCGGACATCCATGGCTTGGCCCACGTGAGCGAACTCGGGACAAAACCGGTGAAGGACGTGAACGAAGTGGCACGCATCGGTGATGAATTTGATTTCCGCATCATCTCGATTGACCCGGAGAGCCATCGCCTCGGCCTGTCCCTCCGCAAAGCCAAAGAAGAAAAAGACGAAAAGAAGGAAGAAGAAACTGCAACCACAACCGCCTAACCAAAACCTATGAACGCAACCTGGCGCAACATTCTCCTCATCATCGGAGCCGTGGTGTTGGTTGGGGTTGCCCTCTCGACCATCTCCCTCGACAAGACGCCGACCTTGGATGTCGGGACGCTCGTCTCGCGTGTGCAGGCTGGTGACGTGGCAGAGGTCGAAGTCCAAAGCCGCACCCTGCTCGCCACGTTCACGGACGGGACAAAGGCGGAAATCGCAAAAGAATCGAACGAATCCTTTTCCGAACTGCTCAACAACTACGGGGTTGATGCAGAGCGTGCCCGCACCATTAAAGTGACCGTCAAAGAAACCTCTGGCATTGGCTATTGGGGTGGCGTCCTGCTCCCGGCTATCCTGCCGGTCGCGCTCCTGTTCGTCCTCATGCTGTTCTTCTTCCGCCAGGTGCAGGGGCAGAACAACCGCGCCCTCATGTTTGGCCAATCCTCCGCTCGCGAGACCAACCGCGACAGCAAAGACAAAGTCACCTTTGCCGACGTGGCTGGTGTTCGTGAAGCGAAGACAGAGCTGTCAGAAGTCGTGGAGTTCCTGAAGCAACCAGAAAAATTCTCGACGCTTGGCGCCAAGATCCCGAAAGGCGTCCTGCTCATGGGAAGCCCAGGGACCGGAAAGACGCTCCTCGCCCGCGCCGTTGCCGGTGAAGCAGACGTCCCCTTCTTGCACATCAGCGGTTCAGAATTCGTTGAGATGTTCGTCGGTGTCGGCGCCTCACGCGTCCGCGACCTGTTCACCAAAGCAAAAAAGCAAGCGCCGTGCATCGTCTTTATTGATGAAATTGACGCGGTCGGTCGCCAGCGTGGCACAGGCCTCGGCGGCTCACACGACGAACGCGAGCAGACCCTGAACCAAATCCTGGTTGAGATGGACGGCTTTGAGCCGAACTTGGGCGTGATCGTGATCGCCGCGACCAACCGCGCGGACGTCCTCGACCCAGCGCTGCTCCGCCCGGGCCGCTTTGACCGCCGCGTAATCCTGGACCCGCCGGACATCCGCGACCGCGAAGAGATCTTGGGCATCCACGCCAAGAACAAGCCGCTGGCTTCCGATGTGAGTTTGCGCCGTTTGGCAGAACGAACCCCCGGCTTTTCTGGGGCTGACCTCATGAACCTGATGAACGAAGCCGCAATCTTGGCAGCCCGCCGCGACAAAAAAGAGGTTGGCATGACAGAACTCCTCGAATCCATCGAAAAGGTCATGCTCGGCCCAGAACGCCGCAGCCACATGATGAACGACGAAGAACGTAAGATCACTGCCTACCATGAGGCTGGTCACGCCATCGTGACGCACGTCATGCCGCACGCTGACCCGGTGCAAAAAGTCTCGATCGTGAGCCGCGGCCGCGCCGCCGGCTACACCATCAAGCTCCCGACCGAAGACCGCCACATGCGGACGCGTACGGAATACGTGGAGGACCTCGCGATCATGCTTGGTGGCTACGCCGCAGAAAAGACCTTCTTTGGCGACCTGACGACCGGCGCGTCCAGCGACATGCAACAGGTGACCAAACTCGCCCGCAACATGGTCACGCAGTGGGGCATGTCCGACGAGCTCGGCCCCCGCGTCTACGGCGAACAAGAAGACATGATCTTCCTTGGCCGCGACATCCACGAGAACCGCGACTACTCCGAATCCCGCGCCGAGCTGATCGACAAAGAAATCGACCGCTTGATCAAGGAAGCGCTCGCGACCGCCATGCGCGTGGTGAACGAACAACGCGAAGCCATGGACCGCGTGGCCAAGCACCTGATCGAAAAAGAAACCCTCGAACGCGACGAGTTCCCCAAGATCGTCGGCTTTGAAGCGAAGAACGAGAAGCACACCAAAAAAGCTGCGCTTGACGCCTCCGCACCAGCCGCCTAAAGTACAAAAGAACCTCACAACTAAAGACCATCAAGAGAGATTGGGAGTACGCCCTGGCGTACACGGGTACCGACCCGTCAAACCGATCCAGCAACCCATTCAGTTGGGTGCTACCTTCGGCCCCTCACGGGGAAAGATGGCCCATGATCCAACGATCCAAGCGACCCCATCCTTTCCCGGATGGGTGTTTGGTTTTGCGGTGTGCACCTTCACATGTTAAGGAGAGGCCATGCGGTACTCCGTCGAAGTCTACCCTGAAGAATCCCCCGCTAGACGGGAACGGCTCATGCAGACCTTGGCCAGCTATGCGGAAGCATATCCGATCGCCTGGGCGTCGGTCACCTGCAGCAAACGGCGGATGGGACCCGTCCCAACCATTGAGCTCGCCCGCGACATCCAGCAGCACTTCGGCTGGCCAACGGCACCCCACCTGACCGGACGCGGCCACGGATGGGCAGACCTGAAAGAAACGGTCGCCCTACTCAAACGCTCTGAGCTCACGTCCGTGGTCGCCATCCGCGGCGATGGATCGGCAGAAGCAGGAGAACCCTTCCCCACGGGATCACATCTGGTCGCCGGGCTGCGGGAAATCGCGCCTGACCTGAACATCAGCGCTGCCTGTTATCCCGAGCGCCATCCGGAATCGCAGGATGACCGGGATGATTTGGCCGCGCTCCGAGCCAAAACGGCTGCTGGAGCAGGTAACCTGATCACCCAATTCGTCCTGCAACCGGGCATCCTCACGAGCTTCATGCAAAAACTTCGTGGCTTAGGGATCCAAACTCCGGTCATTGCAGGAGTGCTCGTCCCGACGGAAACGGAACGGGTCAACCGCCTAGCAGAACGCTGTGGTGTCCGCCGCTGTGAGCGGTATGACGACTCAACCTTCCAAGCCCTCTGCGCGGAGGCGGAGCAGGCAGGCTATGCCGGCGTCCACCTCTTTACCCTCAACCAACCGCTCAACCCTGTGAAAGGAGTGCTCCATGCGAGCCTATAGCGACGATGAGCTATCAACCCTGGGTATCCTGAACAGCCTCACGGACACGCCGTGGATCTCAACGGCGGTCGAGCTCGCGGACATCGAAGACGAGACGGACTTCAACCAGCTCCTGCTGGCCTTCCGCCTATTCCGCCAGCAACAGCGTGTCCGCAAGGCAGAAGAGCAAGCCTCGAACACACACTCCTGAACTCGCTGCACTCACTTCCGACGCCCCGGTCAACTGATCGGGGCGTTTGTGCTATCCTATCTAAAAATATGATTCGCAAAAATACGCACAAGCCGTTTTACCGTACGGTCGTGCCGGAAGCGCTGAAAGAAGCGTGGACACACCGCAAACTCTGGATCCTGTCTGTCTTCGCCCTTTTCCTGCACACCGGAGGGATTTTTGATGCACTCTTGAAGGCTATTCGTGATATGCGGGGCATGAGCCAATGGCTTGGTTCGCCTATCGGGCCCGATGCCCTCCGGCTTGCCATGGAAGGAACGCTTTTTGGCGCCGGTTTAGTCTTATTTCTTGAACAATGGGTCTTGGGGATTTTGGTCGGCATCGCCCTGATCGTCCTCTCCCTGCTCTCCCAAGCTGGCCTTGCCTTTGGCCTAGGCGGGCTGGTCCATGGGCGCATGCCGGACATCCGCGAAAGCCTTGTTGCCGCACGTAAGTACCTGCCGACGGTCGCCCTCCTGAACCTGATCACGCTCGGCATCCCCTTTGCCGGAAAACTCCTGGTCGCATGGCTCCTCATGTTGGCGACGACGCGGCCAAGCCTCACCCTCACCGTTATCTATCTGGTTGCCGGGATCATCTTTATCGCCATCGCCATCGCGGCGACCGCCATCCACTTTTTCTCGCTCTACGCCATCGTGCTTCAGGAAGCGTCGCTCGGGGAGGCGCTCAAGCGCAGCCTCCACATGCTCCGGCGTGGATGGCTCGCTATCCTCGAGGTGGGCGTCGTGCTGTTCGTGGTGGGTATCCTGATCTTCCTCTGCGGGCTCCTCCTGACCGCACTCGCCCTCGTCCCATTTGCGCTCCTCTTTACGGTCACGGCCGTCTTAGGTTCAGAGGCGTTAAGCCTCATCTTGCTCGGCAGCGCCATCGCCGTCGGATGCATCCTTGTCCTCGCGGTCGGCGCCGTCGCCACCCAATTCCAATACGCCGTCTGGCATCGACTCTTCCTGAAACTTGGAGAGGGTGGCTTGGTCGCCAAGCTCCATCGCCTGTACCACACGCTCGTCCATCCAGCCTAAGGTATGCCTAAAGCCAGCTCCATCGAAGACCTGCTGAAGCCGGCCAAGCCTCCGGTAGCATCTAAACAGGCAACAAAAACAGCCAAGAACGGAGCTGTAAGTACGCAGGTGCTGGATGAAGAGATGGCCGCAATCAAGCTGCGGGAAAAAGAGACTTTAGCGCAGCGCGAGGCATCAAAACTTGGATTACCCTACGTGGCTTTACGTGGCTTTCCCATTGCCCCAGAAGCGATCTCCCTCTTACCTCGCGAACAAGCGGAAAAGCTCCGCCTCGTTGCTTTTTTTGCGCAGCATGACGACATCCGGTTCGCGACGACCCACCCGAACAAAGCGGTGGAGGCAACGGTCGCAGCCCTTGCGAAAAGCCAGCATGCGAAAGGGAATCTCTACCTCGTCTCAGAAGACAGCATGGACCAGGCACTGAAGGTCTACAACCGCATCCCAGCGCCGAAAGAGGTGATCTACGGGTACCGCATTGAAGCGAAAGACTTGGCGCGTTTTGAGCACGAAATCAGCAACATTGCGGACCTACAGGACAAGATCAAGACCGTCTCCACAACCGACGTCCTTACACTCATGCTGGGCGCCGCACTCAAGGCGGACGCTTCAGACATCCACATCGAAGCGGAAGAAGCTGGAATCAAGATCCGCTTTCGTTTGGATGGGATCCTGCGAGACGCGGCCGTTCTGCCACGGGAAACCTGGAAACAGGTCATAGGGCGACTTAAGCTCCTGGCTGGGGTAAAAATTAACGTCGAAGGTGTCCCACAGGACGGGCGCATCACCATTTACCTGACCAACGAAAAGGTGGACATCCGCGTCAGCTTTTTGCCCACGGCCTATGGCGAGTCCGTTGTCATGCGTATCCTCCGTCCAAAGTCCGTCGCCCTTGAGTTCGACAAGCTCGGCCTCCGAGGCCAGGCAGATGAGGACCTCCGGCGGGAGATGGAGCGGCCGAACGGCATGATCATCACGACCGGTCCGACGGGGTCCGGTAAGACGACGACGCTCTACGCCATCCTGAAGAAGCTGAACGGCCCAGACGTGAAGATTATCACCCTGGAAGACCCTATTGAGTACAAATTGGATGGAATCAACCAAAGCCAAATCGAGCACGGGAAGAAGTACGATTTCGCGCGGGGACTCCGTTCTCTCTTGCGCCAAGACCCTGACATCGTCATGGTCGGCGAAATCCGTGACCTCGAAACGGCCGAGGTTGCGCTCCAAGCGGCGCTCACCGGACACCTCATGCTCTCGACCATCCACACAAATAGCGCGAGCGGCGCCATCCCACGCTTCCTCTCGATGGGCGTCAAACCGTTTTTGCTCTCCCCGGCGCTCAACGCGATCATCGGACAACGCCTCGTGCGCCGCTTGTGCGAAAAGTGCAAGGTGCCGCTGAAGCTTTCTGCGGAAGAAAGCACCCGCGTCAAAAAGCAACTGGAGACCATCCCGGAAGGACACGCGCAAAAACCCAATCTGGAAAAACTTGAGTTCTTCGGCCCAGGCAAAACCTGCGACGTTTGCGGCAACATCGGCTACAAGGGACGGGTCGGTATTTACGAGATCATGACCATGAACGAGGAGCTAGAAGCAGAGATCGTCAAAACGGACATTTCAGAACATAAAATCCAAGAAATTGCTGTAAGGCATGGGATGATTACCATGGTCCAAGACGGGCTCTTAAAAGCCTTAGACGGCATCACAAGCGTGGACGAAGTCCTCCGCGTGGCAGACATCAACCTCGAAAAATAATCAGCGTTTTGGAAAGGAAAGACGGACGATCCGCGTTCCGTCTTTTTGTAATTTGATGGTGATAGAAATCGCCTGCTTCTCGCGACGTAACCAAGCAACAACATTCTCTGGCCACTCAATGGCCATCACCGTCCCCGGAACTTCGAGCAGCTCCTCGAGCCCAAGTGTCACAATATCTTCTGCACGTTCTATGCGATACGCATCAACATGGACGAGAGCCCGAAGTTTCGAGCTTGGTGTTTTTAATGTGTAGGTCCGCACAAGGGAAAACGTCGGACTTTTTGGTTGGCGTTTGGCTCCTAACGCAAGCGCCAAGGCTTGCACGAAGGTTGTTTTGCCCGCACCCAAAGGTCCGGACAGCGTGATGATGTCACCTGAATGCAACTCTCGCACCAAATCATGTGCGAGTTTTTCCCATCCACTCAAAGAATCAACTCTATATTCTTTGCTGGAAGTAAGGTTTTTCTTTTGGACACGTTTCTTGCTCATAGCTATTTCACCTCTTCGATCCCCCACTCAGGATCAACTTCCATCTTTTTCCAATCAGGCTTCTTGCCACGCATCACGTGCCAAGCTCCGGCCGCCGCAATCATGGCAGCGTTGTCGGTGATGTAAGCGCGTGACGAAGGCAGGTAGCTGACTTTCGGTAAATCCAGCGCCAGACGTAAACCGAGCTGCTCACGTAACAGCGCGTTCGCGCTCACGCCTCCAACGAGAGCAACACCTTTCACCTGATACTGTTTTGCCGCACGCAAGGTCTTTTCCACCAGCACTTCTACAATCGCTGTTTGGAGTGAAGCTGCCAAGTCTTCACGCGTTGGACGTTTGGAGGCCTCCCACACGTTCCGCACAGCCGTCTTAAGTCCACTAAAACTAAAGTCGAGTGAAGCATCCTTCAACATCGGTCGTGGTAATTCCACTGCTTTTGGATCACCTTCTAATGCCAATTTCGCAATTTGTGGTCCACCTGGATACGACAGCCCCATTAATTTTGCCGTCTTATCAAACGCCTCACCCGCCGCATCATCCCGTGTTTCGCCAACGATTTTGTACTTCCCAAAACCCTTCATCAAAACCAATTCCGTGTGGCCGCCGGAGACGATCAGCGCGAGCAACGGATACGACCAACGCTTCCGGTTCACCGGATCAAGCCACGCAGAAGCGATGTGGCCTTCCAAATGGTTCACGCCAAACAGCGGCTTGCCGGACACGAGCGCAAGTGTCCGAGCCGCTTCAACGCCCACCCGCAACGCCGTTGCCAACCCCGGCCCACGCGTCACCGCAATCGCATCAAATGACTCCGTCCCCCGACGACCTAACGCCTCACTGATCAAAGCCACCGTCTCCGGCACATGCGAACGCGCCGCCACCTCCGGCACCACTCCCCCATATTTGATATGGATCGGCACCTGCGAGGTCACGAGGTTCTTCGTCACCCGGATGCTCTTCCCATCTTTGGAACACACCAAAACCGAAACAGCCGTCTCGTCACAGCTGGTTTCAATCCCTAAGATGCGGATTTGGCGCATAGGCGGTAGAATGCGGGAAAATATGTGGATTGTCTATGGCCTGCTGGCCGCGCTCTTTGCCGCCCTCATGACCGTCGCCGGAAAGGTCGGGCTCAAAAAAGTTGACCCGACCCTTGCTACTGGCATCCGGAGCTTTGTCATGTTCCTCTTTATGGCCGGGGTTTTGCTGACAACGGGCAAGGCAAAAAATTGGAACAGCTTGGCCAGCAAAGAATATATCTGGATCGTGGTCGCCGCCGTGTTCGGTGCCCTCTCCTGGCTCTTCTATTTTATCGGCCTCAAAGAGACGAGCGCTTCTAAACTCGCCTCCCTCGACCGCTTGTCCCTCCCGCTCATCATCTTCTTCTCCATCCTCTTTTTAGGCGAAGCCTTTTCCTGGAAACTCGTCTTTGGGGGAGCGCTTGTCGCAGCAGGGGCGATCATTATTGCATGGAGCTAAATCCGGCCTTGACCGCTCAATAAAAATCGGGTACTTTCTCGCAAGCCTGGCCCCTTCGTCTAACGGTTAGGACAGCGGCTTTTCAAGCCGTTAACAGGGGTTCGATTCCCCTAGGGGCTACCAAAAAGGACTTCTCATCGTGAGAAGTCTTTTTTTGTGCAAAGACTAGCGACAATTCGGGGGTTCCAAAAGAATCACCATCGAATGTGAGCGGTTTTGCGAAAATCAAATGCTGGAGGTTGATCCGAGCTTCGTAGTCGTCAGCCAAATCCATCCAAACTTTCGATGCGTTGCGGATGAAGTGAAAACAATAGCTGAGAGCCTTTTCCACATCCAGCTCTTTCTGCCGCGCGTCTTGAAGGAGCAGGCGTTTTTGATCGATGCGCTCGTTGACGAGATGCTTTTGAGTCACAAATTCATCATCGGTGTACTTGCCGTTGCGATGAAAATCGCAAATGGTTTGACGTTCGTGTTCGAGTTTCTCAATATCCTTGCGAATGCGGGCATTGGTTTCATCAAATTTCTTGTAGCGTTCTTGCCAAGCGTCGAGCACGACGGCTTTGAACAGCTTTTCGTACTTGGTGTCCGGTTCGATGGTTTCCAAGAGCTGAACGAACTTCTGCTCGAATACAGCCTTTTGAATGGATTTGGAGTGCGTGCACTTCTTGCTTCCGTGGTGGTAATACGGATGGCATTTACCTCTCCGACTACGAGCAAAGCTTCCGGTGAGTGGCTGATTACAGTGCTGGCAAACAACGAACCGCCGCAACGGAAAAGCAGGATTGTTGAATGCCCGAGGCTTGCCTTTGAGATGAAGTCCGCTTTTCACATTCTGGCACTGAGCGAACAACGCCTCATCAACAATGGATTCAAAATTACCCTTCGCCATCTCCCCGAATGCCTTGATTCGACCACAATAGACGGGGTTTGTGATGATTTTCTCGAGCGTTTGTTGTAGCGGGTATTTTCCCTCTCGCGTGCGTAAACCCCGATCACCTAACAGTTGAGCAAGCGCTTTGAACGTATATGTCCCTTTGGCGTACAGCTCAAATGCCAAACGAATAAGCGGAGCTCGATCAGGCTCAGGCATGATGTTTGTTTTCTTGCCCTTAATTGGCCGATGATAACCGAGCGGAGCTGACCAACACCAAATACCCTCGCGCACGCGAGCCTGCATCCCGCTCTTGCAGCGTTCGCGGCGGTTGTTGTTATCAAATTCTGCAAATACGGAGAGCATCCCTTCCATAACTCTCCCCGTCGCACTTTCATCGAATGTTTCCGTGGCAGAACGAAGCTCGGTGCCAGCGTGTTTTAAGAGACTTCGGACTACAACGTGGTCATCCTGATTTCGAGCAAATCGATCAATCTTGTACACGATGAAGTGCTGGACGCGACCTTTCTTCTGAGTACAAAACGCGATGGCTTTGGTGAACTCTGTCCGGTCGGCTGTCTTGGCTGATTCGCCCATTTCAACAAACACCTTGAGAACATTCAATCCGTTACGCTCCGCGTATTCCCGACAAAGCCGTTCCTGATTTTCCAAGCTCGTACCCTCGACCTGCTCCTTCGAGGATACGCGGCAATAAATGATGCAGGCTTTTTGGCTCGTTTCAGGCATAGCGCATCAGTTAGGCGACTTTGCCGCCCTCGGGGAGCAGAGCGGGCGCGTGAGCCGGTTTTGAAGCTTCGTGACGGCCAAGTGAGTCCAAGGCCGCATTCGCCACGGCATAGAGCTTGTCGCGCAAAGCCAAAAGCTCCTCGTCGGGGAGATTGGCGAGGTCGGGATCGATGCGGCGGCATTGCTCCAAGGTGAGCATGGAGCAAGCATATTGAAACCACCACTCGGAAAGGCGACGTTATTCACATAAGCAACAGAAGAGGGCTGCATACAGCCCATTTGTTTGCTTAGAATTGGGGATTTGGCAAATTCCAATCCGTTCAAGTAGTGTTCATAGGAGCTTCGACCAAAGGCTTTACGTAGCGTCAAAATTATGCGAAAATTCAACAGATATTATCGATTATGATGATGAAAAATACAGAGATCACAAAATATCTCGTCCCGACATTTTTAGGTCTAGCACCCATTCTATTTTTGATACTAGGTCTGAAATATCCGACCATCTCAACCCTTCTCATATTTTTATACTGGGGACTTATCATTTATAAATTTGAAGCCGTGACCAAATTGGTCAGCGAAGTGGAAAATGGGAAAAATAGAATCGCTGCTCTAGAGGAGCGCTATTCCCAATATAAAGAAATAAAAGAAACAAATCCTGCTATTTCAAGTTATTCGATTGCACAGGAGGTACTTGAATACGATCACAAAAATCAGTTAACAAAGAAACAGATCTTTACTGCAGGGCAACAGACGCCGGAGACAACGGTCTTTTATTACGATGATCACGGACGTTGCATAGAGGAAACCCATACCGAAATGGAAGACGATTGGGATGATGGTGAACCCAAGCTTTCTGAGACGAGAAATTTGAATGAATATGATGATTCAGGAAAGTTAGTCCGGGATGTAAGCTCTACGGATGGAGATAGCGATGAAACGATTTATAAGTATGATGCAAATGACAGGTTGATTGAAATGCTCTTTCCGGGCAATGGAGTAAGAACTTCAAAAATGACCTACGAATATTTGCCAAACGGCAAATTGGCAAAGCTAATTCGTTACAGCAGTAAGAATAAGAGCGAAGGCAAGGAAAGAGACAGTGAGGAATATAAATATGACGAACAGGGATACTGTATTGAGGAAATACATCATAATTACCATTCTCCTTCAACGGATTCCAAGGTCACTATAAAAAGGGATGCTAAGGGAAATGAGATTGAGCGCTGTTATTTTAGAGATGGGAAGGATCTAACTGATAAATCAGTTTCAAAATATGATCCGAATGGAAATCTAGTCGAGAAGTCAGAGTGGGGTTGGGATGGTGCATTGAAAGAGAGATCACTTTTTGAATACGACTCGAATAATCGTCTGATTTTGAAAATCCAAGAAGGCGACTCCTTGAATATGGGGAATGTTAAGGTCGCAATAACCTTTATTCAACATCATGAAAGCCAAACTGAAAAGAAAAAACACTCTGCTATTAGATGCGACATCCCCGTTGTAGTCCTCCCGAAACCCGAAGAAACTCAAGATTCAACCGAACGGGAAGACGATTGGGATGAGGATGATTTTGAGAAGCAGCTCGGAACGGAGCTTGATAGAATTTATGCCAATCCTCGATAATCCGATATTTCAGACAGTGCTCAGTGGAGTTTTTGTTCTTGTTATTAGTGACATCATACAGAATTACTGCCTGAAGCCCTTCCAGCACTATAAGGAAATCATTGGAAGAATCGATAATGCTTTGCAGTTCTATGCAAATATAGTTGGAAATCCATCTACTTTTTCTGGAACCGACAATGCCAAAGAGTGCTCAACCATTTTAAGATCGCTATCTTCAGATTTAACAGCCACGCGTAGACAGATGAGCGTGAGATACAGAGGTAATGATAAAAAAATATCAGGCGCTGCGCGGGAGCTGATTGGTCTTTCCAATAGTTTGGGTAAAACTGATACAGGAGAAACAAACGATGAACGCCGTAAAAAGATACGTGAGGCATTAGACATCCCTGAATTCAAATAAGTTAAGAGCCGCGTACGAAAACCCAAAAACCCAAAACTTGGCCATGTATAGAGACACAAAAATTGAACGCTTTAATCTGCACCCCGATCTTGCAAAGTCATCTAGCGTTCAGGAAGACTTTGATGTAATCGACGAATTTAAAGATACTGTAAAGCCTTATATTTTTACGGATATTCCGATAAGGCATGTTCCAGCTATATCAATAGAAACTGCATTTCAAGAAAGGCTACAGATGCTAATGAGTGCAGTCCTACTTCGGTCATTGATGTTAAAAGAAGGTCTTGTAACGGCGCTCAATCATTCCAACCTTCCGGCATATTATGGGGCTCTAAAATCATTCTTCGAGGTGCCTGCTCTACTGGGATATGTCGCAGAACTGATTGCCGAAAACGACGACTACCTCAAAATTATTGAGTCGATGAAGCCTCTGACTTTAGGATCAGGTAAAGCCGGTGGTCTGCGTATAGGAAGTGTTGATGCTATTAAGATCGGTAAAATGTTTGAAGCGCTAGATCGAGTTTATAAAAAAATGTCTGTGGGTGCTGGGGAAGACGAGGAGGAAGTGAAGAAACGAGAAAATATATTCCATGCCCTCTATGGAGATGTTTGTAACTATGGCCACATAAACTGGAACGCTCACCTCTCAGTAGGCCTTCAACTGGATGGCGTTTGGCGTGCCCACAAAGAGGTCGATGAATACAAACGGCAACTTTATGCTTTCTACATGCCCGGTTTCACTCTTGGTATCGCAGGGATAAAAATGATGTGCAGTTTCATTTCACGGAATCCAAAAGTCTCAAATTTCTCAAGAATGAGCAGCCCAAAATACCTTCAAGACTGAATCTAGGTTTTCTAGGTTAAAAACCTAATAACCTAGAAACCAGTACCGAAAACGGTACTCTCAAAAAATCGCGCGGCGTTCGGATATTCCAAGAACACCCCTTCAACTAACATCCAAGTCTCCCTCTCTAAGACGGGTAAAGCTATTTCAATCCCTTATGGCAGTCCTAGATGGACGCGATCTTCGCTCCGTTTACGCCAATGTTTGCGCCATTTCCCTCACCTTACCGAACTCATGCCAGCGTTCTAGCTCGGAAACAAGCTCATTCCACCGCGCACCCACATGGGCTACCACAAAAACTTCCTCCGAAATACGGGGGAAGTTTTTGCGTTTCCGTCA
>CAZFRH010000001.1:98128-102336 GCA_964521235.1 uncultured Gammaproteobacteria bacterium | reverse complement strand
CCCTTATTTTGTTAGCCTTGGGGCATGCGGCTGTCGATTGTCATCCCGACGAAGAACGAAGAAAACTATCTGCCTCGGCTGTTGGAATCCATCCGTAGCCAGGCTTTTTCAGATTATGAGGTGATCGTGGCGGATGCAGCCTCGAGCGATCGGACACGAGTGGTTGCGGAGGATTTTGGGGCAAAGGTGGTAGAGGGTGGTTTGCCTGGGCCGGGACGCAACCGGGGTGCCGAGGCGGCGCAAGGTGAGTTGCTGTTTTTTTTGGATGCGGACGTCGTCTTGCCGAGCGAGTCGTTTTTGTCTGACATGCTTCAAGAGATGGATGAGCGCAACGTGGATGTTGCGACCACGCGCTGGACGCCAGATCCCGTCTCGACGATTGACCACGCCATCTACGGTTTTTACAACACGTATACGCTTGCGACCGAGCAGCTTTTGCCTCATGCCATGGGGGCATGCATCTTGGTGAAGCGTGAGCTGTTTGAACGCCTGAAGGGGTTTGATGAGACGGTGTCATTCGCCGAAGACCATGATTTTGCCCGGCGTGCGGTTGCTGCGGGTGCGCGCTTTGGCGTGATGCGCCGCCATAAGCTTCCGGTCTCCGTCAGGCGGTTTGTGAAGGATGGGCGGTTCGGGTTTGCGCTCAAGTGCCTCTACACCGAGCTGCACATGATCGCCAAAGGCCCGTTGCGTAAACTGCCCTTTGCCTACGAGTTTGCGCATTTCGACCGCGATCGCCGCGATTGATATGGCGATCCGTCGGTTGGTCCCGGTCGCGCGTGAGGGCGAAGTCCCTGTCGGGTGCACCAAATCGTTCCGCTTCGGCATGTCGAACGGCATCGTGTACAATGACGCGGGCACGCTGAAGGCCTACGTCAACCGATGCACGCACATGGGCGGCCCCGTCCGGTTGATGGACGGGGAGAGCGGGGCGAATATCTTCCGTTGCCAATGGCATCTCGCGGAGTTTGACCCGAAGACGGGGGAGGCGATTGAGGGCCAGGCGCCTCGCGGCACCTTCCTTACCCCAATCACGCTTGAGCTCAAAAATGGGGAATGGTTTGGGCTCCTTGAGCTGCCTGATGATCCTTTTGCTTGATCTTGCATGTTCCCTTCACTCAAAAAACTGTGGCACGGTGAGACCGACGGCATGACGGCGGCGGCGTTGATTGTGGGCGCCGCTTCGCTCGCCTCGCGCCTCTTGGGTTTGCTCCGTGACCGCCTCTTGGCCGGGACGTTTGGCGCAGGCGATGCTTTGGATGCCTACTACGCGGCTTTCCGTCTCCCGGACTTGCTGTACAACCTGTTGATCGTGGGCGCGTTGTCCGCGGGGTTCATCCCCGTGTTTACGGAATACTTGGAGCGACGCGGGAAGGAAGAGGCGATGCGCCTGGCGGGTCAGGTGTTGTCGGTGGTCGCGTTTGCGCTTGCGATCGGCTCGCTCGTGCTCGCGGTGTTTGCGCCCTGGGTGGTTGCGCTCTTGGTCCCTGCCTTTGGACCGGAAAAAATGGAGCAGACGGTGTTGCTTACGCGCATCATGATGCTGTCCCCTGTCTTTTTGGGGATTTCGGCGGTGTTGGGCGGCGTCCTCCAGTCACTCCGGCGGTTTACGGCGTTCGCGTTTGCGCCGGTCCTCTATAACGTCGGGATCATCGGGGGCGTGCTCTTCCTCGTGCCAAGCATGGGGGTCGTCGGGGTGGCGTTGGGCGTCGTCATCGGCGCCGTCTTGCATATGCTGTTGCAGGCGAGCGTGGCCGGGACGCTTGGCGTCCGTTGGCCGCCTTTGCCGCGGCTTTCGTCCGAGGGCGTGCGCCGTATCGTCCGCCTGATGCTGCCGCGCAGCGCGGGATTGGCGGTGACGCAGCTCAATGTCCTGCTGTTCACGGGCCTCGCGTCTGGAGTGGGGAGCGGGGCGGTTGCTGTCTTTTCGTTCGCGAACAACATCCAAAGCTTCCCGTTTGCTTTGCTTGGCCTGCCGTTTGCGATCGCCGCGTTTCCGCTCCTGTCACGTGCGATGGGCAGCGGAGATGAAAAGGCGTTCGCATCAGCCTTGCTCCAAGCGATGCGCAAGACGCTGTTTTTTCTTTTGCCTGCGATGGCTTTGTGTCTGCTCTTGCGGGCGCAGATCGTGCGTTTGGTGTTAGGCCAGGGCGCGTTTGATTGGACGGATACGATCCGGACGGCGGACACGTTTGCGTGGTTTGTCCCGTCGCTCTTTGCGCAGGCGTTGGTCGCTTTGTTTGCCCGCGCGTTTTATGCCCGCCAGGACACGTGGACGCCGGTCACGATCGGGATCGTGTCAGAAGCCGTTGGCATCGCGTGTGCCTTTTGGTTGCGGGGGCCGTTTGGGGTGGCGGGGTTGGCCATGGCGTTTTCTGTAGCGGCTGTTTTGCAGGCAGGATTGCTTTTGCTCACGCTGTCACGTCGTATTCCTTTTTTATTCTTCCGCGAGCTGTGGCCGACCGTGTGGAAGACGTCGCTCGCTTGTTTCGTGGCGCTAGCCTTTGCCTATCCGGTCCGACAGTGGGTTGGAACCGTGTACCCGTTGCGTGAGGTGTGGCAGCTCGCTTTGCAGGCTGGCTTGACAATGGGTGTCGGCGGGGTCAGTTTTAGTGTGATGCTTTTCCTGTCCAAATCACGCGAGTTACAAGAGGTGCTCCGGGCGGTGTCTGCCCGCCTCTGGCGTAAGGCGAAATTGGGGGAGAGCGCGGCAGAAGCGGGGCGGACCTAACCTATGACACGTGTCGTCGAACTGTTCCAGCGTTTTGACTGGACGCTCTTGGTCGCCGTTGCAGCCCTGACGTCGATCGGTTTGGTCGCCATCTATGGGATCGGCGTGTCGCAGGAACCGGCGTCCCTTTTCGCGTTCTACAAACAGGTGACCGCGGCAGCGCTTGGGCTTGGGTGCGTGGTCGCGCTCGTCTTGGTCGACTATCGCCACCTGCGCGCTTTCAGCTTGGTGCTGTATGTGTTCGGCGCGCTCTTGCTCCTCGGCGTGCTTTTTTTTGGCGAAGAGGTGCGCGCGACGCAAGGGTGGTACCGCATCGGGAGCCTTTCCTTCCAGCCGGTTGAGTTGGCGAAGTTGACGCTCGTCGGCTACTTGGCGGCGTTTTTTGCGGGGAGGGCGCATGGGAGCTTGTCGTGGCGCGCATTTTTGCAGAGCGGGTTGGCGGTGGGGGTGTATGCGTTCCTTGTCCTGCTCCAGCCGGACTTTGGCTCTGCCATGGTCTTGCTGTTGGTCTGGGGGGCGATGGCCTTGTTTGCTGGTCTCCCACGTCGCGCATGGTTGATCCTGCCGATTGCCGCGCTTGTCTTGGGCGGCGTCGTGTGGGAGGTGGGGCTGAAGCCCTACCAGCGTGACCGTCTGATGGCGTTTGCGAATCCGGAGCTTGATCCGCGTGGGAGCGGGTACAACGCGCGGCAGGCGCGTATCGCCATCGGTTCTGGCGGGTGGTTCGGCAAGGGGATCGCAGAAGGCTCGCAGGCGCGGTTACGCTTTTTGCCGGAGGCGGCCACGGACTTCATCTTTTCCGTCGTGGGGGAAGAATTAGGGTTTGTCGGGGTCACGATCGTGCTCGGGCTCTTCCTCTACATCTTGTACCGCATGTTACGGCTCGGCTATGAGTCAGAGGATGATTTTGCCGCGCTGCTCCTGATCGGTCTCGCGGCGGTCTTTCTTGTGCACCTGATCGTCAATGCGGGGATGAACCTGGGGGTCATGCCGGTCACGGGCATTCCGATGCCCTTTTTGTCCGCGGCCGCTTCCTCCCTTATGGTGGCATACGTCGGGATTGGGGTGGCGCAAAGTGTGGCCGCCAGGCGCCGTGGAAATCCTTTAGGAATTGAGGCGGGGGAGAACATTCTATCCACGTCTTGAAGGAAAAAGCGTTTTCAGATACGATCTTCGCGCGTTGCGGGTATCGTATAGTGGCTATTATGAGTGCTTCCCAAGCACTAGAGGGGGGTTCGATTCCCCCTACCCGCTCCAGGCCAGCTTAGCTCAGTTGGTAGAGCAATGCTTTCGTAAAGCAGAGGTCCCGGGTTCAAATCCCGGAGCTGGCTCCAGACAAAAGACCGCCCATGAGGCGGTCTTTTGGTTTACTCAAACCTCTCCGTTGGTAAGTAGACGCTTGGATCTAAAATGTTCACACTGGGGCGGATGTCTGTCTTCGTGATGCCGCTTAGGTTTTCGTACCATTGGACGGTGA
>CAZFRH010000001.1:0-98028 GCA_964521235.1 uncultured Gammaproteobacteria bacterium | reverse complement strand
GGTTTTGGGCGATCAGGCGGGTGATCCGGGATTCACGCGGGTACGAAATGATGTAAGCATCAACCAAGCTCCACAGGACCCATGCCCATGAGATGGCTCCCATGGCGATGAGCGCCCCATATCCGAGGTTGCGCAGGAGCAGGCGGTGGCGCACCCAAAACGTAGCCACCTGGAGCTGGCGCTCGGACATGCCACTGCCAATGTTGTAATCCTGGGGCACAGGGGAAGTATAGCATGGGGAGAAGCGTCAGGTGCGTCAGTTGAGTCAGAAGCGTCAGGGGGGAACCTGATGGATGACGGGTGGGGTTTGGCTTGACGGGGGAGCTTTTCTTGTATGGTAATATCTGCTAAACTAGTGCAGTTCTTATGGCTAAAACTGACGAAAAAAAGGAGAAAAAAGGGTCCTACGGTGCCGAACAAATTTCGGTCCTGGAGGGGCTTGAGCCGGTGCGCAAGCGCCCGGGCATGTACATCGGTTCGACCGGACCTGATGGGTTGTTCCATTTGCTGCGCGAGGTCGCGGACAACTCGTTTGACGAGGCCATGGCTGGGCATGCGAACGAGATCACGATCACGCTCCTGCCGGATGACATGGTGAGCGTGTCCGACAACGGCCGTGGTATCCCGGTGGACATCCATAAACAATATAAGGTTTCGGCTTTGGAACTTGTGCTGACCAAATTGCATGCTGGTGGCAAGTTCGGCGGCGATGACAGCGGCTACAAGATTTCGGGTGGGTTGCATGGCGTCGGCGTCTCTGTCGTGAACGCGTTGTCTGAACACCTTGAGGCGGTCGTTGAGCGCGACGGTGGGATGTGGAAGCAGGTCTACAAGCGCGGCAAGCCCGTCGGTGCCGTCAAAAAGATCGGGACGAGCAAGCGCCACGGCACGACCATCACCTTTAAGCCTGACGTTGAGATCTTTACCGAAGGCACGTCCATTGACCACCAGCGCGTCCTCGACCACTACCGCCAGCAGTGCTACCTGACCAAGCGCATCAAGCTGTTCGTCATTGACCAGCGTGAGGCAGGGAGGAACGACGTGTACGGGTTTTATTTTGAAGGCGGGGTCGCGTCGTACGTGCGCTCGCTCAACCACAAGAAGCAGCCCAAGCACGAGAACATCTTTTTTGTGGAAAAGCAGATGGACAAGGCTGAGGTGTCCGTCGGTTTGCAGTACACGGACGATTACCAAGAGTCGTTGTTCGCGTTTACCAACAACATCATCAACCCGGAAGGCGGGACACACGTGCAGGGGTTCCGCGCCGCGCTCACCCGCGTCTTGAACAATTACGCCCGCACCAAGGGGTATTTGAAGGAGAAGGACGAGAACTTAACGGGTGAAGATGTCCGCGAAGGGATGACGGCCGTCATCTCGATCCGCTATCCAGAGCCACAGTTTGAAGGTCAGACCAAAGGCAAGCTCGGCACGCCGGAGGTGCGCGGTGCCGTGGAAACGATCATGGGGGAGGCGCTGGCCATGTTTTTGGAGGAACATCCAAAAGATGCGGAAGCCATCATTGGGAAGTGTGTCTTAGCGCAACGGGCTCGTGCCGCTGCCCGTGCCGCACGTGACACGGTGTTACGCAAAGGCGTGTTGGACGGGCTGACACTTCCCGGTAAGCTCGCTGACTGTTCCAGCCGCGACCCGGTTCAATCCGAACTCTTTATCGTTGAGGGAGACTCGGCCGGCGGTTCTGCCAAGCAAGGGCGTAACCGCGACTTCCAGGCCATCCTGCCGTTGCGCGGGAAGATCTTGAACGTGGAGCGTGCGCGCTTGGACAAGATGCTGGGGAACGAACAGATCAAGAATTTGGTGATCGCGCTCGGCAGCAACATCGGCGAGATGTTCGACGTGGCCAAACTGCGTTACCACCGCGTCATCATCATGACCGATGCTGACGTGGACGGCGCGCACATCCGCACGCTTTTGCTCACGCTGTTCTACCGCTACTTCCCGCACCTGATTACTGCTGGCCACATCTATATCGCGCAGCCACCACTTTTCCGTCTCGCCAAGGGCAAGCAAGTGAAGTACGCCTTCAGCGACGAAGAGCGTGATCGGTTGATGGAGGAGTTTGCAAAAGTGAAGGATGAAAAGGCAAAGGGGAAAACAAAGAAAGAAGAAGCAGTGGAAGGTGCGTCAGCTGAGTCAGATGCGTCAGCGGAGGGAGTTGAGGGGGAGGAATCGCCGGATGGCGTGACGCGGGCTCCGGGGGGTGTGAACATCCAGCGCTACAAAGGGTTGGGTGAGATGAATGCTGACCAGTTGTGGGAGACGACCATGGACCCGACAACCCGCATGATGAAGCGCGTGACCGTTGAAGACGCGGCCAAAGCGGATGAAGTGTTTGACGTGCTCATGGGATCAGAAGTCGCCCCGCGCAAAAAGTTTATCCAGACAAACGCGAAGAACGTAAAGAACTTGGATATTTAAGTCAGATAAGGCAGAAAATTTATCCACACTAAGCTTGACATATTTATATGAACGGAATAAACTTATGGTACCTCGGAATTGTCCGAGAGAATAACAGTTAGTAAAATTAAGCGGGCTGAAAAGCCCGCTTTGACTATGAAAAAAGTTTGTATATTTATTGATGGTGAAAATTTGAGGCACTCGATTTGTGATTTATTCGTGAATTTCAAAAGTCACGATTATTTACCGAAGAATGCCGATTGGACTGGTTTTTTTAATTGGATTGCTAGAGAGTCGGCCGGCGCTGAATCTGAGCGAGTTCGAGCGTACTGGTATGTAGTGAAAGATATTGATTTTACACCATATGGTCTGGCCGCCCTCCGCGAGGATCCCTCAACCCTTGAAAGCGTTCTATCTCGTGAGCCCGAGACAAAGCAACGCATTTCCGTGATCAAAGAACAGTCTGCAAAAATTACATTGCTGCAAAATCTGGTTGATTTATACGAAGAAAAAAAGAAAAAAATGGAAAAGCGATTTACCGGTTGGATAAATATTCAAAACGGTATTTCAGGTAAACATGTTGCTGTAGAGTTTCGGCGTGCCGGGTCAATCAGATATGATCTTTTTGAAAATAAATTAGGTTCTGAAAAGGCTGTCGATGTTAACTTGGCTGTTGATCTAGTGAGATTGCGGGATATTTACGATGTAGCTGTAATCGTTTCTGGGGATCAAGACTACGTGCCGGCTGTCAGTGCTATTAAGGATTATGGGAAGCGGGTTGTCAGTGTAGCTTTTCAAAAGGAGGACGGGACGCTTTTACCAGGTGGTGCTAGGCGGTTGGAACACGTTACGGACACATCTCTCAAGATTAGATACCAAACCTTAAAAGATTATTTATTTCCTCAAGATTTCACACTTCTTGAAAGAATGTAATATATAATTATTATGAGTACCTCTTATCTTAAAAACTTACCATTTGACAGCTTTTTAGAGCTGCGGAATGGAATTCGATCTGATCAAGTTGAATTAGATGCTGACTTAAATGTAGCAAATACTTGGATTCAGCGATTTCCCGTTCCTGTGTTAGTGTCAATTAGTCGTACTGCGCTTTTGGTCACCCCTTATATTGTATCGTTGTTATATATAGGGTTTATTTTTTATAGTGGCGCATGGTTGCTAGTGCTGGGTATACCGTTACTGGTTGGAGCTTTCATTTTTTCTACACCTGGAGCCCGAATATTTTCGGCCTCTATTCCAGGATTGAAATTGGGTCGATTTGTTTGGATTGGTATTTGGATTTTTGCAATACTAACTGCAAATATACCCCTACTAATTTTATTAATAGCAATAAAAATTGTTTCTTGGTCGGTTAAGAATACTTATAAGCACGCTTACTCTATTTTGATTCTGACCTTGGGAGACTCGGAGGAGCTATTTGAGCGATTTTGGTCTGCGGGTTTGGTAAGAGTGATCTATCAAGAGAAGATTTTTTTGGTAGATAAGACTTATGACGCAGACTATAATTTACTTGAAAATTCAGATTGAATGGAGTTGTTTCTCCTGATCATTTCAGACTGTTTGATTTAAGTAGCTTCAGTATATATTTGTGTTGCCTAGTTTCGACCAGCTCGTGTATGCTGGACGCGTATGGCGATCCAACCTTCGCGTGTGCTCGCAAACTGCCCCATCTGCCGGGTGGATTATGTAGACACGCGGATCAGTTTGATTGGGGAACAGGGTGACGCGAAGCTGTACCACTGTTCGTGCGGCTCCTGTGGACATGCCGTGCTCGCCATCATGCTTGAGGCGAGCGGCTGGGTCAGCTCTGTCGGCGTCGTGACGGACCTGGAAGCCGAAGACGCCGCCCGGTATCGGACGTTGGCGACCCTCAACGCTGACGAGTGCATCAAGCTCTATCGGGCCATTGAGGGGGACGGGCGGGCGTTCTGCCAGGCGTTGGCCGCATCTTCATCAAGATCGAAGTAGGCTTAACCAAGCCATTCTTGCCATAGAGCGGAGGGCTTGACGGAACCCGCCTTTTTTCCTATCCTAAGCCAACATTTGGTATGACCTACGCCATCACCGCGGCTATCCGCGAAAAAGACAAGAGTGCCACGCAGGAACTTCGGGAACAAAAGGTCCCGGGCGTCGTGTATGGCCAGGGGATCCAGGCGACCTCGATTTCGCTCGGCCGCTCGGATTTGTTCCGCTTGCTCAAGCAGGCTGGATCCTCGAGTTTGGTTGACTTGACGGTCGGTGCTGCCGCCCCGGTGAAAGTGCTGATTAAGGAAGCGCAGCTGAACCCGGTCACCAACGACATCATCCACGTCGATTTCCACCAGATCCGCATGGACCAGGAGCTCGAGACGGAAGTGCCGCTCAAGTTTGTCGGCGAATCTTTGGCAGTCAAGAGCGAAGGCGGGACGCTGATCAAGTCGCTCGACGCGATCATGGTGCGCTGTCTGCCGGCCAACTTGCCGAACGAGATTGAGATCGACCTGTCCAAGCTCGCGACGTTTGATGATGCGATCAATGTGGGAAGCCTGGCCATGCCGACCGGCGTGACGGCCCTGACGGATGCGGATGTGACGATCGCCACGGTCGCCGCCCCGATGACAGAAGAGGAACTCAAGAAGCTGGAAGAGGGCGAACAGGTTGACCTGTCAGCCATCAAGACTGAAGGGGAAGAAAAGAAGGAAGAAGCTGAAGCGAAAAAGGCTGAAGAGGAAGCAGCGGTTGAAGCCGCCAAATAATGAGAAAGACATGCAAGCCCTGATTCGCATTCGGCAAACCGTGCGGACGTGGCTCAAACACCCCCGAGCCCGTTTTGTGGCTGGGGGTGTTGCGTTGTTCGTGGTGTCTTGTCTCGTTCTTTTTTTAGCCGTGTCCGGCGCCTTACGGAAGGCTGGGCGCGTGGACGCCGGCGGGATCACCGTGCCATCATCTACGGCGGCCATGGTGGCGCGTCGTCTGGATGGGATGCCGGTTCCGGTTGGCGAAGAAGCGTTGGTCCCGTTTGCTGTCATGGTCGAGAACCATCCGGATGCGCGGCCGTTGTCCGGCATCGCCCAGGCGAGCGTCGTGATCGAAGCGCCGGTGGAAGGCGGGATCACGCGCTTGTTTGCGCTGTACGACGCGACGACCACCGTTGAACAGGTCGGACCGGTACGCAGCGCACGTCCTTACTTTGTTGATTGGGCGTATGGGTGGAACGCCCTCTATGTCCACGTCGGCGGCAGTCCCGACGCTTTGAAAAAAATCCAGGCTCTCGGCGAGTCGTTCCATAACCTGAATGAGTTTTTCCAGGGTTCTTCGTTTTGGCGCAGTGGTTCCCGGAGCGCGCCTCATAACGTCTATACCAGCGGCGGACTCATGCACGAGGCTTGGCTGCAGCAGGGTGCGAGCTCCAGCCGAGCTCGTGTCGCGTGGCATTTTAAGGATGCCGCTTCGAGCACAGACCGTGGCGACGGAAACCGCATTTCCGTCCCTTATGGCGGTTCCTACTCCGTGACGTGGGCGTACGACCAGGAACGCAACGTGTACACGCGTTCAGTCGCGGGGCGCATCCAGGCCGACCAAGACGGGACAGCGTATGAAGCGGACAATGTCCTCGTGATCAAGACAGACCAAAAGGTTTTGGATGAGGTCGGCCGTTTAGAGGTACGAACGACGGGGAGCGGCGACGCCATCGGCTATCGCGACGGGAACAAGTACGTCTTGCGCTGGCGCCGCAGCCCAGGCGAGCCGATGCGTTTTGAAGCGGCCGATGGCAGTGAGTTCCTCTTCGTGCGCGGTAAGACGTGGATTGAAGTCACAACCGACGATCGGATTTTTGGCGGAATATAAAAAAGGAAAACGGGTCCTGTCAGGTGAAAACGGGTCCTGTCAGCCAAACCACCCCGTACGTGCTCGTTCCTGCGCGCGTACGGGGGCCCCGTTTTGGCTGCCACCCGTTTTTCTTTATGTAATTGAGAGAGTACGATCTCGGGAACAGCCATCCTGATAGATTGTGACCTTTGCTTTGGGGAAATGGTTTTGAGCTAAGCGTTTTAGGGTCTTGGCTTGCGGCGGATCAAATTCACACCAGATGGAAGCAGCTATGCCTTGTTTGTTTAACCAAGGGGAAAGTTGCTGTAGGAGTTTTTGGATCAAGAACAGGCCATCGTCTTTTGTGAACAGCGCTTTAGAGGGTTCAAAGCTGACCACATCTTTCGTAAGGACTTTTTTGTCGGAGAGCGGGAGGTAGGGGAGGTTGGCGACGATCGTCAGGTGTTTTGGTTTGTGTTTTAAGATCGCGTTTTGGATCTGGGGCGTCAGGAGATTGCCTTTGAAGAAGTGGATGGCGGATGATTTTTTTAAGAGAGACTTCGCGTTGCGTTTTGCGACAGCGATTGCCCTTGTATCCACGTCTGACGCAAAGACGGTGGCTTTTGGACATTCTGCTTTGAGTGTCACGGCGATCGCGCCGGAACCCGTCCCTACGTCCCAGATTAGGTCTGGCTTTGGGGTGGCGAGGAGAACGTGTTCCACCAGCTCTTCTGTTTCCGGGCGTGGGATGAGGACGTGTTTTGTTACGCTGAAGTCGCGGCCGTAGAACGGTTTGCTTCCGGTCAGGTAGGCGATCGGTTCGTGCTTGGCGCGGCGTTTGGTCAGGCGGTCAAAGGTCTTTTTTTGGTTCGAGGTTAGTTTGGTTTCGTTGTGGGCAACAAGCCACGTCCGGTCTTTGTTGAGGACGGTGGACAGCAGGAGTTCGGCCTCGGTCCAGGCGAGCTGCCAAGAGCCTGCGGCTTTTTCGATTTGCTTGGCGGAACGGGGCAAGGCTTCGCGGATGGTCATGGGGGGAGTGTACGGAACCTAAGGCTCTTTGACAAAAGCTGCAAAAGGGTTAGGCTTGCCGCGCATCGTACATTCAAGACCGGAGGTGCCACGGTGTTGCGAATCATCCAGCATCCAACGATCAGGCGCTCCATCGCCAAGGCCTTTGCTGTCACGTTATCGTTCCATCTGCGTCGGACGATCAAGCGCATTGGCTGGTCTTCCCTCGTCCAGCGTGGGAGCCAGGGGAGGTGTCCCGTGTGCCGCGCCCCCCGGACCGCCGTCTTCGATCAAGATGGCCAGGTCGTGATGATCGAGCACACCCACCCCTACGAGGTGTATCCAGCGGCATTCTGCCATTGCGGATGGGTCTCGCCGACCCCGGCCTATGACGACAGGGGGAGCCACAATCCCGCGTGGGTCTCACAACAAACGATCGTCCGTATCGAGAAGCGCGAAACGGAGGTCATCATGGCAGCCAGGCGCGCCGAGCCAACCTATCGGCTGTCCCGCAGCTGACTTCGTGACCTGAAAACGTCATTTGATCTCGGTTCTTGATCCTCTCCGCCGCCCCGCGTACCATGGGGCGGCACACATGGACGTTTAGCTCAGTTGGTTAGAGCGTTCGATTCACATTCGAAAGGTCGCAGGTTCGAATCCTGCAACGTCCACCACGTAAAAATCCCCGCGACAGCAGGGATTTTTACGTGCCCCGTGATGCGCTTGCGCATTTTACGGGGCTCTCTTTGTTTTGCTGTCGCGGGGATTCACGTGGCACAGCCAGGGGAGGCTCTGGGTTGACTGGAACCCCGGAACGCCGCACCATATCCCTATGGCCATTTTTGCCGTCATCCTGTCCATCCTCGTCCTCATCTTTGCCATTTGGTTGAAAGAAATGGGGATGCATGTTTTTGAGGAGAGCCATCATTTTAAGGTGCTGATCGCGATAGCGATCGCCCTGTTGATCGTGGGCGTGGTGGTCGTGAAGGTTTTTATCGCGCCGCTCCAAGGCGTGTCCAATGTGGCCAGCCTTTGGTCTGCATTTAACGAGCTGTCCTCCTCCGCTTCTGGGCTTGAATGATATGCGGTTATTGATCCGAAGCCGGGGAAAAACGTTGGCGCTTTTTGGGGTGCTTGGTGTGTTGGCTGGCGTTGGCGCGTGGTTGAGCCGACCGTATTGGGGGTTTTTGCCGCTGTTGCGCAAGCCGCCGGTTGATCTTGGGAACACGTTACCTCCGGCGTCGTCCCAACCAACGGTACCAACCCCGGGAAAGAATGAGACAGGATTGCCGCTCACGTTACCGCAAGGTTTTTCGATGACCGTCTTTGCAAAAGATTTGGTGAATCCGCGTGTCATCCAGTTTGATCCAAATGGGACGCTTCTTGTCAGTGTTCCCAACCAAGGAA
Source organism: uncultured Gammaproteobacteria bacterium (assembly GCA_964521235.1). Lineage (GTDB taxonomy): Bacteria > Patescibacteriota > Patescibacteriia > 2-12-FULL-60-25 > 2-12-FULL-60-25 > CAZFRH01. The sequence continues at coordinate 89,391 of CAZFRH010000001.1, read as the reverse complement.
AGATCGTTGCCTTGCCAGAGAGAAATGATGAAGGCGTGGCCGAGCGTACCGTCACTGTTTTGTCGGGGTTGAATCGGCCACATGGTTTTGATTTTATGCAGGATCCTCTGAACGGGGCTTGGCATCTTTTTGTCGCTGAGTCAGACGCTCTTGCTCAGTATGGTTATGACGCTGGAACGTTTAAGGCTGATGGACGTTTGGATTTGGGCAAACTTCCAGATGAAGGCAGGCATTGGACGAAGACGCTGTTGAGTTTGGGAGGGGATCGAATGCTTCTTTCCATCGGTTCCTCCTGTGATGTCTGTATTGAAACAGACCCAATGCGTGCAGCTGTGTACGAGATTGGTTTCAACGGTCATCCACAACCTTTTGCGACGGGGTTGCGCAACTCCGTCTTCCTGACGCAAAAAGATGGACAAGTGTGGGCGACAGAAATGGGACGGGATTTTCTTGGCGATGACCTGCCTCCGGATGAGATCAACATCATTCAAGAAGGGAAGAACTATGGTTGGCCAAACTGTTACGGGAAAAATATCCACGATACCGTCTTCGATAAGAACACTTACATCCGGAACCCGTGCATGGAACCGTTTGAGACGCAGAGCCTGATTGACTTGCCCGCGCATTCCGCGCCGCTCGGCTTGGCTTTTGTCCCGTCCGGCAAGGGGTGGCCAAAGGAGTATGAAGGAAATCTGCTTGTCGCGTACCACGGCTCGTGGAATCGGACCGTCCCAACGGGCTACGCGATCCGCCGGTTTGTCTTGGACGGCAAAAAGAACGTCCTGAAAGATGAGGATTTTGTTTCTGGTTGGTTGACAGAAAAGGGGGTGCTAGGCCGTCCGGTTGACTTGAAATTCGCTTCCGATGGGATGTTGTATGTGTCCGATGACCGCGCTGGCCTGGTCTACCGCATTGCGCCACCTACACAATGAGCGGCAGTTCGGCGAGCGGCGTTTTTTCTCCGGTCAGGATGCTTTCGATACGGTAGGCACCATGCGTTGGGGCTTCGATGTAGCCGTTCCAGGCAAAGCGCGCGAGGCCGCCGGAGTTGATCCAATCAAACAACCATTCATTTGTCTGTGAGGGATTGAGCTGTGGCGTACCGGCGTTGACGGTCATGAGCCAGGTCTTGTTGAAGTCCTCTTGAGACCCGACGGTCGGCGCCATGATGATCGGAATCCCAAGCCCAGCGTAGAAAGAGAGCTCGCTGGGTTTTGTCCACAGGATGTCTGTCGTGCGTAACGTCTTCGCAAAGCTCCGGAAGTAGTCAGGTCGGCTGTCGTACCAGTGGATGTTGAGCGACTTTCCAAGGAATTTTGTCAGTCTCAATCGTTTCACATGGTCGAGGTATTCTTTGGCGACCGCGTCCCGTGTCCCAGCTTCGAGGTTCAAGCGTAGTTTATTTTGGATGATTGATGACCGGAGGCTCTCCATGATCTCGATCCCGAGGTTCGCCTGCGCGCCCGCGCCGCCGACGCAAAACGTCACGGTCAACGGATGGCCACGCTTGAATTGGCAGAGCGACGGGCCGAGCTCGGCATGGAGCGTCCGCTGGTATTTATCGATGAAAATGTGGTTCGGGTCGAGGTTGCAGATGCGCTCGGCCAAATCTTTTTTGGCCGTGGCCGCATCTGGCCCGCCGACATTGCCTTTCGGTAACGGGAATCCGGTCAAGAAAATGCGTTCTGGTGGGACGCCGTACAGTTTCAACCGTTCCACCACGCGGCCATTGGCAGCAAAGTACCGGATGCGGCTTTTTTTTGGGTCGAGCGGCGCCCAGGTACGGCTGACGTCTGCGTCACAGGTGACGATGTAGATCTCGCCTGGGTAACCATGTTCTTCTGCGGCAAAAGCGGGGATGGGGAAAGTGCTGACAAAGGGGAGCCGCTGTTTGGAAAGTTTCTCCACGAGATGCCGCCCCAGCCCAGCACGGATCTGCCGATATTGGAGTTTGAGGCTGAGGTTCGGCCTTGAGAGGTCGCGCCGTGGGTAGAAGGGGGCGATGCGTTGCAAGTAATCCATCCCGTCAAAGAGCGCCTTGCCGATGACGGGCACGGGTTTGAGGCGCGAGATCGTTTCGTAAGCCCTGCGTGAATTCAGCCACGTGTTGCGGTCGCTTTCCGGGATGCCTGGGTAGGCGTTCGCCGTGATGATGTCGCCGTAGGCCAAGTCCTCCAAACCAAACGCCGCACGTTCATGGCCGTACCCCATGTTCACCGAAACGATCCACGCGTTTTTATGCTGGTGCGACTTCATCCAGCCCCCAGTATAGCACGGTCGTTACTCTCCCTTGCGTCGAGAGCGTTGCTTTTCTGTCTTTTGCTTCGTCGCCTGCTCCTTTTTCATGTCGATCTCGGCCGCGAATTCTTCAAAGCGTGCGTCATAGCAGGCCTCGACAAGGCGTTCAAACGTCTCGCGTTTGGTCAGGCCGCTTTTGGAGCCGAGGTCTTTTTGCACTTCTTGCTGCGCACGGAACCACGCCCATTCATCCGTATAGGTGTACCAGGCGTATTGCCAAAGCTCGTCCTCCATCTCATGGAAAAGCAGGTGCGCCTGTTCTTCGTCCAGCCCCAGGATTTTTTCGAGCCGTTCCAACGACGGGGATTCCGCCGGTTCCAATCCCTGTTCGTGGCGCTGCGTACATTCCACCACGTGCCGCACCATGAGGGCGCGGTACAGTTCAAGGAGATCTGCTTTTGGCAGGTCGAGTTGGATGCGTTCCGGGATCATAGGGCGGGAGGTTTCGGGTAGCGTTGTGCGGTGCGCTGGAAACAGGCTCGTCCGGCTTCGTGCTTCCACATCTGGTTGAAGGGATCGATGCGGGCGGCATTCGGGCCGTTGTCGACCGATGCGGCGGCAAAGGTGGCACAGACTTCGTAGGAGTCGCCGACCAAGGGACGGTATTCGTACGGTTCACCGGTGACCGGATCCTGGGACGGGACGAACATCCCTTTGGCCTGTAGACGGGACAGGTCGGCTAAGCTCGCGGGCAAGCCACCGACTTCGTTCACATACTGGTCAATGGAATAGGTAAGCTGGGAGAGGTCGTTGGTACGTTGCTGGTCAATACGGCGGGCGCGTTCTTGGCTGGGTGGGCCGGACAGGATGAGGCCCGTGACCGCCACGCCAACCACAAACAAGAGGAGGAGCGCGACAAACATCCTGTATCCAAGGTGTTTCATCATACGGTTGGTTCACGTTCTTCTTGGCGCAAGTCCCAGAGGTAGTAGCCGAAGCCGGTGCCGGCGATCAAGAGGACGGACAACACTTTTAAGATAAAGCGTAACGTGAGTTCCCCGGCGAGGACGTTGGTCACGAGCGTGATCAGGTCACCGATGATGACGCCGGCGGCCACGAACAGCGTGATGTAGGTCAGCCATTTGCGGATTTTGGAGCCCCGTTTTTCCGGATCACGGCGCAACGTCCGCTGGAGGAGGGTGGCGACGAAGAAGAAGACCGGGAACGAGATGATGAGGGAAGCCGTCGCCCCGCGGATGAGGGAAAGCTGGCCGTCCCGCGCCCCGTACTCATACGGGAGGAGCGGGTCCGGGATCCAGTGGTTGGTGAATTGGAAGAGCAGTGTGCCGACGCTGATCGCGCTGATGTAGAGCGTCAGGAACATGACTAGGTACAAGAACGCCTCACGCGCGGAGAGATAGGGCTTGCGTTTTGGGACGGGGACCGGGAAGGTCGTATCCGCCCACGCCTGCAGGGCCGTCGCAATTTCGTCCGCGGGCCAGCCCGCGGCGGAGAGTTGCTTCTGGATATCGGTGCGCTTGACCCCTTTGGTCAGCGCATCACGCACAAAAAGGTGGAGTTCCGAGGCCATACGTCTCCGACCATCTTGCGGCACATCGCCGAAAAGGTCAAAGCCTTAGGTCTGCCGCCTCCCTGTGCTACACTACGGCGGTATGATCGTCCTGGAAAAGGTCTCGAAACGGTACTCCGCTGATTCCGTCGCTTTGGAGGACGTCTCCCTTAAAATCAAGGCCGGGGAGCTGGTTTCGATCGTGGGGCAGAGCGGCGCTGGCAAGACCACACTCGCCAAGATGCTGATGGGCGAAGAACGGCCGACGTCCGGCCGGATTGAGATCGGCGGCTGGGACATCACGAACATCACTTCACGCGAAATCCCGGACTTGCGCCGCCAGATCGGCGTGATCTTCCAAGACTATAAGCTCCTGTCGAAAAAGACGGTGTACGAGAACGTGTCGTTTGCGTTAGAAGTCGCTGGTGCTCCGGCAGAACGGATCCGGGAGGCGGTGCCGCAAGTGCTGTCCATCGTCGGGTTGGAAGAAAAAGCCAACCGCTTTCCGCCGCAGCTCTCTGGTGGTGAACAGCAGCGCGTGGTGATCGCGCGGTCGCTTGTCCATCGCCCAAAAATCCTGTTGGCAGACGAACCGACCGGGAACTTGGACACGCTGAACACGCAAGACATCATGGACCTGTTGGTCAAGATCAACGCGTTTGGCACGACGATCGTCTTGGTGACGCATAACCGCGAAGTGGTGAATGCGTTGCGCCGCCGGGTCATCACGTTGCAGGACGGCCGCGTCGTCTCTGACCATGCGCACGGCAAGTACGTGCTTTCCGTATGACAGCCCTCCTCCGCATCGTTGCCGCCTCATGGAAGCATTTTTTCCGCAACGCTTGGATCGGGTTGGCGATGATGGTCGTGTTTGCGGCGTCGCTCCTCACCTTTAACGTCTTCCTTGGCATGCAGGCGCTGCTCGGCCAGGCGGTCCACCTGCTCGAAGACCGCGTGGACGTGACGTTATCTTTCCTGCCCACCGCGCCGGAGGCGGTCGTGACGCAGGCGCGGTTCTATTTTGGGTCGCTTCCCCAGGTGGCCGCGGTCCGCGTCGTGACGCCGGATGAGGCGTTGGCTGCGTTCCGCGACGCGCACCTCAAAGACGGCAAGATCTTGTCCGCGTTGGATGAGGTCGGCGAAAACCCGTTTGGCGCACAACTGGTCATCAAAGCCAAGCGAGCGGAGGATTACCCGTTTGTGCTTGAAGCGATCCGGCATCCGCAGTACGCCTCGTTCATCCAGACCTCGACGTTTGACGACCATGCGAAGGCGATCGAGCGGCTTGAGCAGGTCGGCCGGCAGCTCCGGCTGGCCGGAGCCTTCCTCGTCGTGTTGTTTGCGGTGTTCGCCCTGTTGATCATCTTCCACTCCGTCCGCGTCGCCATCTATACGCACCGCGATGAGATCGCGATCATGCGCTTGGTTGGCGCGACGTCTTCGTTTATCCGGGCTCCGTTCATCTTGGAGGGGATCTGGATCGCCCTGCTGTCCACGGTCTTGGCGGTGGTGGTGACGGTGCTGGCGTTGCCGACGGCGGAAGCGTGGGTGCGACCGTTGTTTGATGGGGCGGAGCCAGGGTTGATCGCGTATTTCAAATCACAGGGGCAGCTTTTGGTCTTGTTGGAAGGCGGGGGGCTGATGGCGCTCGTTGCCGCCGTTTCTTCTTTGGCTGTCGGCCGGTATATCCGCCGCTAGTATGGTCTATCTCCTGTTCGGGCATGGGCATGACTGGTACGGCGAAGTGCGCGTGCATGACGGGGCTTTCTCGCATTTGATGTTGACGCCTGCCGGGGAAGGGGCGATCGGGGCTGCGGTCGGGTTGTGGCGGACCAAAGGCGTGCCGTGCCGCCATGAACTGTGTACGCAGGATGACGGCACGTCGCGCCACACCTTTTATATCGAACACGTCGCCACGCGGGACCAGGGGTTTGGGAAAGCGGTGGAACAGTGGGGCGCGGACCATGGTTTGTCGACGGTCGTCCTACAGGATGACCGGCTCCGTCTCTGGGAGTCGCTGCAGCATTTGCCCCTCCAGCCACAGGAGCGTTTTGCGTTTGCGGTCGCGTTGCGCGAGACGCCACGTGACATGCTGCATGAGTGGTCCAGCGCGCTGGTCGCGGCCACGTCCGCCGTCCCGAGCCAGAGCGCGGCCGTGAAGCGCCGCGTCGGCAAGCGACTGCTCTCGCCGTTCCAACGGACGAAGCAGAAGCAGAAATGATATGAAGGAACGGATGCCACCGATCGAAGTCCTGAAGAAGCCTATAGAAGACAGGCTGCTTGAACCTGTGAACCGGGTGACTTCTTTTTTTGAAGAACATGGCGAGCGCAGCCGTAAGGAGGTGTTGAAGCGGATGGGTGGGGCCATGCAACGTTTGGCCAAGGAACCGACCATTGCGGCCGCCCTTTTTATGGGAGGTTTGTTAAGTTCCATTCCGGCACCTTCCCGTGTGAGTGTCTCTGATCCAGCCTATGGGGAAACCGAGGGGATGACGAAAGGCTCGTTTGATTCCAAGCGAGAAGATCTGGCTCGGATCCTGGGAGAAGATCTCGTAGACCAACAAATCCCTGTCACCTCTGCAGATCGCGATCCGGCACGCCGGCGGGTGAGGCGTGAGCAGGAGCGCTCGGCTGGGGCGCCCGCGATGGAGGGGTTTGAGGACCAGCTCGGCATCCGCCATGAGACGCTGGAACAACTGGTGCTTGATGGATACCCGCGCGGTTTTGGTGGCCAAGATGCCGTCGAGCGCATGCGTTATACGCTGGAACGCATCCCGCTGCCACGGTCCTACGGTATCCACGGATATGAAGCCGGCCATTGCACGGTTGCGCCCGGCAGTGACGCGTCTGAAATTGTGGTGACGGTTGATGGGGTGGCGCAGGACACGGTGTATCGGGCGCGCGAGCAGGTGACGGGTGCCTTTGGCCCCCTGCTCACGCACGAGTTGGCCCATGCTTCTGACTGGCAGAATGCGGCGGGCATCTCACCGGAAGTGCGCCTGAATTTGTTGCACCGGGTGGTGCGTCGCCTCGAGAGTGGGCAAGCCATCCCATACGCGTACGTGACCAACATCAGGAATCCGGACCGTAACCTGCAACGCGAACGTTTGAGCAAAGCGAAGGAATATTTTGCGGAACTCATGTCGGATGCGTTCCAGGCGTCGGCCGAGACCTTCCAGACAACGCGCGACCCGGCGCGGGCCCTGGCTACGGCCTTTGCCCTCCGCCATGGCGGCCGGGCGGAGCGGTACCTGCCTGATGCGCGGATCGTTGTTGAGTACGTGCACGAACTTGATCCGGGCTTTCACTGGGAAAAGGCCGCCCACGCAAGGGAGAAGACCCTCAACCAGTTGGCGCGCGAGCGTGGTCGGTTTTTGGTTGAGCGCGCCATCAGCCGCCTCCGTTCCCCTGTGTTGGTAGACGAGCTCATGCAGGCCTTCCGCCGCACCTACCGAGAAGCGTTGCATGAGACACCGGTCGTCCTGTTTGGGCAAGCTGAGGAAGGTGATCCAAAGGATGACGAACTGTTAGATGATATGGTCAAGGAGCGCCTGGGCATGGGTGCCGTACAGAGGTTTGCCGAGCTGCGTGCACGGTTGCGTGAAGACTGGCAGTCTGACTTGGACCGGGTCGTCCGTGAATCGCGCGTTGAGTTGCAGGGCGCCCTGTCGCCGTGGCAGGACATGGCACAGATGGTTGGTGTCCCTAACGACTATGCCGATTTTGCTGATTCCGGAGCGCATCTCGACATAGCCTCCATGGTGGAGAGCTTGAACCAAGTGTTGGATGGCTTCCGCCATGAGCCGGAATTGAGGCGCTCATTCGAGGAACGGGCGCAGCAGCTGTTGGCCCTGGCTTCTGGCCACATCATGCTCACGACGGAGGACATGGCCGAGTTGCGCCGCTATGAGCGGGCGCTCACCAGGCCAGAGCGGGAACAGGTCCGTTTGGCTAGTCGTTAAGCAAACGCCCCGGTGTCCCCCGAGGCGTTTTTTTGAATGGCCTTCAGATCGTTATTTGATGCTTGCCGCCATCCGGAACAGGTTGGTGGAAATGGTGCTTTGGTAGGGGTTGGTGCGTTCCCAGAGGGAGACGGTGCGGCCGCGGACCTCGACGGTCAGTGCACGGTAGACGGGTGTGACGCTGCCGCTGTTGGTGATGAGCGTTGGGATGAGTGCGGCGTTCCTCCCGCTGATGGTGAAGCGGATGACGGGCATGACGGTTTTACGCACCGCGGCGTCAGGGAGGAGGAGCGTGAGCTCCTTGTCATAGTCTGCCAGTTTTTGGGCGAGCGTCTTGCGTTCTGTCTTGACCGTGAACTGGCGGTCAAGGCGGCAGGATGGGTCTTGGATGCCTTCGTTGACGAACACCATCGGCCCGACGCCGGCCGTCAGGTCGCGCCATTGGCTTGGGTACAACGTGAGCCCCAGGGCCTGCCATTGGTTGGAGTAGGGGATCTCCATCGTAAATTGGTCAGCCAGGGGACTTTTCGGGTTGAAGGTGACGCGTTGCCAAGCGACGTTCGTGGATGCGGTAACGATCCTCGCCGAGAGCTGCCGCAAGTCAGAGCAGTCGGAGACGTTGCTGCCGGCATTAAACGCGTCGATGGTCTCTGTAAACAGCGACTCGGCGGCGACGGGGAGCGGGAGGAGGGCGAGCAGGCTGAAGGCGCTGAGGAGGCGGAAACGAAGGGGAAGGGTCATAGAAAGAAGGTTGACGGAATGTGCCAACCATCATACCATCAGCGCGCAAATCGTAGAAACGAAAGAGCATTCGGGGATCGTCTAATGGTAGGACAGCGGCCTTTGAAGCCGTGAATCCTGGTTCGAGCCCAGGTCCCCGAGCCACCAAAAAATTCCCAAACGGGGATTTTTTGTTTTAATTTGCCTACCACAAGCTCCTTTGTTAAGTTCCCCGCGCGGAAAGGGACTTTGACAATTAGGTTGGGGTGCCTCCAGTTGGCCGCGAGGGAGATTGACAATGACGGTCGTCCACGAGCGATATACCAAACCGATCATGCAGCAGCTGTGGAGCCCGGAGTTCGTCTTCGACTTCTGGCTCAAGGTCGAGCTGGCTTTCCTCCGCGCCAGGATGGAGGCTGGTGACCTGAGCCGCGAAGCGTACGAGGCGATCGATAGGCATGCGTCTTTCGAGACGGAGCGCATCCACGAGCTCGACAAGCAACTCGACCACGACCTCATCGCGTTCGTGAAGACGGTGCAGGAGTCTCTTCACAAAGCCGGTGTCGGCCAGTACGCCAGCGAGATTCACCACCGCCTCACCTCCTACGATACGGAGGATCCCGCAATGGTGCTCATGCTCCGTGCCGCGGCCAACTACATCCTCGAAGTCAACGAGCGGGCGGAGGGCGCATTTCGCCGGTTGGCTGCTCAGCACAAGTGGACGTTCCTGATCGCACATACGCATGGCCAGTATGCGGAGCCCTCCACCTTGGGACATCTGCTGCTGGTTTTTGCCGAAGAACTCAGGCGAACCCGCCGCCGGCTGCTCTACGTCATTGAAAACGAGCTGTGCGAGGCCAAGATGTCTGGTGCGGTGGGGAATTTCCCAGGCCTTGATCCTAGCCTCGAGGTGCGTGCCCTCGATGTCCTCAGCCTCAAGCCAGCGGTCGCAGAAACGCAGATCGTGCAACGCGACCGGGTCGCGATGTTCCTCTCTGTCTTGGCGATCTGTGCTTCTTCGATCGAGCAGATCGGCCGTACCTTTTGGGAGATGATGCGCAGCAATGCGCGCGAGCTCGAAGAGCCGCGCCGCTCATCGGCATCGCGTGGTTCTTCGCGCATGGCCTACAAACGCAACCCCAGGCTCATGGAGCAGCTCCAGGGCTTGGCTCGACTGGTACGCGCGGATGCTCTCTGCGCCATGGAAAACATAGCGACCCCGGAGTTCCGTGGCATCGAGCAGTCCTGCGTCGAGCGGCACATCCTCCCCAGGGCAACGACGCTCGTCCACTACATGCTCGAAACCGTCGCCCAGGTCGGCGACGGGCTGATCGTGCATCCGGAGCGCATGCTGCGGAACCTCGATGAGATGCAGGGAGTTTGGGCATCCAACCCAATCCGTGACGCTCTCCTGGAGGCCCAGGTGCCGTACGACGACGCCTATCTCTATACGCAACGTCTTGGTTTCAAGGCGATCGACGAGGGGCTTTCCCTCGTCGAGCTGCTCGAAACCGAATTGATTTCCGAGGCTATCCAGCGTCCTGCTAAGGATGTCCTGGGCGAGGAGCGTTTACGTGGCTTCTTCGACCATCGGGCCTACGTCGAACGCGGCATCAACGAGATGTTCTCGCGCGCCGGGCTGTAGCCCCGTCCTTTCTCTTCACGCAAGCGGCCGATCCCCAAGGGGACCGGCCGCGTTTCATTTTTATTTGCTGCTTAGAAAATCACCCGGACGTTGCGTTTGCCTTTGTGCGCTGGGGCGCTGGGGCGGGATTGGGCGCGGTCGTCGCGGCGGGCATTGGAGCGCGTCGCGTAGGACGGGTAGGTCGAAGGCTTTTTGTTGCCGTAGGAGGAGCTGCCGTAGGACGAGGATGAGCTTGAGCCGCGGGAGTTACGGTTGCTGCCGTAGCTGCGGTTGTGTTGGCTGAAGCTGCGTGGCTCGACGTAGGTGCGCTCTGCTTCGACGGCGGGCATGCTGGTCGGGAGGGTCGGGAGCGGGGCGATGTTGATCGGGCGGCCGAGGAGGCGTTCGATGTCGCGCACGTCACGCTTTTCGTCCGGCATGGCAAAGGAGATGGCGTGGCCGTTCATGCCGGCGCGGCCGGTGCGGCCGATGCGGTGGACGTAGTCTTCTGCCTGGTCCGGCAGGTCGTAGTTTACGACGAGCTCAATCCCTTTGACGTCAATGCCGCGCGCGGCGATGTCCGTCGCGACCAGGATGCGGTAGGCGCCGCTCTTAAACCCGTCGAGGGCGGCGCGGCGCTGGGCGAGCGAGCGGTTGGAGTGGATTTCAGCGGCGGTGTGTCCCATGCGCTTTAAGATGCGCGTGAGTTTGGTCGCACCGTGTTTGGTACGAGAAAAGACGAGCACGCTGCCACGATATTCTTCCAAGACTTTCTGGAGCAGGTTTGGCTTGCGCGGTTTGTCGATAAAGAAAATCTCTTGCGTGACGTTTTTGGCGGCAGTCCCTGGGCGTGCGATTTCGACGCGGACCGGGATTTGCATGTACGTGTTGGCGATCTGCACGATCGAGGCTGGCATGGTGGCAGAAAACAAAAGCGTCTGGCGGTCTTTCGGGACGGTCTGCAGGATGCGCTTGATCTGCGGTTCAAACCCCATGTCGAGCATGCGGTCAGCTTCGTCCAAGACGAGGATACCGACGTCGTGCAAAGACAAGATTTTGTGTTCGAGGTGGTCAATCAAGCGGCCCGGGGTCGCGATGATGACATGCGGGTTGCGGCGCAAGGCGTGGACCTGGCGTTCCATGCTGGCACCACCGATCAGGAGCGCGGTACGCAAATTGATGGGGCGACCGATTTTTTCGAACGTCTCTTCAACCTGGATGGCCAGTTCGCGCGTCGGCAACAGGATCAGCGCGCGCTTGCCCTTGAGCTGGGACAGGCGCTGGATGGTCGGGATCCCAAAGGCCAGCGTCTTGCCGGTGCCGGTTTCCGCGATGCCGATCATGTCTTTGCCTTCGACGGCAATCGGGATGCTTTTTTGCTGGATGGGGGTCGGAGTGGTGTAGCGGTTCCGGTCCAGGATTTCGAGCAAACGGGGCGCAATGCCCAAGCCAAAAAAGGTGGGGGTTGCTGGGGTAGTGGGGGAGGGGGACATGGAGGTATAGATCAGGCCGGAGTATAGGCTAAAAATAAGGAAAAGTCAATGGTCATGCGCTGCCATTAGCCAATTTTTATGAAAAACGAGAATCGGCAGGCCGTGAGGGGCCTGCCGATGTCTTGAGAGTAGTCTTTGACTGCCTTGGGTTATTGGGCGCAACCCAGGATCTGATTCTGTATCGGCGCATGAATCGAGGCGAGGGAGCTCCACTTGGGTTCCTCGCCTTTGGTCCAGGAGAGGCCTTGCCCCTCCCGTTCCCCGTAGATGCGGATGACGCGGCCCTTCTCGTCGTAGTTGAACTGCAGTCGCTGGATCTTGTCGAGCTGCTGTCCCCAGGCGACCAGCCGCTCCGTGCCATTCTCCGCTTCGAGGAGGATGAGGTTCTCGTCTTCGTCGTAGCCGAAGTCGAGGATGGGGTTCCGGCTTTCGTGGAGCATGTCTTTGTCATGCATGATCTGCCACGGGCCGCTCCTCGCCTTGAAGGCCAGGTGCAGCTTGCCGTGGATCAGGTGGCCGATCGAGAACGTGTCGATCAGCTGCATGCGTTCTCCCACGACGAGTATGTACTCTGACCCGAGTCCTTGGCGCGAGAACCCCACGTAGGCCGGGATGCCGTTGATGAGCGAAAAGAACTCGCGATGGGACTGTTCCGACGCGATCACGGGCTGGAGCTGGGCGAACCAGTCATCGGCCACTCGGCCTCTCACCACACGGAACGGGCCAGTGTGGTTTGGGGCGGGTCCGGTGGACTGGACGTAAACCGCGTGACCGCTCACCGCACTCCCGTTTACGACCCGCACCGAGTGGAGGATGATCCCACGCTGTGACGCATGCCTGATGGTCTCTGCGTCTTTCACGCTCAAAACCGGAGCGTACGCTTTGAGGTCCGTCTTCATGTGTTCCTCCTCGATCCTTTCGGATCATGGGGCACGATTGCCGAGAGAGTTCGTATCATTTTTTCTGCGTCCTGTCAACCGTGGAGCTTGAGCGCTTCGCTGCTTGACGTGGCCTCGGATTTATGGTCAGATTTGGCTCGCAAAGGAGGCCAATTATGAATAGGGCATTTGGCGCCAGGCCGCCACCGGAGCTCGAGTGGCAGATGGGCAAGACGGCGGGAGCGATCCGGTTCGTCAAGGAAGCTGAGAAGCTCCTGGCAGATCCCGAGCGGGTCCTGTCGGCAAAGCAGCGCGACGCGCTGACCGAACGGGCCAAGCTCCTCAAGGAGGGCAAGGAGCAGGTGACGACGTCGGAAGAGGCTTCCGTCGAGTCGTTTCTCCAGAAGATCGCCTGACGTCCCCTTCGTTCGTATCGTTCGATTCTCTTCCGCTCAGGCTACGGCCTGAGCGGTTTTCTTGCCAAAAAAATGAAAATAGGGTGAAGTTTTTTTGTGAGTAAAACCGAAGATCGGAAGCCAACCGTCCTTTCTACGAGAGTGGACTACGAGAATCGTTATTTTCGAGTCCACCACGACCATTTACAGTGGCCGAATGGCCATAGGGGAGAATACTTCGTCATCGAGGGCCGCCCGTTCGTCGTGGTCATTGCAGAGCGCGATGGTGAGATTGCCCTGGTCGAGCAGTATCGTTATACCGTCGATCGGGTGACGACCGAGTTGCCAAAAGGATTGATCGAGCCAGGGGAGTCGCCTGAGGATGCGGCGAGACGAGAGCTACGCGAAGAGGTCGGTTACTTCGCTGAGCGGTTCGAGTTGCTGGCTACGATCGCGAGCAGCATCGGTAACTCGAGGAAGTCCTGCCACGTCTGGCTCGCCCACCATCCAATTCCTTTGCTCGACGAGCAGGGCAAGGATGCGACGGAAGACGACCTGCGCTGCCACTGGATTCCGGTCAGCGAGTTTGTCGCCAAGATCCGCTTAGGCGAGATCATGGAGCAGGATTCACTGGCGGCTTGGGCGGTCTATCAAGCTCGCTGACTCTTCCGCTCAGGCTACGGCTTGAGCGGTTTTCTTTTTTATTTTTGGATCAGCCGTTTGATGACGCTTTCGGATGAAAAGAAGCTTGCTATGTTAGCGTAGGGCAAGAAGACTCGGATAGGTCCAGCGGCGTATGGCGCGACTTCGTATTCATCGTATTCTGTTACCAGTGCTTGGGGGGTTAGGTAAAAGTTGGAGAAGCCGCCGTAGCTTTCCACCTGTTCTTTGGTGGACGGGGAAGCGATGGTTTCGACGAAGCGTGTGAACTCTTGCTGTTGGTCTTCAAATAAAGAGTCGCGCCTTTCTGACAGGAGCTTGAATTTTTCTGCTTGGAAGAACATCCGGAGCTTGTCTGGAGCGATGAGGTCGGTGATAGTGAGACGCTTCCCAGTCCTCGTGTCCAAGGTGAGATAGACGGAACCGTGTAAGGGATGGGCGCCACCGTAGTAGCCGTCTAGGTGAAAGCCGAGGGACAGGATGCCGTCTTGGTTTGTTTCGATACTAAAGGTGCGCGTTTCAAAACGCGTGAGGTTTTGCGAGGGAGGATCCATCTTGGACAGGTCTTGGAGTTCTTGCCTGCAAAGCTCTATGAAGGTGTCAGCCCCTTGTTCGGTCGATGTCCCGGCGGCGGCCTGTTGGATCAGCGCGTTCATCGCTTCCATCCGATCTTGAGGGACGCCGCTTACGATTTTTGGATAGGCGAGGCTGAATTCGCAACGTGCTTCCGCGAAAGGCGCTTCCTTTTTTTCGATGACGACCGGTTCCAGTTCCACGCTTTCCGGAGCCTGTTTTGGGACGAGTTCGATCCGTGTTTGTGATCCGTCTGGTTGATCGAGGGATGTCCACCACACGTCCTCCGGTGTCCAAGCGGCGCGGATGTCCATGGGCAGGCCACCGGCATCGTCTTGCCATTGGAGGGTTTGCCAACCATCTTCGTCCACTATGCCGAAGAGTTCGCCGGACGGTTTGCCGAACAGGTCACGTGAACGTCCACGGAGGTTGTTGCCGGTACGGACGAGGGTGAGTGACCCTTTTCCGTCCTTTGGTGACAGGGTGACAACATAGGACTGACGATCGGCATAGCGAGTGCTTGTCGCTGTATCTTGCGCGCCGGCGACTTGCGGTTGGGTATTCGTGGTTTGCGAGGAGGTGCAGCCTGCTCCAGCGAGGCAGAGGGCAACAATGGCAAGGAGGGTGCGGCGCATAGGTTGTGTCATGTCGGTTGCCTGTTTATCATGCGGGACAGTATGAGTCATCCTTTTGCGGAAGCGGGGCCGTCCGACCTCCAACCCATCGGCCGGGTAGAGGAGTGGGCGGATGGCCAGGTGCGCGAGATGAAGGTGCATAAAAAACCGATCGCCGTTGGACGCATGGGGGAGACATTTTTTGCGGTGAACACGATCTGTCCGCATATGGGTGGGCCGTTGTCCTGCGGGAAGATCAATGATGGTAAGCTCTACTGTCCTTGGCACGAATGGGGGTTTGATGTGGAGACGGGGGAATGTCCGAACGGCCATACCATTGATCGTTATCGTGTCAGTGTGGAAGACGGGGTGGTCAAGGTGGGTTGGGTGTTGAAACGTGCATGAGCAAGCAACGTCTCGGAGCCATCCTGTCTGTTGTTACGCTTTTGTTGGCGTTGCTCGGCGCCATCTTGTCGAATAACCGACAGGACGTTGTTGCGTCCCCCTCTGTCATTCCGACTGAGGAGTCTGCGACGAACGGAGGAATCCCTTCGAAGGGTTCCCTCGGCTCGTCGGACTCGCTCGGGATGACAGAGGCGACAAGTACCGCCGTCACGACGACAAACGCTTTGGTCGTCCGCGCGGTTGATGGCGATACGTTGACCGTCAGGCGTGATGGTGACCAAGAAGATGTGAAAGTCCGAATGCTCGGCGTTGATACTCCAGAAACGGTTGACCCACGTAAAGCGGTCCAATGTTTTGGAAAAGAAGCGTCCGCGTTTACGGCGTCGCTCGTAGATGGCAAGCGTGTCCGTTTGGATGCTGACCCGTTGGCTGACGAAGTGGACAAGTACGGACGGTTGTTGCGTAATGTCATCTTAGAAGACGGGCGTGATATGAATGCGTTGCTCGTACAAGAAGGGTACGCGTATGCCTACCTGTCGTTTCCGTTGAATCCCGTGCGCAAAGCGGAGCTGAAGCGTCTCCAGTCAGAAGCCGAAGAGGCGAAACGCGGCTTGTGGGCGCCGGAAGGGTGTAACGGCCAGCCGGAATGACAAAAACGCAGATGTATCGTAGGATCGAGGCATGAAACTTCTCACTCCGCACCAGGCGCGCGTCACCATGGTGGTTGCCCTGTTTGTTGGGCTGTTTGCGAGCGCCTACCTCCTGTATACGTATGTGACCGGCGGGCCGATTGCCTGCGCCTTGGTCAGCGGATGTGAGATCGTCCGCGCTTCCAAATGGGCGTACACGTGGGGCATCCCGCGGCCACTATTAGGGATCCTCTTTTATGCCGGCCTGTTTGCGCTGCTCGTCCTACGTGTCGCTTGGAGTTGGAAGCCGCGCATCTTGTATTGGCTGACGATGCTAGCTGCGGCCGTCGGCGTGATCGAATCCGCGTTCCTCTTTTTCGTCCAGTGGTTGGACATCCGCGCATTTTGTTTTTGGTGCTTGCTTTCGGCCATTGCAGCGCTCGCCATCGCCGTGGTCGCGCCTTTCGATCGCGTGGAGGAGACGCGCGAAGTCAGCGCGGCGCGCGAACTGAAAACGTATTTCATCCTGTTGCTCATCTACGTCCCGATCGCCTTTGCGGGGTTGGGCTATCTCGTCAGACCAAAAGCCGTTGAACCCGCCACTATCATCGAGGCGCCGCAGGCTTGACAACCGTTCAAAAATTGCGCACAGTCCGGCCAGGACATTTTAGGAGGTGATGCGTGGAAAAGAGGGACAAGCTTGCCGTCTTTGACATCGACGGCACGTTCTACCGCGACTCGTTGAACATCGAGGTCATCGACCGGTTGGCGGAGGCGGGCCTCATCCCGTCCGACCGCATGGAAGGGCTGAACAAGCTCCGCCAGGCCTGGAAGAATCGCGATGGTACGTACACGGACTACATCGCCCTCTTGGTCAGGCTGATGGAGGACGGCCTGCTCAACGGAATCCCGGACGTGGATTATCGGACGATTGCGGACAAGGTCGTGGATGATCTGGGAGACCGCGTGTACGTCTTCCCCCGTGAACTCCACTGCGCCTTACAGAACGCTGGGTACGCAACGGTCGCCCTCTCGGGTTCGCCGGAGTACGCCGTCAAGCGCTTTGCGGAGCGGTGGAGGTTCTCGGACATCGTCGCCACGCGGTTCGGTGTCGATGCGGACGGCTGCCTGATCAGCCAGAAGTCCCACATCGACGTCCCGGCGGAGCGTAAGGGCGAAGAGTTCAAGCGCCTGTGCGCCAGGGACGGCGCTGATCCGTACAAGACGGTCGCGATCGGTGACACGATCGGCGACGCCGCCATGCTCCAGGAGGCGGAGTTTCCCATCGCCTTCAACCCCGACCAGCGCCTGGACGGGCTTGCGTGGAGCAAGTCGTGGCCTGTGGTAGTCGAACGCAAGGACACGGTCATCCTCGTGAGGAGGGACCGCCGATGCAGCCTCGAGACCATGCTCCCGCGCGAAGTCGCCCTGGAACTACGTACACGCCTGACGGCCTACGGCATCACCGTCCGTCCCTGACCCCTCGGCAGACCTGCCCGAGGGGTTTGCCATTTTTGGTGTACTGGGTTACCCGCGCGCGTTAAGGTCTGAGCCTATGGATATTTCCGTCAAACAAGGGGAGCTTTTGGAAGAGCGGGGAGATGTGCTCGTCCTGCCGGTTTTTAAGGATTTGGCCAAGGGTGGAAGTGATTTGTCTGCTGTGGATACGCTTTTGGATGGGCAGCTCCTGCCGTGGATCGAACAGGACGGTTTTGAAGGAGGGGAGGGCGACTGGTACAGCCTTCCGGTTGCAAAAAGCGTGTTAAAGGTCCGACGGATCGCTTTGCTTGGGCTGGGCGATCGGAAGGCGTATTGCTTGGATACGGTGCGTAAAGCGGCTGCGACGGCCGTGCGGAGGGCGCGGGAAGTGAACGCAAAGCGGCTCGTGACGGTCATGCCCCCATTGCCGGCAGACGCCTTGGCCCGCGAGGTCGCGCAGGTGTGGGCAGAGGGCGCGTGGCTCTCGGGGTATCGTTTTCATGCGTACAAATCAAAAAAGGGGGAAAGCCAAAAGGCGAAGGATGTGCGTGAGCTTGTGCTCGTTGAACAGGGGAAGGCGACCACGCAAGCGGTCGAGCGTGGCGTGCAGGCGGCGCAGGCGTTGGTTGCCGGTGTCGTGCTTGCACGTGATTTGGTGAATACGCCGTCAGCGGACATGACCCCGCAGCACCTCTTGGAGGTTGCGCAGGAGATTGCGCAGCGTGACCGGCGTATCACGCTCAAGGTGTTGGACCGGACGCGGATGGAAAAGCTCGGCATGCACCCGACGCTTGCGGTCGCGCGCGGCTCGATGCACGAACCGGTCGGCGTCCACCTGGTCTATAAGCCAAAAGGGAAAACGAAAAAGGGCGCGTCAAAGCGCATCGCGTTGGTCGGCAAGGCCGTGACGTTTGATTCCGGTGGCCTGTCGCTTAAGCCGGCGGACGGGATGATGACGATGAAGATCGACATGGGTGGTGCCGCATCCGTCCTCGGGGCGTTTCGTTGCTTGGAAGCGCTTGAGCTGGACGTAGAAGTCCACGGGATTTTTTTGGCCGTTGAGAACATGCCTTCTGGCCACGCCTACCGTCCGGGTGATGTCGTGCGCGCCATGAACGGGACGACGATCGAAGTCTTGAACACGGACGCGGAAGGGCGGCTGACGTTGGCGGATGCGTTGTCGTACGCGGTCAAGCAAGAGCCAAACGCCATCATCGAACTGTCCACGCTGACCGGTGCGTGTGTTGCGGCTTTGGGTGAGGACATGGCTGGTTTGCTCACCAATGACCGCAAGCTGGGCGACCGCATCTTGTCCGCTGCACGCGTGGCTGGTGAGCCGTTGTGGGAATTGCCGCTGTACGCGCCGTACGAAGAGCACATTAAGTCCAAGATCGCGGACATCAAAAACATCGGCGCGCGTGGACAAGCGGGCACGATTTCCGCCGCATTGTTCCTCCAGCACTTCGTCCACCGCATCCCGTGGGTGCATCTTGATATCGCGGGACCGTCGTATATCGAACGCGAGGCACGTCCTGACCAACCGTACGGCGCGACAGGGTACGGCGTCCGGTTGCTCGTGAGATATCTACAGGCCATCAGCTGATCAGGGAGCGGTCGTGTGGTATAGTGTGGACACTATGAACATCAAGGTGTATTCCACGCCCACCTGTCCTTACTGCAAACTCGTCAAAGAGTACTTAAACGAAAAACATTTGGAGTTTGAGGATGTGGATGTCGCCGCTGATTCCAATGCCGCACAAGAGATGGTGAAACTGTCCGGACAGATGGGCGTCCCGGTGATTGATGTGAACGGCCAAGTCATCGTCGGTTGGAACAAGACCGCGCTGGAAGAAGCATTGAGCACGAAGAAGGCAAAACAGGCGGCGTAGGGGCTACGCTTTCCCGAGCGTGCCAGCACCAGGTTCCCATTCGACGGGGCAGCGCTCTCCCGTCTGTAACGCTTCGAGGACACGGAGCGTTTCTTTGACTGACCGGCCGACGGAGCCGGCACTGATGAGGGCATAGCGCATCATCCCTTCTGGGTCGATGATGAACGTGCCGCGTTCGGCGGAGCCGTCATCTTCGTTCAACACGTCATAGTCGCGTGCGACTTTTTGCGTGGTGTCCGCGAGGACGGGATAGTCAACATCTGGGAGGTCACGCTCGAACCAATTCTTATGGCTCCATTCAGAGTCTGTGGAGCACGCGAGGACTTCGGCGTTCAGCTTGGCGAAGTCTGCACGGTGTTTGGCGAACCCCTTCAGTTCTGTCGGGCAGATGAAGGTGAAGTCGCGTGGGTAAAAGAAGAACACCAACCACTTGCCTTTGTAGTCTGACAGGCTGATGTTGCAGAACTCTTTGCCTTTGCAATACGAGAGGACGTTTTGGAAGTCGGGTGCGGGTTTGCCGATGTGGATCATAGGGAGAAAGGGAGAGAAGCGTCAGTTGAGTCAGAAGCGTCTGGGTTATTTTTTGGCGGCGGCGTAGAGCTCGTCGGCTTTTTTCCAGTTGAGGTTTTTCCAGAAGGCGGCGATGTACGCCTTTCTGTCAGAGCCGTAGTCGATGAAGTAGGCGTGTTCGTACACGTCGAGCACGATGAGCGGGTCGCAGCCCCAGATACCGCCTTGGTTGTGGATGTCCGCGTTGTAGATGCGTAGGCCTTGTTCGTGCCGGTCCCAACACAGCACGACCCAGCCACGTGATGCCATGCCGCACGCCGTAAAGTAGGTGGTGAAGTTTTCGAGCGATCCGTAGTGCGTCGCCAGGTCTGCAGCCAGCGTCGAGCCTTCGGTTTTGCCGTCGCCGCCGAGCACGTCAAAATACCATTCGTGCAGGTAGACGCCGTTGACGGCAAATGTCTCGCCATCTTTCAGCCCGCGCAATTCTGAATAGGATTGGTTTGCCGTCGAGACATCGCCCCCGTGGGAGAGGGCTTTGAGCTTTTCTTGGATCTCCTCTTTCTTCGCGACATAACCCGCGTAGAGCTTGTCGTGGTGGATGGTCAGGGTCTTGTCCGAAATGCCGTCCAAGGAGGCAAACGGAAGGGGTTTTGGTTGTGACATAGGGGTAAAAGTGAGCTTACACAACGCGCCCCCTTCAAACAACCTTTTCTGCCTGGCGAGGGATGTGGGTGCGGAGGGCTTTCAGGATGTCAGAGCATTTGGGCATGCCATGCTTCAGGAAATGGATGATCCCATCCTGTCCGATCCCGACGACCGTGCGTTGGATGATGGTCGCGCCAAACAGCCTGCGGACGGCCCCATAGGAGGCGCTGACCTTTTTTCCTTCATCACACAACAGGTCAAACGGGAGGCGGCAGCGCGTCCGGAACGTTTGGTGTGAGCTTGGATCGGCGTGGTTGATCCCAAAGACGTGTAGCCCCATCCCCAGGCAATCGTCCCAATCATCGCGGACGGCCGTGAGTTGGACGGTGCAGCCGGGCGTCAGGTCACCAGGATAGAACAGGAGGACGGCCGGACCAGCCGCAAGGACCGCGTCGAGGGAAATGGGAACCCCGTCCTGGTTTTTCAGGGTAAAGGAAGGCGCTCGGTCACCGAGGCGTAACGCGCGAGGGGGCATTTTTTTTGGGCGGTGCAGTCCAGTATAGCGCATCTTGAATTTTCGATGCCATTCCTCTAACGTACGTCCAACTCCTATGTCTTTTTTCCAGCGGTTTTGGCCTTTGTGCCTTGCGTGCGTCGTGTTTGTGGCTGTGGGCGCTGGGTGCCGCTCCTTTGTGGCGCCCGAAGGGATGGACCCTGGACAGGCTGCCCGGGGGGAAGCGTTGGCGAAACTTCCACCGAGCGAAGCGGCGCAGAAAGTGAACTTTGTCCCTGGCGATACGTTTGAGCTCCGGCAGACGATGCTTGGGTTTGGCGCGGCGTTGCCTGAGCTGCTTGGCCGTCGGGATGGCGTGAAGCGCGTGACTGTCAACCGTTTTGCCCCCATGAATACGGCAGACCTTGCTTGGAACATGACGATCCAACGGGAGAAGGAGGCGTCGCGGAAGGAACGGGAAGCGTATGAGCGGGAACGGGATGCCGGGAAGGCCGCCACGCTCCCAGCCACCCAGTATGAGTCCAGGGAGGTGAACGGGACCGTGACAGGGATCGGGCTTCGGAGCCCGCACACCCTGACCTTGCCCGCATCATGGCAAGAAGGGGACCGCGCCTTGCGTGATGAGCAGAGCGGGTTGTGGCTGTCCGATGATGCGTACCTTGAGCTTTCCCGCACCGGGCTGACCACGCTGAACTTTGGCGTGTTTGATGAGGAGACGAACCGCCTTGCCCAGGGCCTGCAGGATGTGGATAAGGCTCTCACCGCCTTGCGGACACGGGCGAGCGAGGACGGGAGGAACCACGACCTCACGCTCCTGAAAGCAGAAACGGAACGGGTGGTGGTTCCGCTTGAGATCAACGGGGTTGAGGTGAAGGTCTCTGCCATCCGTGCGAAGAACTGGTTCGGGGAGGTGACGGTGCTTGAGAACCGCCAGAACCCCTTGGTTCTGAAACTCACGATCAACCCACTTTCAGCGGGGCTCGCGGAGACGTTGGGCGGAAGTTTGTCATCGCTTGATCAGCTGCTGGGATATGAGATCAAGAAGCTGCGCGTCCAAGCACCCTAGCGCGACGCTGACTCTTCTGACGCTTCTGTGAACTGACGCTTCTTTCTTCCATGGAACAAAGCCGCATCCGAAACTTTTGCATCATTGCCCACATTGACCACGGGAAGTCCACCTTGGCTGACCGTCTGTTGGAAGTGACCGGTACGGTCGAGAAGCGCAAGATGAAGGAGCAGCTCCTGGATACGATGGACTTGGAGCGGGAGCGCGGCATTACGATCAAGCTGCAGCCGGCGCGTATGAAGTACGTGTCTGGTGGGGAGGAATACCAGCTAAACTTGATTGATACGCCGGGGCATGTGGACTTTGCGTACGAAGTCTCTCGGTCACTCGCCGCCGTGGAGGGAGCGGTCTTGCTCGTGGACTCAACGCAGGGCGTGCAGGCGCAGACCATCGCGAACTTGTACCTCGCGTTGGAACAGAACTTGGCGATCATCCCGGTCCTGAACAAGATTGATTTGCCGAACTCTGATCCCGAGCGCCGTGGCGCAGAACTGATGCAGCTCATCGGCTGCAAGCGCGAGGACATCATCCTCGCGTCCGGCAAGACGGGCGCGGGCGTCGAACAGATCTTGGAACGTATCGTGAAAGACGTCCCGCCGCCAAAAGGCGACCGTTCCAAGCCGTTCCGCGCGATCATCTTCGATTCCAAATACAATGATTACCAAGGTGTGGTTGCAGACGTGCGATGCGTTGATGGCGTTTTGCCGTCACGCGCGTCTATCCGTTTTTTGGCGACGGGTTTTTCAGGCCAGACGCTCGAAGTGGGCTACCTGACGCCGCAACATATGGCGGCCCCGCATCTGGAGACGGGGGAGATCGGGTATGTGGTCACCGGATTGAAGGACATCGCCGCGGTCCGTGTCGGTGATACGATCGCGCCGGCTGATCCTTCGATCATGGTCGAACCTTTGCCGGGTTATCGCGAAGTGCGTCCCATGGTGTTTGCCGGCGTCTTTCCGGTTGACGGCGCGGAATATGAAAAGTTGCGCGACGCGATCCTGAAATTGAAATTGAACGACGCCGCATTGACGTTTGAGCCCGAGCACTCGACCGCGCTTGGGTTCGGTTTCCGTTGCGGGTTGCTTGGCATGTTGCACCTTGAGATCGTACAAGAACGGTTGCACCGCGAGTTTGACATGGATGTGGTCGTGACCACGCCGTCCGTCGGGTATGAGGTGGATTATACGGACGGGACGCACAAGATGATCAAGGCGCCAGCCGAGTTCCCGGAACCGTCACGTATCGCCGAGACGCGTGAGCCGTGGGTCAAAGTCGACATCTTGAGCCCGAAAGAATATCTGGGGAACGTCATGGCGCTCGTGCAAGACCGCCGCGGCGAATACAAGACGACGGAGTTTTTGGACGAGACGCGCGCGCTTTTGCATTACGCCATGCCGCTTGCGTCCGTCATCGTGGATTTTTACGACAAGCTCAAAGGCGTGACCGCTGGGTATGCGTCATTGAACTACGATTTTGATGGATATCGTCCGTCGAACGTCGTGCGTTTGGATATCTTGGTCGCCGATGAACCCGTCGAAGCGTTGTCCACCCTGTTGCATGAAAGTGAGGCATACCGCCGTGGCAAGGAGATCGTGGAAACGCTGAAAGAAGAATTGCCGCGCCAACAGTTTGTCGTGAAACTGCAAGCATCCATCGGAGCCAAGGTCATTGCGTCAGAACGGTTAAGCGCGTACCGCAAAGACGTATTGGCCAAGATGTCCGGCGGCGACTACACACGCAAATCAAAACTGTTGCAGAAGCAAAAGAAGGGGAAGAAGCGGATGCTCGAGCATGGCAAGGGGGGAGTGGAGATCCCGGCGGAGGCGTTTATCAAAGTGTTGAGGAGGGGATAAGAAACGGTTGCGTAAGGAAGGCGGCCAGCCTATCATGTCAGGCATGAAGCCTCGGGACTGGACAGGCGGGAAAAAACGTGTTGAGATAGGTTTTCTTCCATGACTTATGATGTTTTCACTTTTCTCCCATAAGGACGAGGTGGTTCGTGAGAAACTTTGGGCGTTCCGTAACAAGCTTCCGGCCACGCTCGACGTTTCCGTAGCCAGTTCAGAGAACGGCGGTTTTGTGGCGCGGGTCAAGAACCTGCCAGGATGTTTTACGGAAGGGGACACGTTTCAAGAGCTCAACGACATGATCAATGCTGCGGTGTATGATTACTTTGAAGTGCCCGAGGCTTATGTGCCGTACGTGCAGAGCTACGGACCTCCACGCGAAATGATCGAGCGGATGGAGGCGCGCGGCGAAACATTCGTGGACAGCGCCAAACACAACCTTGTTTTTCAGCGCGTCTAAGACAAGCCGAGCCTATGTGGCCGCACTCGGAAGTGCCAGCGAAACAGCTCGTGAAAGCCGCCAAGAAGCTCGGGCTTGAGATCCGCCAAGGCTCCAAACATACCCTTGCCAGGTATGCCGCAACCGGCCTGCAAGTTTCGATCCCCCGCCACCCCAAAGTGAAGAAAGAGACGGCAAGGGGGATCATCGAGTTCCTGTGCGTTGAGATGGGTTTCTCGGAAGCAGAGGTCGCCAAGGCGCTCCGGGTTGAGCCGCCGCTTTTGCCTGACAAGAAACGCGACAGTGGGGTGACATTGAATAGTCCATAAAGTCCTTAAAGTCTGTAAAGTCGAAAGTCTATAAAGTGGGTACTTCAGGGACTTTAAGGACTTTAGAGACTTTTGGGGGAGGGGATTGACAAAATCGCTCAAATGAGCTATCCTTGTTTGTTCTTTCATAAGTCATAAGTCAAAAAGCGTTGGAAACGGCTTTGTTGAGCCTCTGATAAGGGGCGTAGTGACGCCGTTTTCAACTATGGAGCTTCTGGAGGCGAATGGTTCGCTGAAGGAATGCTTTGTACGGCGAAGAGGAGTGATGCCACATGGCGGAGCCCCTGATCAATATCCCGCAGAGCAAGCTGTATCCCACGATCGCGGCACTCTCGGATGCGGGTGCTGACACCGATGACGCGGATTGGATCCGCAAGGGCAGGAACGCGACGAGTGTCGTCGAGTTCATCCGTGAGCAGCGGCGGACGGCAGAAGCCCAAGCCGCTCCGGCCGTGGACCGCGAGCAACGCGCAGCCCCGCCCTACTGGACCTATCCGGCCGGGTGGAGCATGGCCCCGGACATGCGCATCGGGAAGCTGAAGGAGTACTTCCCGAAGCTCGACTTCTCCCACGTGGAGGAGCTCGCGGCGCGCTACTTGGTGGCGGCGGATGGCGGAGAGCACGTCGGCGGGTATCGCGACGCGGCTGCAGGAAACGGGCGCAAGCTCGTCCTTCCAGAAGGCATGGACGGTCTCGCCATCATCCCGAAGCTCGAGTCGCTGGCGAAGCTGGTCAAAAACCCTCCCAAGGGTTGGAAGCCGGTCAACGTCGCCATGAAGCACCTGCTCGGCGTCCTCAAGGAAGTCCACGGCAAGGGCTTCCACGATTGGACCGAGGGCCAGGTCGGTCCCGAGTTCCATCAGCTGTACGCCGCTACGGAGCAAGCGTTGGCACAGGACGCTGCCAGCACTCCGGGAGACGTGCATGTCCTCGCCGCGCAGACCGGGCAGCTGTTCGCGGGTTACTCCGTGGACGACGTCCGGGTGCATGTCACGGAACGCCCGCGACACTTTGGCCTCCACTGTGTCGGCGGAGGCGCACTCATGCTGGCCTATCCGGAGCGCTTCGTGGAAGGAGCTCTCTGGATGGATTGTCCCGGTTCGGAGCGTGCCCCGCGCGGGGACCGGCGGTTCGACGGCGCGCCGCTCTGGTGCTTCTACGACGGTCAGCGGAACTTCAGCGGCAGCTGGTCCGGCGACCGCGATCCGCGCTGCGGTTCTGGGTCGTTCGTGCTCCCGGAGTGACCTAGCCCTCGTTCCTTTGGTCCTCGTCCCTTTTTTTGTCCTTTCCCTTAACCCTTACGCCTGTAAGGACCTGACCGTGTGTGTTTGCTTCCCCATGGGTAGCAGATGCACACGGTCTTGTTTGTTTTCGGTTGCCCGGTTAAGGTTTTTTTGAAACTAGGGTCATGCACGTCGGACTAAGGTCTGCCGTCCCCGAAATCCACGATCTCCAATGCCAGAGTTCCAGGGATCAAGGTCGCTGGAAGAGGTTTACATCGTGCAGGGAGAAAGGTGACACTCCTTACCTTCATCTTGTGGAGACTCGTAATGACGACTGCTCCCGTATGAAATTCAGCCCTGCCTTTTAAGGAAGGCGGGCAGTGACCTAGATGGATGGAGGTAACACAGCGCCGAACGGGGACCGGCGGTTCAACAACGCGCCGATCTGGTACTTCAACGACGGTCAGCGGAACTTCAACAACAACTGGACCGACAACCGCAATCCGAACTACGGTTCTGGGTCGTTCGTGCTCCCGGTGTATCACTTTCCTAACCCCGCCCCGCAAGACTGCGGGGCGGGGTTTCAGATCGAACGTTTCCATCCTCCCAGCATCCTCCCAATCTCCTGCAGCCGTTCCTGCATCTCCAGGTATTGCTTTTGGTTCAGGCAGCGCGTGTCATGGCCTAAGCGTACCAACACTTTCAACAATTCGAGCGAGACAATGGCCTGTTCGAGCAGCGGCACCTTCCAATCTTTCTTGGCATGCCCGGCTTTGGCGATGGATTCGAGCAACTCCAGGGTATGGGTTTGGGTCCTTTCGCCGAGCGAATAGCGGTCGCCTTTGGGGTATTTCTTGACGGCCTCATGCAACACCTTGTAAAGATCGTAGGATTTTTGGAACACGGGTGTCTCATGGATTTCCTGCATATGTACCAAGCCATTACTTCGTTAGAGAACCTGTTTACCGCTTGGCAGGAGTTCCGTCGAGGTAAGCGTTCTAACCCCGATGTCCAGCTTTTTGAGCGCCATTTGGAAGACAATAGTTTCCGTCTGCATTGGGAGCTTTCTAGTCGGAGCTATCGCCACCGCCCGTACCACCGCTTCCAGGTGTTTGATCCTAAGCATCGCATCATCCATAAAGCTGAGGTGCGCGACCGGGTGGTGCACCACGCCATTTATCGCAAGCTCGCACCGCTCTTTGAGCCGTCCTTCATTTTTGATTCCTATTCTTGCCGCATCGGAAAGGGGACGCATGCTGCGGTCGAGCGTTTAGAGAAGTTCGTGCGCCAGGTGAGTAAGAATTACACCGGACCGTGTTGGGCCTTGAAGTGCGATATCAGGAAGTTTTTTGACAGCATTGACCACGCCCGCTTGTTTACCGCTATCCAACGTAAAGTGAGCGACGCGGACACGCTCGGTTTGCTGCGTAACGTGATCCAGAGTTTTGGGGTTGGGGGTAAGTTTGCAGAGAGAGAGAGAGAGAGAGCTCATGGCATCCCCATCGGCAACCTGACGTCGCAACTGTTTGCCAACGTGTACATGGACGCATTTGACCATTTTGCCAAAGAAACCTTGCGCGCCAAATATTATCTGCGTTACACGGATGACTTTATTTTGTTGGCTGACAACCCGGAGGAGCTTATGGCACAGCTTGCGCCTATGCGCGATTTTTTGGGACGCGAGCTCAAGCTCGAACTCCATCCACGCAAGATCATCCTGAAGAAATTGCGGCAAGGGATAGATTTTTTAGGCTATGTCGTCTTGCCACATTATCGCGTCTTGCGTACGCGGACAAAACGGAGGATGTACCGCAAGTTTCGACAGTCTCCGTCGCAAGAGAGTTTGGACTCGTATCTGGGTTTGTTGAAGCATGCGGAAGGGTATGGCGATGCCCTGCAGCTTAGGCGGATGGTGCTTGAAGCACGGCGTCATTGACGCCGTGCTTACGATCCTTCACCCTTGAGGCCATGAAGCGTAAAACCTTGGAAACGATTTCAAAGATCTTTGCCATTTTGATGATCATAGCGCTGGCACTGTCGATGGTGGGGTCGTTTGGGTTCTAGCTAGCCATGCAACGGAGGTGGAACGTCGCGGAACCGTGTCCGCCTGATCTGTCAGCGACGTGGGATGTTGCTCCTGTTGTCGCGCAAGTTTTGTGGAACCGTGGCGTGCGTACGCAGGAAGATGCGCAGGCTTTTCTTAAACCAAACTGGGAAGACCATGTCCACGCGCCGACGCATTTTCGTCATTTGCCGTTAGCGGTTGAGCGCGTCCTGACGGCTTTGTCGGGTGGTGAAAGGATTACGGTGCACGGGGACTATGATGCGGACGGGATCACCGGATCGACCGTACTGATTACGACATTGCGCG
Source organism: uncultured Gammaproteobacteria bacterium (assembly GCA_964521235.1). Classification (GTDB taxonomy): domain Bacteria; phylum Patescibacteriota; class Patescibacteriia; order 2-12-FULL-60-25; family 2-12-FULL-60-25; genus CAZFRH01. The sequence continues at coordinate 61,318 of CAZFRH010000001.1, read as the reverse complement.
AGATTGGGAAGAAGCTCGGTCAGGTGGATACTGTCGACTACTACCTTCCGCATCGCGACAAAGAGGGATATGGGTTGAACAAGAATACCGTCGCGCTTCTAGCGGAACGTGGGACAAAGCTGCTCATAACGGTTGATTGTGGGATCGCGTGTCCGGATGAGATTGCGCTAGCGCGGACGCAAGGCATCGATACGATCGTGGTTGACCACCACCAATTTGGTGAGACGTTGCCTGATGCCTACCTCGTCCATCCTGGCTTGCCTGACGAAACCTATCCGTTCAAACACCTCGCGGCCGTCGGTGTTTCTTATAAATTTGCGCAGGCGTTGCTTGAGGCGGCGCGGGGACGTGGGTTGGACATTCCAGAAGGTTGGGAAAAATGGTTGCTGGATTTGGTGGCGATCGCGACCGTGACGGACATGGTGCCGCTTATCGGTGAGAACCGTGTATTGGAGGCGTATGGATTACGCGTTTTGAACAAGACCAAGCGTCCGGGGCTGCTCGCGTTGTTCACGTCCGCTGGGCTTATCCCTGGGATGCTCGATACGGAAAGCGTGGGGTTTGCGATCGGGCCACGCATCAACGCGGCGGGACGGATGGACCACGCTTCACTCGCGCTTCGGCTCTTACTGTCCGAATCGGTCGGTGAAGCGACGGCATTGGCTTTAGAATTGGAGGGGCGTAACCGTGAACGACAGCAGGCGACGCGGAAGATGATGGAAGAGGCGGAAAAAAAGCTAGATGCGTCAGGGAAAGTTATGATGCTATGGGACGAGTCGTGGTCACCGGCGTTAGTCGGTTTGGTTGCGGGACGTTTGATGGAGCGGTTTTCGCGGCCGTGTGTGGCGATCGGACAGCATGGTGGGACGTGGATCGGTTCTGGACGTTCCATTGCAGCGTATGACATTACGCAAGCGATGCGCGCGTCGGGCGAGGGGATTTTGACGCGGGTTGGCGGGCACGTCCAAGCGTGTGGCTTTGCGTTGGAGGACGCGGTGCGCTTGCCGGATTTGAAGGCTCGTCTGCTTGAGCATGCGGAACAGGCCTTAGACGACATGATGTTGCAACCGACGTTGGACGTGGATAGTGAAGTGACGTTGTCTGCCGTAAACATGCCGATGGTCGAGCAGATCGAGAGCATGGCGCCGTTTGGCATCGGGAATCCACGGCCGACGTTTGTCGCGCGGAACGCCTTCATTGTCCGGTTGGATCGTTTGGGCGCACAGGGACAACACCTCAAGCTGGAAGTCACGGACGAAAGCGGACAGCGCGTCAAAATCATGGGGTTCCGTATGGCAGACCGGTGGAAGGAGCTGGCGCCATCGGCACGCGTTGATGTAGCATTCAGCATGTCCATCAATGAGTGGAACGGACGGAAGTCAGCCGAAGGGCGGCTCATAGACCTATGCATCTTATAATCAGGACAGATGGTGGTGCGCGCGGAAATCCTGGCCCGGCTGGGATCGGCGTGGTTATTGAAGATGAAGACGGGAACCTTTTGGAAGAACATGCCAAGTTTTTGGGCGTGGCCACGAATAATGTCGCGGAATATAAGGCAGCGGTGCTGGGGCTCGAGCGGGCCAAGGCATTGGGGGCGAAGACGGTGGAGGTCCGTGCGGATAGCGAGCTCATGGTCAAGCAGGCGTCCGGTGAGTACCGCGTCAAGAACATCGGACTGAAACCGCTGTATGAAAAGCTGAAGATTCTGGAAACGCATTTTGACAAGGTTCGTTACCGGCATGTGCGGCGGGAACAGAATACGGCGGCGGATGCGCTTGCGAACCAAGCTATGGATCGGGGGCGTTGACGGGTCTCCTCTGTCATTCCGACCGACGAGTCCGCGAGGAGCGGAGGAATCCCTTCGAAGAGATCCCTCGGCTCCGCTGCTGCTCCGCTCGGGATGACAGCAGGGATGTGATATACTCTTTTTGATTATGGGCCTCTTTTCGTCCTCGCCTGCCACTGCCAGTTATCTTGGGGTTGATATCGGTTATGCCGGGATCAAGTTGGTTGAGTTGAAGAACGAAAAGGGGCGGGCGCGGCTTGCGACCTATGCCTACGCCAACATCCCGTCCGAGAGCCTGGAGCAGTCCTTGTTGACCGATCCGGCCGGGACGGCAGAATTGATCAAGAAGATGTGCGCGAAGGCAAAGATCACGAGCAAGAAGGCGATCTCCGCTTTGCCGATGTCCGCCGTCTTTTCTTCGATCGTCAACGTGCCGACGACGAATGACAAAGAGTTGAAGGACGCGGTGACGGCGCAAGCAAAGAAATTGGTGAAGTGGCCGATCGAGGAGGCGGCGATTGATTTGAAGGTGATTGAAAAGACGGAAAAGACCGAGACGCGGCCAGCGAGTTCGCGTGTCTTGATGACGGCCGCGCGCAAGATGGACGTGGATCGGTACATCCAAGCGTTCAAGCTGGCTGGGCTCGAACTCCTGTCGCTTGAGACGGAGGCGTTTGCGGAAGTACGTTCGCTGATCGGCAAGGACCGTTCGACGATCATGGTCATTGACATGGGGTCGTTGCGGACGAACTTGATGGTGGTGGAGCGGGGCGTCCCGTTCATCACACGGTCCATCGCCACGGGCGGCAACGCGATCACGCAGACCATCGCGCGGACGCTCGGCATCCCGCCGGAGCAGGCCGAGACCATGAAGCGTGACATCAAGTCCATGCAAGCCTTTACGCCGACGGGCGATGTGGGCCCGATCCTGTCCGTGCTCGTCAAGCCGGTGTTGGATGAGATGCGCTATTGTATGAACCAGTACCAGGCGCAGGAAGGCGGACAAGCGTCACAACGTCGCATCGAAAAGATCATTTTGACCGGAGGGTCCTCGCTTTTGCCTCGCTTGCCGGAGTTTTTAACGCAGCAGATGAACGTCAACACCTATTTGGGGAATCCGTGGGCGCGTGTGGTCTATCCGCCGGACCTGCGGCCGCTCCTGGATGAGATTGGGCCCCGTTTTGCGGTCTGCATCGGTTGTGCCATGCGGGATTTGGATATCTGACGTTTCAGGCATCAGGTGATATACTCCCCACATGACCAATGGGCCGTTTTTTGAACGTGTGTTAGACCGCTTGATGCGGCGTGGTCTTGTCCATACCGAAGCGGCGAAGCGCATGGGTTCCATGTGTGTCCACGGCGTTCACGTCGAACAGGTTGCTGTTGGTGGTGGGTTTGTGTCGCCAGAGGCATACGGGGATGTGTTGGCAGACGTTTCTGGCTTGCCGTTTTTGCGTCCACAGGAAGCGGTAGTGAATTCGCGTTATGCGTGGCCGACGGAATTGTCCCAAGAAGGCTCGTGGCCGCTCTTGGTTGACGGGAGCACGTGGACGGTGGGCTTTGTCGAGCCAAGGCCGTCGTTGCTTGGACGGGTGAAAGATTTTTTGCAGAAGCAACGCCGCAAGCTGCAACCAGCCATGATGTTGCGCGCGGATTGGCGAAGGGCTGCGCTCCAGCCCTCGTCCACGCCCACGGTCGCGGCGATGGCTGGGCAGGTGTTTGCTTTTGCTGACCGTGTCGGTGCGTCCAGCGTGCGGTTGCTGGGTTTGGGCGGGGAGACGGTGGTTTTGCCAGACATCCCACAGGCAGAGCCGCTGTTGCGTTTGCCAAGCGACATCTTGTCCGCCTTGCGCCTCCGCTTATTGCGCCAGGCCAAGACCCGTGGCTGGGTCGCGAAAGCCAAGCGCGTTCCTGGCGGATGGTGGATCCATTTGGTACGAGAACGCTCCAACATCCATCCGGCGGAATGGAGCGAGCAGCTCCAGCAGTTTCTCTCTCGACCAAAAGGGTTGTTCGTTGTGGTGGGGCCGGACGACTACCTTGAACACCACTTTCTGCATGCGCAGGCAGCTCCCAAAGCGTGGCGTGAAGCCGATGGGATGCAGGCGATGCCGGCGTATACGCCCGAAGAACAAGAAGCCGCTTTGCACACGGCCCTCTACGGGCATCCGGTGCTTGCCCTGACGGACGGGCGCGATGCGTGGTGGGAAGAGGCGGGGGTAAGCGGCGTCCCGTTGACGGTCCTTCGAGGCCACGACACGCGACAGGGGAAGGCGTGGTCCAGTTATCGGTATGCATGAGGGGCGCAAACACGTCCTTTTCGTGGAGGATGACCGGACGTTCGCCACGATCCACCAACGCGTGTTGGAACGCGAGGGGTACGAAGTCCTCCATGCGTCTGATGGGGAGATTGGGTTGTTGGAGGTCGGGCGTTGGTCGCCTGACGTGGTCGTCCTGGATATCGGCCTGCCTAAGCTCGATGGGTTTGCCTTGCTGGAACGGCTAAAGACAGAACCGACGACGGCCGCCCTTCCGGTCATCATGTATTCGCGCCTGTGTTCAAAAGAAGATGTCGATAAATGTTTTCGTTTGGGTGCGCATGCCTATCTCATGAAGGCGCATCATGGCCCGGATGACCTGGTACGCTGCCTCTCCTCCCTGTTTGCCGCGGATGGGGTATAATGTTCCCATGCAACGTTTGCGGTCCGGATTTACCGTGCTTGAACTGCTGATCGTCATCGCGGTTTTTGGGCTGTTGGCCACACTTGCCATCTTGTCCTTTAACAGTGCGCGGGCCAAATTGCGTGATGCCCAACGCATCTCGGACATCAGCGTGCTGCGGGCGTCGCTCAGCCAGTACTGGCTGGAAAAGGCGACGTATCCTTCCAATCGGGATTTGCAGCTTGGCGCACCTGGTTCTAAGAGCGACCGTTTGAGCCCCAATGGGTTTGTGGATGCGACGGATTCAGCGCAACCGTATCTGGACCGTGTCCCGGTCGGGCCAAAGGCAGGGGAATACTATCGCTACACCGGCGGCCCAAGCGGATATTCGATCCGTTTCCGCACAGAAAGGGAGACATCTTTGGGCAAAGCGAACATCTATTACGCGCATGCTTCGGGGATCGACCAGGAGGATGCGGAGAAATGATGGGTTGTGTCGTCCTGAGTAGCAACGAAGGACCTCACTCCGAAATCCGAGTGAGATTCTTCGATCGTTGCTACTCCCTCAGAATGACGAAGTTATGGAGATGCAGGTTTTAGGAACGGTGATCGCTTTCTTGATTGGATCCGTGTTTGGATCTTTTTTGCTGACGGCGGCGGAGCGGGTGCGGAAAGGGGTGACGTTGTGGGGGCGCTCGGCGTGTCCGGAGTGCCAGCAGGAGATTGCGTCCTACCACCTCGTGCCGTTGGTCTCGTGGATGGCGCTCGGTGGACGCTGCGCATCGTGCAAAAAACCGATCGCCTTCCGTTATCCCCTAATCGAATTCCTCTCGGGGCTGGTCTTTCTTGCGCTCTTCATCCGTTTTTCGTTTGGCCTGTCCGCAGACTGGCCACGCCTCTTGTTTGAAGCGTGTTTTGCGCTTAGCCTCTTGTTCTTTGCCTACTTTGATTATCGCTGGCGCCTCGTGCCCATTGAATTAGCGGGTGCGGCAACGGTGTTGGTGTTTATTGGGCAGGTTGTTACAGGTGGTTCGTGGACGGCGGCGCTGGTCGGTCTCGTCGCGGCGTCGGGGTTTGTGCTGATTCAGGTCATCCTATCGCGTGGGAAACTGGTTGGGAGCGGTGACCCGTGGGCCGCGGCTTTTATCGGAGTGGGGTTGGGGTGGCCGTTGGTTACGGCCGGGTTTTATCTGGCGTATGTGGTCGGCGGGCTGCTGTTGCTGTTGCTCTGGGCGATGGGGTTGATCCGGCATGGCGAACGGGTCCCGTTGGTCACCCTGTTGGCCGGAGGTGCGATCGGAGCCCTGTTTTGGGGTGATCGGATGGTGGCGTGGGCGGGGCAGGCGCTTGGCTGGTTTTGAGGCGCTGGGCGTGGTTCAATACGGCGTATGACCAAGGAACAGGCAAAGGAACGGGTGAAAAAGCTCCGCCAGGCGATTGACCAGTATCGCTACGAAATGCACGTCTTAGACGCCCTCTCGATCAGCGAGGAGGCTTTGGATGCGTTGAAGCACGAATTGTATACGTTGGAGCAGGCGTACCCTGATCTGGTCACCAAAGATTCGCCGACGCAGCGTGTGGCCGGGAAAGCGGCCGCCGGGTTCCAGAAAGTGGCCCATGTGGCACCGATGCTTTCGATTGAGGATGTGTTTTCGCGGGAAGAGGCAGAGGCATGGGTGGCGCGCATCCAGAAGCTTGTCCCCCATGCCAAGCTCGATTTTTTTGGGGAGCTTAAGATGGATGGCCTGGCCGTGTCGCTCGTGTACGAGGACGGGGCGTTCGTCCAGGGCGCGACGCGTGGGGACGGCCGTGTCGGGGAGGACGTCACGCAGAACATCCGGACCATTGAAGCGGTCCCGCTCCATCTCCGCGTTCCATCGGAACGTGAGATCGGGGCATTCCTCAAGCGTCACCATGGGAAGCTGGATGCGAAGCGTGCGCGAGCCGTTCTGGAGGGGCAGAAGGGACGGATCGAGGCGCGGGGAGAGGTGTACATGACCAAGCAACAGTTGAAGACGTTGAACGCCACACTCAAAAAGCGCGGGGAACCGGAACTGGCGAACCCCAGGAACGCGGCCGCCGGCGGGATCCGGCAGCTGGACCCGGCATTGGTCGCGGAACGCGGCTTGTCCTTTTTTGGGTACGCGATGGTCGGTGACTATGGCACGAGGACGCACGAGCAGGCGCACGAGATGATCTCGTTGCTTGGGTTGCCGCAAAATCCGTTCAACCGTTTTTGCCGGACGCTCGATGAGGTGGAGCGGCTCCATGCGGAGATCGAGAAGAAGCGCGACAAGCTCCCGTACTGGTGCGACGGGGTGGTTGTGAACGTGGATGACGATGCGCTTTTTGCCCGTCTTGGGGTGGTCGGCAAGACGCCGCGCGGTTCGGTTGCGTGGAAGTTTGCAGCAGAACAGGGGACAACGATTGTGCGCGACATTCAAGTGTCTGTCGGACGGACCGGGGCGCTGACGCCGGTCGCCGTCATGGAGCCCGTGTCGCTCATGGGGACGACCGTCACGCACGCTTCGTTGCACAATGAAGATGAGATCAAGCGGTTGGGGTTGAAGATCGGGGACACGGTGATCGTTGAAAAGGCGGGGGATGTCATCCCAAAGGTCATCCAGGTCTTGCCGAAGTTGCGGACGGGGAAAGAAAAGGAGTTCCACATGCCAAAGACGTGCCCGATGTGCGGCTCACCCGTCGAGCGGCGGAGCGGGGAAGTGGCGACGGTGTGTTCCAACCGTAAGTGTTTTGCGCAGCAGCTGGCGCGCCTGATCCACCTGACCGTCGCGTTTGATATGCGCGGGATCGGCGACAAGATCGCGGAGCAACTGATCCAAAAAGGGTTCGTACACGAACCGGCTGACCTGTTCCTGCTCAAGCCAGGCGACTTTTTGGCTTTGGATGGGTTTGCGGAAGTCTCGTCACAGAAACTCGCGAAAGAGATTGATGCGCACCGCGACGTGCCGCTCGACCGTTTCATCAACGCGCTCGGCGTCCGCCATGTGGGGGAAGAGACGGCGAGGGATTTGGCGCAGGCGTTTGGGACGGTGGAGAAGTTCCGCCATGCGGACAAAGACGCGCTGCTCGAGGTCGGCGGTATCGGTGAGGTCGTGGCAGATTCGTTGGTCGAGTTCTTGCGTGACAAGCATCATGTTGAAGAAATGGACCGCTTGCTCGAGCAGGTCCGTGTTGCGGAAAGCAAGCATCGAGCCAGTGCTGGTCCATTGAAGGGGACGACGTGGGTCATTACGGGGACGCTCGAATCTCTGGGTCGCGACGAAGCGAAAGAGAAGATCCGGGCGTTAGGTGGCGATGTGTCAGAAAGCGTCTCGAAAAAGACGACGTACGTCGTTGTCGGGGAAAACCCGGGATCAAAGGCGGACAAGGCAAAAAAATTGGGCGTCACCATCTTGGATGAGCAGGGGTTTTTGAAGCGGCTTTGACCATCATGCGGTAAACCGCTACGCTTTCGGCGTATGTCCATGACGTTGGAGGAGGTGCGGGCGCTGGCTGACTTGGCGCGCATCGAGCTCAAACCAGAAGAAGAGCGGCGTTTTGCGCAGGAGCTGGAGCGCATCCTTGGGTATGTGGGGCGCTTGTCTAAGGTGGAGACCGAAGGCGTGCCGGAGGCCGAGATGGGTGGTGAGCTGCATCCGTTGCGTGCTGACGAACCAGCGATGATTGATGAGGCGGCGCGCCAACTGATCTTATCGAACCTGCCAGCCCGCAACGGGGACCTGTTGAGTGTCCCGGCGGTGTTTGAGAAGCCGAAGGGAAAAACACATGAGAATTGATCTTGACTATACGATCGCTAAAGCCGCAAAGGAGCTTGCGGATGGAAAGCTGTCGTCCGTGGAACTGACGCGCGCGTATTTGGACCAGGTGCGTGGCTTGAACGTGTCGTTGAATGCGTATCTCACCGTCTTGGAAGAACCGGCGTTGGTAGCGGCCAAAGCGTCTGATGTCCGTCGTGCAGATGGCGTGTCGTATGGTCCCTTGGACGGTATCCCGATCGCCTTGAAAGATAACTTGTGCGTGAGTGATGTGCGGACAACGGCGGGATCAAAGATTTTGGATACCTATGTTGCGCCTTACGATGCGTTTGTCGTGCAAAAGTTGAAAGCAGCTGGAGCGGTCTTCTTGGGCAAGACGAACATGGACGAGTTTGCCATGGGTTCTTCGACGGAACACAGCGCGTACGGCCCAACCAAACATCCGCGTGATACGACACGAGTTCCTGGTGGTTCATCTGGTGGAAGCGCGGCGGCGGTGGCGGCTGATATGTGTGTCGCGGCCCTCGGATCAGACACCGGCGGATCGATCCGCCAGCCGGCTTCGTTCTGCGGCATCGTTGGCTTTAAGCCGAGCTATGGGCGCGTCTCGCGTTCCGGCTTGATCGCCATGGCTTCGTCGTTAGACCAGATCGGCCCGATGACGAAGTCTGTCGAAGATACGGCGCTCCTGTTCTCCGCGATCCACGGGGAAGATGCTTTGGACCAGACCACGGTTCCAACCAAAGCATTGACCTTCAAGTCTCGCAAACGTTTGGACGGTGTGCGCGTTGGCTTGCCGCGCCAAGCATGGGGTGAGGGGATGACGGACGGCGTGCGTGCGAGCGTAGAGGAAGCGGTCGGCATCCTGCACGCCTTGGGCGCGGAAGTGTCCGAAGTGGATCTGCCGTACGCGGACGAGGCATTGGCCGTGTACTACGTCCTCATGCCGTGCGAAGTCTCCGCGAACTTGTCCCGTTTTGACGGCATGCGTTACGGGCTACGGGTTCCGGGACACGACCTGTTCCAGACCTACGCCAAGTCGCGGGCGCAGGGGTTGGGGGAAGAAACGCGTCGCCGTATTTTGTTGGGAACGTATGCGCTCTCTAAAGGCTATTACGACGCGTACTACCGCCAAGCGCGTAAAGTGCAGACGTTGATCCGCCGTGCGTATCGTGAAGCGTTCCAAAACGTCGACGTCCTCGTGACGCCAACAACCCCGTCCACCGCGTTCAAGCTCGGCGAAAAGACGCATGACCCGTTGGCGATGTACGCGGAAGACCTCTACACCGTTGGGGTGAACGTGGCCGGATTGCCGGCGGTCTCCGTCCCGTGCAGTGACCAGGAGGGGCTTCCGGTCGGCATCCAGTTCATCGGCGACCACTTTCAAGACGACGAACTGTTGAATATCGCGGCGACGTTTGAACGCACACGACGGCCATGATGTTCCAACTTGTGCTTGATGGGGGAACGGAAGCCCTTGCTGCGGCAGGCGGCGAGCTACCTGTTATCCCGTTAGCCATCCTTGGTGCCGTTGCCCTGTTTGCTGTCCTTCTTTTGGGCTTGTTGCGTTGGCGCGGCCGTCCCGAGATGGTCGGGCTCTCGCCGGAACGCGTGCGGGAACAGTGGCAGGGGATTGTCAAAACATCTGACCAAGGTGTGATGGGAGCAAAGATTTCCATCATGGAGGCGGATAAACTCCTCGACCACGTCATGAAGTCCATGATGATCCCCGGGGAAACGATGGGAGAGCGCTTGAAAGCCGGACAATACAAATATCCGGACCTCCGTAACGTCTGGCCGGCGCACAAACTACGGAACCAACTGGTCCATGATGCCGCTTTTGAGATCACGACCGGCGCGGCCAAGCGCGCGCTGAAAGATTTTGAAGCGGCGTTGAAGACGTTGAGAGTATTATAATTGTGTCATTCTGAACGAAGTGAAGAATCTCATTCCGTCTGAGTGAGATCCTTCGTCTGACTCAGGATGACACCCGCTATGCTTCCCTACATCGAATCCACTTCTTATCCCGTCCTTGGCCTGACGTTGCAGACCTGGGGGACGTTCGTGGCGGCGGGGTTCTTGCTGGGGACGTGGCTTGCCGTGCGGCGGGCTAAATCCCTTGGATTGGAAAGCCAACGCATCTGGGACCTCGCTGGATGGATCGTGTTCGCTTCCTTTATCGCCGCCCGTCTCTTCCATGTCCTGTTCTACGCGCCGGGCTATTACTTGGACCATCCTTGGCAAGCGATTGATCCGCGCGAGCCTGGCTTTTCGATGTTCGGTGGGTTCATCGGTGCGGGTTTGGTCTTTTGGTGGTATGTCCGGCGGCATGCGTTGGATCTGGTCTCGTATGCTGACGCGTTGATTTGGGGCGTACCGTGGGGGTGCGGCGTCGGCCGGATCGGATGTTTCTTGATCCACGACCATCCGGGGACGCTGACCAACTTCGCGCTTGGGGTGAAGTATCCGGACGGACAGACGAGACATGACCTCGGGTTGTACCTTTCGTTGATCGGCTTTGCGCTTGGCCTTGCGTTTCTTTGGCTGAACAGGAAAAAACGCCATCCGGGTTTTTGGATCGGGGCGTTCATGGTCGTCGAAGGGGTGAGCCGTTTTGCGCTCGACTTCCTCCGCATTGCGGACGCTCGATATCTCGGGCTGACGCCGACGCAATACCTGTCCGTCCCACTGATGGGGGTAGGCATCTATCTGTTGTGTCATTCTGAACGAAGTCCGACGAAGTGAAGAATCTCACTCGGGCAAGGATCGGAACAGAATGAGATTCTTCGTCAGACTCAGAATGACACAATGAATGACACAAAGAAGAAGCCAGGTCCCTCGGCTCCGCTGCTGCTCCGCTCGGGATGACGCATTTGTTACGTGTTACGTGATATCATGTCGCTGTGTACGACGTCATCATCCTAGGCGGGGGCCCGGCCGGGCTTGCGGCGGCGGTCTATCTCGCGCGCCAACGCTTGCGCTTTCTCGTACTGACGGAAAACGTTGGCGGACAGACGCTGTGGTCGTCCGACGTCGAGAACTATCTTGGGTTCCATTTGCTGGACGGGCCGAGCCTCGTCAAACGGTTCCGCGAACACTTGAAGGATTACGAGACGTTTTTTGAGCTGCACGAAAACGAGCCGGCCACGAAGGTCTCGCGCATCATCGGCGGTTTTTCCGTCGCGACGGCCAAAGGGACGTATACGGGGCGGACCGTGCTTTTGGCGACGGGGACAAGGCACCGTACCTTGGATGTGCCTGGGGAAAAAGAGCTCGCTGGCCATGGGGTGACGTACTGCGCGACCTGTGATGCGCCTCTCTTCGCCGGCAAGCGCGTCATGGTCGTGGGAGGGGGGAACTCTGCCATGGATGCGGCTTTGTTTGCCGCCAAGTACGCGTCACAGGTGACCATCGCCACCATCAACCCAGAATTACGTGGGGACGCGGACCTCGTCAGCAAGTGCACCAAGCATCCCAAAATCAAGATCCTCCCTTCCGTTAAGACCCTCGGCATCCAAGGCACGGGAAAGGTGACGGGGGTACGGCTGGTCCAAGCGGATGGCGAAGAGCGGATCCAGAGTGTTGATGGGGTCTTTATCGAGATTGGGGTTGTGCCCGTCGGCCAGTGTTTGGATTTTGTAGCCAAGGACCCGGGTGGTCAGGTCATTGTGGATAAGTCTAACGCGACGGATGTCGAGGGGGTCTGGGCCGCGGGGGATGTCACGGATATCCCTTCCAAACAGATCGCCGTAGCGGTCGGCGAGGGCTCAAAAGCGGCCCTTTCCATCATCGCCTACCTCCAGCGGCAGCCGTGGCATGAGCCTTTTTCGGGCTAGCGACAAATCCAGGACCGTATAGTAAGGTCGTTTGACTTCCTATGAATGAACCATCCAACAGTAACCTGCCGGTCATTGGCGGGATCATCGCGGTTTCGGTCTTGCTCTTTGGTGGGCTTGTGTGGCTCTTGACCAAGGTCCCGTCGGATACGGCGCCCGTGGCTCCTGGGCCCGTCTCTTTTTCCGATGAAGGTGCGCCGCGCATCGGCCCGGATGACGCGAAGGTCAAGGTCCAGATCTACGGCGACTTCCAGTGTCCTGCGTGTAAGGCGGCGGAGCCAGCGCTGAAACTTGTGATGGATAAGTACAAGGAGAGTGTCGCCTTCATCTGGAAGGATTTTCCGCTCATGAGCATCCACCCGAATGCGCGTGCCGCGGCGAATGCCGCTTGGTGCGCGAATGCGCAAGGGATGTTTTGGACGTACCATGACGAGCTGTACGCCCAGCAAAACGCATGGGCTAGCCTCCGCTCATTGGATGACGTGTTTGCAGGCTACGCCAAGGGTATCGGGTTGGATGAGGCGGCGTTCCGCTCGTGCTTCCGGTCGCGCACCTACGACGACAAGGTCATGGCCGGGGTGGGCGAAGGGACGAGGAACGGCGTGGACCGGACACCGACCTTCTTCATCAACGACGAGCGGGTGTTTGGGATGACGCCGGCTGAATGGTATGAAAAGATCGACCGTGCGTTGGCCGCGGCGGGCGCCACGGAACCGGCACCGGGCGTTGAACCGGCACCAGCGGAACCGACGGCGACCAGCACGTCCTCGACAACCCCTTAGCCCGTCCTGTATCCTGCAGGGACGTTTTTCTATCGTTTATTATGTCCATTCTTGAACACGAAACACCTATGAGCGGTTCACCATCTTTTTGGGAGGGCGGTTCCAAGACCATGTTTTTTACGGGCCTCTTTCTCGGCGTTGCCGTGACCGCGGCGTTAGCCTTTTCCGGCATGTTTGCCTTTGTGTGGAAGGGCGGTTCCTTAGCTGGCGGGCCAAACGCCGCTGCGGCGCCGACCGTCCCGAGCGCCCCGACGGACCCGGGCGAACCGTATCCGCCCGCCGTTCTCACGACCGAGGTTGACAACAGCCGTGACCACATCCTCGGCAACAAGAACGCCAAGGTGACGATCGTCGAATACTCTGACTTTGAATGTCCGTTCTGCCAGCGCCATCTGCCGACAGTGAAACAGGCAGTCTCTGATTTCCCGAACGACGTCCGCTTGGTCTATCGCCACTACCCGCTGACCGCCATCCATCCGAACGCCCAAAAAGCCGCTGAAGCTTCCGAATGTGTGGCGAAGCTTGGCGGGAATGACGCGTTCTGGAAGATGCATGACAACCTGTTTGCCGCCCAGGCCACCGGCTTGGGGACGGATGCGTTCGTCAAGGCTGCGAAGGACGCCGGCGTCAACGAAGCTGCATTCAAGAGCTGTCTTGATTCCGGTGAAATGGCCGGGCGCGTGAACGAGGACGTCGCGTCAGGGAATGACTCCGGTGTGCAAGGGACGCCAGCTACCTATGTCAACGGACAAGGGGTTGATGGGGGAGCTGTCCCGTACACGGTCCTGAAGGCAGCATTGGAGGCGGCAGGGGCGAAGAGCTAAGAGATCGAATAGCGAGTAACGAGTCGCGAAACAAAAGGCGCACGATTGGTGCGCCTTTTGTGTTACGGGTTGGCTTCGGTCAGGAGGGCGGCTTTGAGGAGCGCCTCGGCTTTTGTCTTTGGGTCAGGGAGTCCATTCACTTGGAGCTGGTACCACCGTTTTCCTGCGTGCACCCCAAGGTGGTTGAGGGTCCCGCCGGACCAGTACGCGCTTTCGCCAAGCCCTGTGACCTCTTCCGGCGCGGTCCCGGAAAGGTCTTGGGACTGTTCGCGGGCGGCGTCGTAGTTCCGTTGTGCCTCTTCCACCGTGTTGAACTCCTGCAGGATAAACCGGACGCTGCTGGTCGCGGTAGTCATGATGGTTGAGGAGACGGTGTACGTGCAGGAGGTCACGATGATGTTCCCCAGCTTGGCGCCGGAATATTTTTTGAGAAGTTCCTCACCGATGACTGCGCTGGCTTCTTCCATGGTAAGGAGTTTGCAGGCGTTCAGCTCATCCGCCGTCGGTGTTTCGACGGGTGCCTCAAAACCGAGGCGGGCCTTCAGTCCGTCCAGGTTGACGCTACAGGCAGAGAGCGTGGTCACGGCCAGGAGGAGGGCGAGGGGGAGGAGGAGTTTGGGTTTCATGAAACGATTGTAATCAGACCTGGATGAAAATGTAAAACCGCCCGGTATGGGCGGTTTTACGGTGGCGGAGAGGGAGAGATTCGAACTCTCGATACCTTTCGGTATGCTTGCTTTCCAAGCAAGTGCACTAGGCCACTATGCGACCTCTCCGTATGGGTTTTGAGCACGCTTTTTTGAAAAGCGGGCGTATCATAGCCAAGGATACTAAATAAAACAAGCCTGTTTAGAGACGAAGAAGCCGCACCCGAGGGAAGCCGAGGGCGGCTTCGGGGTGCGGCGGGAGAGAAGGTTCAGAAGGGGATGTCGTCTTTGGTGTCGGTGATGGGTTGAAGTACTGCTTGAATCGAGTCAGAGACGAAGAACGTATCGGGGACCTCGTTGAGGATGATCCTGGCCACGCCGTCACCGGCCGACTTGCTCGTGTATCGACCGACCCAAGAGCTGCCATCGCGTTGGCGGAACTCGTAGCGGAGGATTGTTCCTGTCTGTTCGTATTGCTTCTTGAACTGCACCCCCTGTTCGCTGATCTCGATTTCGAACAGGTTGCTGACTCCGTAGATGTCCTGCATACAACCGGCGAGAACTTCTCGTTGGTCGCTGAACCAAACGCTGCCAAAGAACATGAATTGCGCCAAGTGACTCTTCATTCCAGGCGCTGCTGGGACCCCGCGTGGGCGGCTGAGCGAGAAGTTTGTCTTGACGACTGGTTGAAAGAACACGCCTTGGATCCACCAAGCCATCGTAGGCCTCCTGTGTTGGCCCGGTCCACCTTTGTACAATTCCGTGGGGACGAACTCTCGCATCTTTGCCTCCTTTTGGCGAGAGTAGCTAAACTTACCCATCGCCATCCGTCAACCCTTTGGATAGGAAAAGCCGCACCCGAGGGAAGTGCCGGGTGCGGCTTCGGGGTGCGGCTGGAGAGAAGGATCAGTCGTGGTCGTCGCAGGAGCAGCAGTGATCCTGGCCGACGAGGTCGGGCAGATGGGGCTCGACGATACGCTTCTCCGTTTCACGGAACAGAACGATGATCGCATCGCGCAGCTCCGTTTCGAGGAAGCGAGCTCCCTTGGAGCTGATGACCCCAACGAACATCTCCGTTTCGTCGAGAACCTCTATGCTCTCGGGGCCCTGGAGGCTCCGAAGGGAACTGGAAGTGCAAAGATACACCCCCAGTTCCCTTTCGAGAGCCCGAAGCGCTTTTAGGGAGAGTCCTCGCGGCAGCGCGTCGAGGGTCTGCTTCATGGCGGATTCTTCTGTGGGAAGCTCAAACGGATCTACACGTAGTCTCATGTGACCTCCTTTGTCAGCGTTTCTTTAGCACAGGACTTTTTTCTTGTCCATTCCCTTGAGTGTTTTCTGAACGAAGAAGCCGCACCCGAGAAGCGCAGGGTGCGGCTTGAAGTTATGTCGGTAAGGATTCCCGATTGATCGACCAGCCGATCGGCAGGTCCACTTGGAAGGGGAGAGGCGCGTCTGGGTCCTCGTGTGCCCGGGGCGTCCAGGGCTCGTTGATGAGCTCCATGGTGCGGAGCTCGTCGCTCAACCCGTAGCAGATGGCGCCGTATAGGCTGGTGAACTGCGTGATCCGTTGCTTGTCGAGCTTCCCAGCCCGGTCGAAGATTTCGACGAGCTTGGTGGCGGCGACGGGTGCCGAGTAGATGCCGAAGGCGTGCGGCTCGGTCAGCTTCTTGTGCCGCGGGTGCGGCGCAGAGTCTGTGCCGAGGAAGAGGCGCGGGTGGCCGGAGAGGACGGCTTCGATGAGTGCGCGACGGTCATCTTCCGTCTTAGCCTGGGGGAGGCAGTCGTAGTCGGGGTTTGCTTGGGCGTCTTGTGCTATCAGGATCAGGTGGTGGACCGTGATCGTGGCGTACACGTTCGCGAAGCGTTTGACCAGCTCGATGCCGGCGCGGGTCGAGACGTGCTCCAGGATGAAGCGCGTGTGTGGGTGGCGTTTGGCCAGCCGTGCCAAGATCGGCAGGAAGGCCAGCTCCCGTTCGGCGTGCGGCAAGTCAGGATCTTCGCCGTGGATGCAGACGATCAGCCCTTCTTCGGCTGATGCGCTGTAGATGTCATCGCGTGCCCTGTCCTCGAACTCGACGAGGGTCAGCCCGTGGTGGGCATTCGTCGTCCCGGCTTCGCGGTTGCGCTTGACCGGGTAGCCTTTGATGGCGTACGCGCCTGCCCGTCGTAACCCATGGAGCGTGGTCGGTGTCGTACGCGGGGTCAGGTATCCCGTGGGGACCAGCCGGAAGCGCGCGCCGGCTTCCCTGATCTCGCGCGCGTAACGAAGGACGTCGTCGCCTGTCTCGATGGGGGGATCCGGATTTGGCATGGCCAAGACCCGTCCGAACCCGCCGAGGTTGGTGTCTGCGACGATGAGTTTGAGCAGCTCGCCTTGGCGCAGGTGCGCGTGCGCGTCGAAGAACAGCGGAAGGGTGATGGATCGCCGCTTCATATCGTCGCCTGGTTGATCGGCCAGAGGCCGGAGCCCATGTTCATGCGGCACGCGAGATGTTGCGCGACAATCAGGTTCGATTCCTCGATCACGTCGGCGACGGACCAGGGCCGGAGGATGCCAACGCACCCAAGCCCGACCGCGTCCGCGCCAGCACCCATCGCCTCATCCGTTTGCTTGGCGGTCAACGTTCCTCCTTCTTTGATGATGGGTTTGCTGACACCAGCGTCGCGAAGGCGCCTGATGTGGTTGCAGACCGGCGTGTGTAGCAACGGTCCGGAGAGCGCTCCACCGCCGAACGCTTTGAGCGGGGAGACTTCGGTGCCGAACACGTTGCGTACGTCGATCCCGATCATGACCAGGTCATCCCAGCGGATGGCGTTCGAGTCGACGAAGCCGGCGCAATCGGGATGCTGGTCCACGATGGCGACCTGATCCGGTTTGGCGAAGACGTTGATCTTCGGCAGGATGGGCCGTCCGAGGTCAGAGAGGATCTCGCACGAGCGGACGGTTTCCACGATGAAGTGGCTTCGTTGGCCGATCTGCGTGTTCCCGCAACTCACGTTCAGCTGGATGAAGAACGGTGCCTTGAACTCGCCCAGCCGCTGGCCGAGCAGGTCCCGGCAGAGTTTGAGCTCATCGAAGCGGCGTTCGAGGTCAGGGTTGATGGCCATGAGCGAGATGCCGAACGGGTCCGTCCGGCTTTGCCAGCTTCCCATGTCCAGCACAGCTTCGAGGCCGGGGTTGGAGAGCCCGACCGCGTTGAGCGTCGCGGGGATGCCGAAGTAGGCTTTGATGCACCGCGGGAAGAGCTCACGTGGGGTGAGCCCGTCTTGCTTCATGGGCATGTTGCCCATGTTCTCGTCGGCCGTGACCGTGCGTGCGACGAAGGTCGAACCTTCCCAGCGCAAGCCAGGCACCACCTTATGATGTCGCCATCCGGAGCCGTCGATGTTCCTGGCGCCGGAGGTGTTGAAGACGTTGCCGTATTCGACGGCGATACCCATGGCGTCCACGAGGATCATGTAACGGCTCCATTGGTAGGGTGTGAAAGGTACAGAAAACGCCCGGCTGATCTTAGCCGGGCATCCTGTTTTTGCAAAATGAGTAAAGGTTTAGGCCCAGGAGGCGAGGATTGCGCCCATGATCATAAGCGAGACCAAGTAGTAGCCTGCGGTGATCGGGTACAGTTTCCACGGCTTGCCTTCCCAGAGTTGGGCGCCCATCACCACGGGGGCGATAAAGCCGAGCCAGGTCCAGAAACCGCTGGACAGGCCGGCCATGTAGCCAGAGACCTGCATGTAAGCCATGGCAAAGCTCGTGACGTGCGAGAGCACATACGCCATGACCAGCGAACCCACGGCCATCAGGACGTAGTTCATGGTCATGCCCTTGGCTTTAGCCTTGTCCATCGAGTCTTTGGAAAAGCCCATGAGGGCCATCCACGGCTTCCCAAACAACGGGCCGTACCACAGGAACCCAAGCACCATACTAGCTAAGGCCGCCACGAGGACGGCGAGGAAGTTGACGGGGGGAGTCATAGTAGAAGCAGAATAGCATAAACACTGGAGAAGCGTCAGAAGCGTCAGAAGCGTCAGGTTCTTGCATCTTGCCGTGGACGGCGTTTTCCCGTACCCTTAGGCAGCGGCTTGCTTTGGCGGCCGGGTTTGGATTTTGTTATGCAAGATAAAATCATCATCCGCGGGGCGCGGGAACATAACTTGAAGAACATCAGCCTTGAGTTGCCGCGCAACAAGATGGTGGTGTTCACGGGCTTGTCGGGTTCCGGCAAGTCGAGTTTGGCTTTTGATACGATTTTTGCCGAAGGGCAACGCCGTTACGTTGAGTCTTTGTCAGCTTACGCGCGCCAATTCCTCGGCCAGATGGACAAGCCGGACGTGGATGAGATCGAAGGGTTGTCACCGGCCATTTCGATTGACCAAAAGGCACATTCCGCCAACCCACGCTCAACCGTCGCGACGATCACGGAGATCTATGACTACATGCGTGTCTTGTATGCGCGTGTCGGTAAGCCGTATTGTCCGATTTGCGGCAAAGCCATCCGCAAGATGACGGTGGATGAGATGGTTGATCTGCTCATGCGTAAGACGGACGAGATCCACCGGACGACCCCGGTCTCGTCATCTACGTCATCCCGACCGACGAGTCCGCGAGGAGCGGAGGGATCTGGCTCCCGGGGTCGAGATTCCTCGGCTACGTCAGACTCCGCTCGGAATGACACCAGCGGAACGATCTCCATCCTCGCGCCAGTCGTCCGCGGGCGCAAAGGCGAATACCACCAGCTGCTCCAAGATTTGCACGAGGGAGGGTTTATGGAAGTGCGCGTCAATGGACGTTTGTATAGTTTGCGTGAACGCATCCCATTGAGCCGCTATCGTGCGCATACGATCGAGGTCGTGGTGGACCGCGTGCCGCTTGGTTGGCCGATCGAGGGCAATAAACAGTTACGTTCCCGCTTGGCGGAAGCGCTGGAGATGGCGCTTGACCGTGCAGAAGATACGGCGCTCGCGATCTTGGACGACGGGAGCGAGCAATTGATGAGCGCGCGTTTTTCCTGTCCTGATGACGGCTTTGCTTTCCCTGAGATTGAGCCGCGCCTCTTTTCTTTCAATTCACCGTACGGCGCATGTCCGACGTGTAACGGTTTAGGGACGGTGGAACTCTTTTCTGATGAGCCGTGCCAAGCGTGTCTGGGTAAACGTTTGCGGACGGAAGCGTTGCATGTCCGGCTCGATGACAAGAACATTGTTGAAGTCAGCTCACTCCCGATCAACGAAGCGGCGGACTTCTTC
The DNA here is from genome assembly GCA_964521235.1 of uncultured Gammaproteobacteria bacterium. Classification (GTDB taxonomy): domain Bacteria; phylum Patescibacteriota; class Patescibacteriia; order 2-12-FULL-60-25; family 2-12-FULL-60-25; genus CAZFRH01. Next base: position 41,756 of record CAZFRH010000001.1, on the reverse strand, counting down.
CTCGGGTTGAAAATGAGCACCTCTGAAGAAAAGATCGCGGAACCGGTGATGCGCGAGATTGTGGCACGCTTGTCCTTTTTGCTCGACGTTGGGTTGGAATATCTCACGCTCAACCGTGTGGCTGGCTCGTTGTCAGGCGGTGAAGCGCAACGCATCCGCCTCGCGTCGCAGATTGGTTCGCGTTTGGTCGGAACGCTGTATATCCTCGACGAGCCGACGATTGGGCTTCATCAGCGTGATAACGCGCGCTTGATCGACACGCTAAAAAAACTACGTGACTTGGGCAATACCATCATCGTCGTTGAGCATGACGAAGATACCATCGCGGCTTCGGATTATTTGGTGGACATTGGTCCAGGCGCTGGACGGCACGGAGGGGAGATTGTCGCTGCGGGTCCCATTCCCAAGGTTTTGCAGGACAAGAAATCGTTGACCGCCGCGTATTTGCGTGGTGACAAGGTCATTCCGTATCCAAACAAGCGACGTCCAGCGGCGAAGGATTGTTTGACCGTGGTCGGCGCCACAGAAAACAACCTGAAAGATTTGACGGTCAAGATCCCGCTCAAACGTTTTGTGGCGATCACAGGCGTGTCTGGGTCTGGAAAGTCAACGCTCATGATTGACGTGCTGTATCGCGAGCTGGCGCGGCATTTGAATGGTTCCACGGTGAAAGCTGGCGCACATAAAGAGATCACGGGGATGGATTGGTTGGATAAGATCGTGGACGTTGACCAGTCGCCGATCGGCCGTACGCCGCGTTCCAACCCATCTACCTACACCGGCATTTGGAACCATGTACGCGACCTGTTTTCGTTGACCGCAGAAGCGCGTGTCCGTGGGTACAAGGTCGGACGCTTCTCCTTTAACGTCCCAGGTGGGCGGTGCGAACATTGTGAAGGGAACGGACAACTCGCGATCGAAATGCACTTTTTGCCAACGGTCTACGTCCCGTGTGACGTGTGCAAAGGGCGGCGCTTTAATCGCGAAACACTCGAAGTCAAATACCGCGACAAAAATATTGCCGATGTCTTGTCATTGACCGTCGAAGAAGCGACCAAATTTTTCCGCGACATCCCACCGATCTACGACCGTTGCCGAATCATGGAAGAAGTCGGCCTTGGGTACATCCAGCTTGGACAGGCGGCCACGACCTTGTCCGGCGGTGAAGCGCAGCGCATCAAACTCGCGACAGAACTCGCGCGCCGCGATACCGGCAGGACGTTTTATCTTTTGGATGAGCCGACAACGGGCCTGCACTTCGACGACATCCGTAAATTATTGGAAGTGCTCCATCGCTTGGTTGCGCGTGGCAATACGGTCGTGGTCATCGAACATAACCTGGACGTGATCAAGAATGCGGACTGGGTGATTGATTTGGGCCCTGAAGGAGGGGATAAGGGTGGTAAGATTGTGGCGCAAGGGACGCCGGAGGATGTGGCGAAGCATCCGAAGAGTTATACGGGGAAGTATTTGAAAGAGGTGTTGAAGAAGAAATGATCCCAACCACCATCAAGCTCAAGAATAATGACCTGCCGGAAACGCCGGGGGTGTATTTGATGAAGGACGCGGAGGGGACGGTGATTTATGTTGGGAAAGCGTCTTCGTTGAAGCGTCGTGTGCGGCAGCATTTTGATCGGCCGCATGGGGGGAATATCGAGGAGATGACGCGGCACGTGGTCAAGATTGATTACGTTGAAAAGCCGACCGTGATCGAGGCGTTGATCTTGGAAGCGAACCTGATCAAGTATTACTGGCCGAAGTACAACATCCTGTCGAAGGACAACAAGAGTTTTCTCTATCTTGTCATCACCAAAGAAGATTTTCCGAAGCCGCTCCTCATCCGTGGGACGGATTTGGATGATGATAGTGCAAAGAAATATAAAGCGGTCTTTGGTCCCTACACGTCACCGCGTTCGTTGCGGGCGGCGTTGGACTATATCCGCAAAGTTTTTCCGTGGTCTACATGTGAACCTGGGCAGAAGCGCGCGTGTTTTTATGTCCATTTGAAGCAATGCCCGGGCGTGTGCATTAATGCGATTGAAAAGACGGAATACAACAAGATCATCCGCAACTTGATTAAGTTTTTTGAGGGGAAAAAGGATGATGTGTTGAAGCACCTCAAGCGTGACATGAAGGCGGCGGCCAAGGCCAAGCGGTTTGAAGAAGCGGCGGAACTGCGCAACAAGATTTATTTCCTGGAACATATCCAGGACATCGCGATCTTAAAGCGCGAAGATAACGACGTGGATAAGATCAAGATGGGGGAAGCGTCGGTGAATTTGTTTGGACGGATTGAGGGGTATGACATTTCGAACATTTCAGGCACCTCATCCGTCGCTTCGATGGTGGTGTTTGAGAATGGGGCGCCGGCAAAGTCGGAATACCGGAAGTTTCGTATCAAGACGGTTATCGGTCCAAACGATGTCGCTTCGCTGAAAGAGACGTTGATGCGCCGTTTCCGTAACTCGTGGCGCCGACCGGATCTGTTGTTGATCGATGGCGGTATGCCGCAAGTCCATGCGGCGGAAGAAGTTGTGCACCATTTGGGATTGGGGATTCCGGTCGTGGGCATCGCAAAAGGACGTGAGAGGAAGCGGAATGACCTGATCTGTTCCAAACAAAACATCGAGCTGTGTGTCTTGTGTGGCCAGTATCTCGACCTGCTCGTCCAAGTACGTGATGAAGCGCACCGCTTTGCGATTGGGTATCACCGGAAGGTGAGGGCGAGGCGGACTATGGGAGCGACCTATTAAAACAAAACACTCCGCACATCGCGGAGTGTTTTGTGGTAACTAGGTGACTCACCGGCCCCAGGAATTGGTATTCCAAATCCATATCTATTTTAACTTAGAGAGGATTATGGGGTCAATTTTAGGCGGGGCCGATGATGGGATTCGATCCCATGGTCACGGAATACCGAGTCCGTAACCGTCACCAGACCATCGGCCCGCACTTATACCTCGTTGCATGGATTGATCTGCGTTGTCAATGCTTTTGAATCACTATCGGCCTCTATAATCAAAACACCCCGTTGCCGCGGGGTGTTTTGTTTGATGAACTTGTTGCTCTGGAATCGGTACTCCAGAAGAAAAAATATCGTTTCTTGAACGGGTTGTCAAATGCGTTTAGGCGAGCCGACGAGGGGAATTGAACCCCTTCATCCTGGAGTACCGATTCCAAATGAGCACCAAGCCGTCGGCCCGCACTTATACTCCGTTCCACGAAACCGTCTTGACTGTCAATGGATCGAAAGTGGGATGTAGTGTTGTCCACAAGAACATAAAGAGAACGGAAAAACCCTTTTAAATAAGGGATTTTTTAATGAATCAGACTTTTGACCGGGTAAGGAAAGTGGCATAAAATGGTGTCTAGTGGCATGAAGTGGGAATTATTCCGCTTTTGTCGCTATCCGTTCTCATGTTCATCGGCGAATTCCACCACACGCTGGATGAAAAAGGTCGGATGTCTGTTCCGATCAAGTTTCGCGCTGCCTTGGCCGAAGGGGCTGTGGTCACGCGCGGGCTCGACCGTTCGTTGTTCCTTTACCCCAAAGCAGAGTGGGAAAAGCTGGCCGAGAAATTGGCCGCCCTCCCGCTCGGCCAAGCGGATACCCGCGCCTTTGCCCGCCTGATGCTCGCTGGAGCGATGGAGGTCGAAGTCGACAAGTCTGGACGCGTCTTGATCCCGGAGTACCTGCGCACCTATGCCGGTCTTCGTAAGGACACCATCGTGGCCGGCCTCTATAACCGGATGGAAATCTGGGATGAGGCCACGTGGAGTGCTTACGCCTCGAAGACCGAGGAGCAGGGAAACGAGATTGCTGAACGCTTATCGGGCTTGGGCGTCTAAGTATGTTGACTGGACCACGCGAAGGCGGCAGCCAACACACCGCCGTTCTTGTCGAGGAGACCATGCATGTCCTCGACGTTAAAGCTGGCGGCCGTTATCTCGACGGCACGCTGGGCGGTGGGACGCATACGGCCGAACTGCTCAAGCGGTCAGCGCCCGATGGACGTGTCTTGTCCCTCGACGTTGACCGGAGTGCCCTTGAACGGGCCAAAGAGTCGTTCGCATCCGAGGGCGAGCGTTGGATGGGGGTGGAAGGCAACTTCCGCTTCTTGGACCAAGCAGCGCGCGACGCGGACTTTGTTCCGCTCGACGGCATCCTGCTTGACCTCGGCTTCTCGTCTGACGAGCTGGCCGATCCGACCAAGGGGTTGTCCTTTCTCACCAACGGGCCGCTCGACATGCGGCTCGGGCCAAAAGCCAACGAGGACGGCCTCACGGCCGCGGACATCGTCAATTCCTGGAATACCGAGGACATCTTGCGTGTCCTGCGGGAGTACGGGGAAGAACGGTACGCGCCGCTCATCGCCCGCGAGATCGTGAGCGCGCGAAAGGCCTCGCGCATCATCGGGACGCTGGACCTGGTGGCCATCATCAAAAAGGCGGTTCCTGCACGGTACGAACACGGCCGGATCCATCCGGCGACCCGCACCTTCCAAGCCCTCCGCATCGCGGTCAACGATGAGTTGAACACGCTGCAAAAGGCGATCGAGGCCGCCCAATCTGTCCTCAAAGAGGGCGGACGCCTCGCCATCATCACCTTCCATTCGCTGGAAGACCGGATCGTGAAGAATGCCTTCCGATCGTCCGACGCCTGGGAAGCGGTGACCAAGAAACCGATCCTGCCGCAAGAAGACGAAGTGGAACATAACCCGAGATCACGGAGTGCGAAGCTTCGGGCAGCCAAGAAGAAAGCCATCTAACGAATAACGAGTAATAGTCAAAAAATACAAAAAAGCAAAAAAATATGTCACGCGCGCACATGCTCACCCTCCGACGGCCGCAAGAAGCGTTCTGCTTGCCGATGCCGGTCGGGAAGAGGATCAGCCAACGCTCACACGCGCTGGGCTTTGTGGGTTGCCTGATCGTAACCGCTATTTTGGCCGGCACGTACATCTACCATGTGAACAGCGCGGCCACGAAGACGTTTACGCTGCGTACCCTGGAACAGCGGTTGGAAAAGTTGCAGGGGACGGTGTCAGATTTGGAAAATACGTTGGCCAAGGAACAGTCTTTACATAACGTCGGGCAACGGGTGGAAGGGCGCGGGTATGTCCGGGCCGAACGCATCGAATATATCGAGCCGGCCGCATCCGGGTACGCGCTTGCGCGCTAACTTGCGCCCCGAAGTCCCTCCGATGGGAAGGACTCCGGTGCGGAAGACATTCCGAACCCGGAATCGAGCGAATCTCCTCCGTGCTGGCGTGCACGGAGGAGTGTTTTTTTGTGCTATACTGACGCCATGCAATGGCTGGTCTTTTTTGGCCGTTTCCTCTTCCTGGACGTGACAACCAGCGCCGTGGCGTTCCCGCTGTGGTGGTATGGCGACGGGTTGACCTCCGTCATCCACTGGTCAGGCCGGAGCTTGCGTTACCGCTGGCGTTCCTACGCGTTTGATATCTGGCTGCGCAGCATGTTCGTCCCGATGTACGGGCAGACGGACGTGTTCGGGAGGGCGATCAGCGTCTGTATGCGTTTGGTGATCCTGGTCGCAAGGTTTGTCGGCTATGCGGTTGAGGCGGTGGGGCATGGTGCGCTCATCATGGTGTGGGCCGCTTGGCCGGTCATGCTGTTTTTGATGCTGGTGCTCGCGGTGTACCAATCCATTTTCGGGAGTTTTGCGGCGTGACTATGCCAGAGACCCGCGCTTGGAAGGTGTGTCCGGTCTGCGGTGGCGATCCGCGGGCTTCGGTGACGTGCCATTCATGCGGAGGCTCCGGCGTCAGCTTGCCGTCGCCGGACGGGATGTTGGTTTGGCTTGAACCGTTTGAGAACCAGCGGTTTGCGTGGAGGCGTTTTGAACGCAAAGCGGACGCGGTTTTCCATCTCGTCTTAGCAGGTTCGGTCGTACTCCTCCTCTTAGCAGCCGTCTACGGATTATTGTTGCGCACCCCTTGGACGGCGGCTGTGTGGTTCCTTCCGGTTTCTGGCCGTTGGGAAGTCGTTTCGATTCTTGTCGCGTTTTCGCTTGGGACGTTTGCGGCGTACCGGTTGAAAACCAAGAGTGAAAGTGCGGAGTTGTTGCCGTCATGGGTAGAACAGGCGCAAGGGAAGAAGCGTCAGCGGGAGTCAGGTGCGTCAGGTGCGTCAGCGCCGCGGGATGTTTCGCGGCATGTGTTGCCAGCGGCTTGGGAGATTCTTGAACAAGCGTATGCTTCTGCGTTGCGTCTTGGGCATACGGAGGTTCGTCCTGCACACTTGTTCGTCTCTGGGCTTGCGAGCTTGACCGGAGGGATTTTCATGACGCGGCTCGGCGTTTCTTTCGACAAGGTACGCGAAGGGTTGGCGGAAGTGCTGCGCGCCGTACCGACCGGGACACCAACGGTGCTCTCGCGGGAAGCGAAGGAGGTCTTGCTTGAAGCGTATGAGGCGGCACGCGAGGCGGATCGGAGGGCGATTGGGCCAGCGGAAATTTTTTTGGCGGCGTTCCGGAGTGATGAGGCGCTCCAAATCGTGTTTGATAAGGCCGGATATCCGCCGGACCAGGTGAGCCAGGTGGCCGAGTGGATCCGCACGCAGGAAGCGTTAAAAGAGCAGCAAGACCGTTTTGTGCAGTTGGCGGCGCTCAAGCCCAAGAGCAACATGAACCGGTCGATGACGGCTCGGGCCACGCCGCTCTTGGACCGGTTGAGTGAGGACCTGACGGTCATGGCACGGAACGGCTATGTCGCCCCGGTGGTCGGGCGCGAACGCGAGATGGAGGAGTTGTTGCGCGGGTTGGAAGGTGGGGGGCGGAGTTTGGTCTTAGTCGGGGAGCCGGGGGTCGGGAAAACGGCTTTGGTCGAAGCCCTGGCGCGTCGCATGGTCGTTGAGGATGTGCCGGACCTGTTGTTTGATAAGCGGTTGGTGTCTGTCCACCTGTCACAGCTCCTGGCAGCTGGTGATCCAAGTCTTGCGCCACAGCGGTTGCAGGCGCTGATCGGGGAAGTGGTGGCATCAGGCAACATCATTTTGGTCTTGGAAGGGATCGAGGCTCTCGTCGGGACGGGGGTCGGTTCCATGGAATTGTCAGAGCTATTAGCGGCAGAATTGCGGCGCGGCGGCCTGTTCATCATCGGGACAACGACGCCTTCGGCTTGGACGGGGATGCTCGAACGGCGCAGTTTGGGAAGTGTCCTGCAACGCATCAATGTGGTTGCACCGGATGAAAAAGCCGCGCTGAAGATGTTGCTCGTGCGGACCGGGTACGTTGAATATCAGCACGGCGTCTATTTTACGTACACCTCTTTATCCTTGGCCGTCCGTTTGGCCGGAACGCTGTTGCACGCCACCTCGCTGCCAGAAAGCGCGCTCACGGTCTTGGAAGAAGCGGCGGCGCTCGCCCGAAAAGTCCGGGGAGAAGGGAGTTTGGTCACGGCGGAAGACGTCTCACAGATCATGCAGGACAAGACGGGTATCCCGACCGAAGCCGTCACGCGGGAAGAGTCCGACAAGCTGTTGGGGTTGGAAGACCGTTTGCATAAGCGGGTCATCGGCCAAGAAGAGGCGGTGACCGCTGTTGCGCAAGCGATGCGTCGCGCACGTGCGCAAGTACGCGAGGGACGGCGGCCGATCGCGAACTTCTTGTTTCTTGGGCCGACGGGCGTCGGGAAGACGGAGCTCGCCAAGGCGCTGGCCGCGGAATATTTCGGTGATGAAAAGCTGATGGTACGCCTCGATATGTCTGAATATCAAGCGCCGGGCTCTGTGGATCGGATGATCGGGGCGCCAGGGGATGACCGAGGAGGTTTATTGACCGAGGCTGTCCGTGCGCGTCCCTTTAGCGTCGTCCTGCTGGATGAACTGGAAAAAGCGCATCCGGACATTTTGACGCTGTTCCTCCAAGTCATGGATGACGGGCGTCTGACCGACGGCGTCGGACGGACGGTCGATTTTACGAACGCGGTCTTGATCGCGACGTCTAATGCTGGAACTTCTTACATTCAAGATGCAACCTCGCGGGGAGAACCGTTGGAGCAGATCAAGACGGCGTTGCTTGAACGCGAACTGAAAGGGATTTTCCGTCCGGAGTTCTTGAATCGGTTTGACGCCTCGATCGTCTTCGCACCGCTCACGATGGATGACATGGAACAGATCGCGTGGTTGATGTTGAATGCGCTTGCCAAGCGTCTGGAAGAACAGGGGATCGGGTTCCGGGCAGAAGATGAGGCGGTGGCGAGCTTGGCAAAAGCGGGCTTTGATCCGTTGTTTGGTGCGCGGCCTTTGCGACGCGTCTTGCAAGATAAGATTGAAAACCAAGTGGCTGATTTGTTATTGAAAAAAGCGGTGGCGCGGCGAGATACGGTCGTGTTGCAGGCGGATGGGACGCTGACCGTCGAAAAAGGCTAAAAGGAAACCGCCCGGCGCGAGGAGTGCGGCAGGCGGTCACGGTTTGGCAGAGAGGAGGTCCACCTGCCGGAGCAGGATATGGACCATCTGTTTGAAGTTGTGGCTGTAGAAACCGTGGACGAGGCCAAGGTTTGCGCATTCGTTCCGGAAGGCCGGTTCCTTCCACCGTTCCGAATGGACGAGGTAGAGCGCCGGCTCACGGAACCCCTTGCGGAGGAGGTCATTGACGATCCTGACGCTCGTGAAATCATCCGGGGAAAAGATGACGACGTCTACGCGGTACAGGCAAGGGAGGGGGCTTCCCATGCTCGTCCCCGGGATGTCGCGCTCGACGCCAACGACTTCGAAGTAGGGCGTATACCGGTTGGTCCGCAGGACCCTAGCAATGGCGTCGGCACGGACTTTGTCGAAGTCGACCACGAAGACGTTGAGGCGATGGTCGGGCGGAGGCGGGAGGGTCGACTCGCCGCTCCCCACCCGTCGTGGCGCGGGAGGTGGCATTGTGTCGGCCGTCACAGGCCCTCCTTTTTTTGAATGACCGTCTCCAGTTCGCCAGAAAAGAGCGGGTTTGTCAACCCTCACCGTCCCATGCGATCATACGCCCATGACGCTTTGGGCAGAGATCCTTCTTGTGGCGGCGTGCGCGGTCAGTGGCTCTTTTTTGTCCGCCTTCGCTTGGCGGCGATACGCCTTGGCTTCGGGCGTCGTCGACCGGCCCACAGGGGGGCGGAAGATCCACGACAGGCAGACGCCCTTGTTGGGCGGGCTGGCCGTAGCAGGAGGACTGCTCCTTGGAGTGGGCGCCGCGTGGTTTTTCCTTGATTCCGTCCGGCCGGCGCTGTCACCATGGCAGATACTGGGCTTTGCCCTCGCCATCGCCATCTTGGCTTTTGGCGGATATTTGGACGACCGCTTTTCCCTGCCGCCCAAATACCAGGTCATCTTTCCTGTCATCGCTTCATGCGCGGTCATCTTGAGCGGGACGAGTATGGGGCATGTGACAAACGTGTTCCAAGGCGGACCTTTTTCGCTCGCGTTCGCCAGCTGGTCGCTTGGTCCGTTGACAGTGAGTTTGCCCGCAGACCTGATTGCGTTCGTCTGGCTCATGGTCGTCACCTATGCGACGAAAATGGCCGATGGGTTGGATGGGCTTGTGGCGGGGCAGGGGATGATCGGGGCAGGGTTGATCGCGGCCCTTGCGTTGAGCACGATGTTCTTCCAGCCGTCCGTCGCCTTTTTAGCGGTCGTGGTGGCTGCGGCGTTTGCCGGGTTCTTGCCGCACAATCTCCATCCAGCGAAACAGTTTTTGGGAGAGTCGGGGAGCACGATCGCCGGATTTTCCCTCGGGTTCCTTTCGATGCTCGGCGGCGCCAAAGTAGCCATCGGTTTCATGGCGCTTGGTCTCCCGTTGGCAGACGCGCTGATCGTGATCGCTGGACGGTTGTTGCGCGGTGCTTCACCTTTCAAGGGCGATGACACGCATCTGCACTTCAAGCTCCTGCGTGCAGGATTGAGCCAGCGGCAAGTGGTTGTCCTCTTTTGGTTGATCTCGCTCGGGTTTGGGTTGGTCGCGCTCGGTTTGCAGTCGCGCGGGAAACTGTTGCTCGTCGCGTTATTGGTCGCATTGACGGCGGTCTTGTCGCTTGTTGCGGGGACGTATCGTAAGCGGGTATGAAGTGGTTTTTGTTGTTGGGTTTGCTGGTGGCGTTGGTTTGGTTATTCATTCCTCATAAAAAAGCCGTCCCAACCGCAGAGGAATATGCGGTGACCGTCAACGGCCAAAGCCTTACGGTTGAGCTTGCCGATGAACCGGACGAGATCACCCAAGGGTTAAGCGACCGTGAGTCCATGCCGCGTGGCCACGGGATGTTGTTTGTGTTGGAACCGGCGGGCGTCTATCCTTTTTGGATGAACCGCATGCACTTTCCGCTTGACATCATTTGGATCAACGGCGGCGTGGTGGTTGATGTAGTGACGTTGCCCCCACCGAAGGTTGGCGAGTTACCGGCAACCCATCGGCCAAACGTCGTGGCAGATCGCGTACTGGAATTGAACGCCGGCGAGGCTGCGGTCTACGGCCTACGGATCGGTCAGACCGTTGACGGCCTTGAAGATTTTTGATAGGAGAAGGGCGGAGGTGGACTTTGGATCAAGCGCTCGACTTTGAGGTTTTGCGGGACCTGGGAGGACGTCTGGCGGAATGCATCCGCAACACGGCAGAGGCCGAACGGAGGAGTGTCGGGATGCGCCCGGTACAGAACCGGCTCCTCGCGCGGCTCGTCTGCCCGCCGGTGGAGAACACCCATCAGCTGCAGGTGCCACCATGGTCGTACCCCATGGGCCCGGTGACGGACGAGGTGCTTGTGCTTCGGGATCCGAGCGGGACTTTACCTGATCGTCGGGAGCGAATCCTGCGCGCGTGCGTCCCAGAAGCCTGGCATCGCCATGCAAGCCCGTTATACGGGGAGTGGCGAAAGCGTATTTGGCCGTCGGTGGCTTACCACTGGCTCCTGTTCCCGCACGTGATGCGGGTAGCGCTGGCCATGTGGATAGGGGTAGGGACGAAGCGTTCCCTTTTGGTCGAGTATGAACGGGCCGCAACGACGGGAGGTGCTGGCACCATCCGTCTACCTGGCGAGTTCGTCGAAGTGGATCGCAAGGTGCCCGAGCACGCGCAAAGCGTCCTCCAGGAGTTGCACCTGTGGGATGGGAAGTCGCCCGATGCGTACGATTGGTTTGCCCCCTCCAGCGAGGGGATCACGACGCTGATGTTCCACAGGGCCATTGCCTCGCTCGAGTTGAATGCGATGGTCGAGAAACAGGACGCTCGGCGCCTGCTCCTGCCTCGAGCGTCGTGGCCACACATCAGAAAGCGCCGCTTTGGCGGACTCAAGCCGTTCGTCCAGCGGGTGGAGGGCAGGTACAAAAAACCTTACTTCACCGTCGCCGACGACGTGCTCGACGCCCTTCGCTCTGCCCCCAAAGACTGACTTTTCTTCTCCAAGCCCCGTTCCGGCAGATCGCCGGAGTGGGGCTTGAACGTTCCTGGCACCCTTTACAAAAATTAAGCTTTCTGTTATAAGAGCGCCACAGGAGGTGCTCATGGAGCACGGAGAGAAGAAAGAAGAGAGGTTCATCGGTGACCGCGTCCGTGACGTGGTCAAGGCAATCAACGGTGTCTTCGGCGGTATCCCGCTCATCAACGCGGCTACCGTGCCGGAGCTGCGTCTCGATATGCCGAAGGTCGAGGAGACGCCGGCGATCGAGCAGTACGCGATTCACCAGGCGTACCATGCCGTCTGCCACGATGCGGATCCGGCCAGCGACGACGTCGGTCAGCTGCGCCAGATCATCGAGCAGTTCGGAGAGCGCGAGCGCCCGGTCAAGGGGACCGTCGACCTGCTCTTCGCCATCGCGGCAAAGAGCGCTCCGGAGCGGGTGGTAGTGGTCGGACAGGATTGGATCAAGGACGACGCCCGCCTCACGTTGCTCTTCAGGGCCGTGCGTACCTACATCGCCGGAGTACGGGTTGCGCCTCTTCAGGCGGCAGTATCCGGTCTGATGCGGGACATGAACTTCGAGGCCTTCCTCGGCGTGAACACGTTGCTGGTGAGCGAGCTCGTCGCCAGCGTGCCGAAGGAGAACCGAGAAGCGGTGCTCGAAAGGTTCCGCGAGGCGGTGTGCGACGAGAGGCAGCCGCCGACAGAAGACCGCACCCGCGAGATTTTCGCCGAGGCCAGCAAGAGCTAGGCCGTTCGGCGAGGCGCGCGGTCTACTACTGGAGCGGCCGTCCCCCTTGGGATGGCCGCTCTTCCATTTTCATCCTATTGACAAGCGAGCGGGTTTTCCGTACTATTCCGCCATTCCAAAAACCCTATGTACGCCGTCATCGCCACTGGTGGAAAGCAATATCTCGTCAAAGACGGGGATGTTTTGAAGGTCGAAAAGCTTGAGCTTGAGGCCGGAAAGACCCTTGAATTGGATGCGATGTTGTCGTTTGACGGGGAGGGCCAGCCTAAGGTCGGGACCCCGACCACCGGCGGCAAGGTGACGCTTGAGGTCGTAGCCCAGGGCCGCTCGCCAAAGGTCAGCGTCGTGAAGTACAAGGCGAAGAGCCGCTACACGCGCCGCGTCGGGCACCGCCAGCCGTTTACCCAAGTCAAAGTCACCAAGATCGCTTAAGCAGCAAAACTCCGCCAGATGGCGGGGTTTTAGTTTTGCTTTCTATTTTCGAGGGCGTCGGCGAGCGTATTCGCGTCCACGTATTCCAGCGACGCTCCGGTCGAAAGTCCGCGCGCGAGGCGGCTCACTTTTCCGTCCCACGATTCTAGCTGTTTACTCAAGTAGAGCGCGGTGACATCGCCAGCGGCGTCGGCGTCTAGGGCGAGGATGATTTCCCGTATCCCGGAACCCGGAGCCCGTAACCGTTCCATGAGCTGTGCGATGCGGAGCGTGTCCGGTGTCCTGCCTTCGATCGGGTCGAGTGTCCCGCCGAGGACGTGATAGGTGCCTTTAAAGACCCCCGTCTCTTCCACGGCACGCACGTCCGGACTGGTGGCGACGATGCACAGGAGCGTGGCGTCGCGCTTCGTGTCACGGCAGATGGAGCAACGTGGTTGGTCTGACCATTGGCCGCACAGGTCGCAGGCGTGGACGGATTCTGACAGGCGACGCAGGCTGTCACCGAAGCGTTCGATCACTTCTTTCGGTTGTGACAGGAGCCAGGTCGCATACCGCAAAGCCGCCCGCGGACCGACGCCGGGCAGACTGTCAAAAGCGGCGGCCGCGCGCTGGATCGGGTCAGGGAGCATGCCCGTTTATTTTTTCGTCAGGCCTTGCAGTTCTGCGGCCAAGTCCAACCCTCCACTTTCGCGCATCTTGGCTGACAGTTTGGATTGCAGTTTCTTGAACGCGTCGTTCATCGCTTCTTTCATCAGGGTTTCCAGCCGGCTTCGGTCGTCCATCACCGCTTGATCAATCGAAACGGACTGGACCTCTTGGTTGCCGTTCACGCTGATCTTGACCTTGCCCCAACCAGACGTTCCTTCAACCACTTCTGCGGCGAGCATGGATTGGAGCGTCTTCGCTTTATCTTTCAGATCCTTGAATTGCTTGAGTTTGGAAAACATAGGGGAGGTCAGTAGCTAGTAGCTTGTAGTAAAAGTAGTTTGTTATCAGGGTATCCTAACTTTGCGGGGCTGGGGCGGCAATGGCTGGGGCGTTGGGCGGTGGCGGGAGGCCGCCGTGGCGCTTGTCGAGGTTGCGGAAGCTGGCGCGCTGGGCATCAAAGAACAGTTTGACGATGCCGGTTGGGCCGTTACGGTGTTTGGCGATATGGAGCTCGGCTAAGTGCTGTTCTTCCGGGGACAGGTCTTCCGGGCGGTAGTTTTTGTCCGCGGCTTTGCGGTAGATAAAGATGACGACGTCCGCGTCTTGCTCGATCGAACCTGATTCACGCAGGTGGGCGAGGCGGGGGATGGCCGGTTTCTGTAATTCGACGGAACGTGACAGCTGGGAGAGCGCGATGACCGGCACGTTCAGTTCGCGCGCGATGGATTTGAGCCCGCGCGTGATCTCCGCGACTTCTTGCACGCGGTTGTCCGAACTTTTGTTGCGGCTTTCCATGAGCTGCAAGTAATCAATCACAAGCAGGCCAAGGCCATGTTCCATCTGCAGGCGGCGGGCCTTGGTGCGGATCTCCATGATGTTGGCGGAAGCGGAATCATCAATATAAATGGAGGCTTCTGACAGCACGCCAAGCGCGTGGCCTATGCGTTGGAACTCATCACCTGAGCCGCTGTCGTTTAATTTCCCGGTACGCATGCGCCACAGGTCAACGTTGGCTTCAGCGCAGATCATGCGGTCTACCAGCTGTTCTTTGGACATTTCCAGCGAGAACAAGCCGACCGCGACTTTATTTTTCACCGCGGCATGGCGGGCGATGTCCAATGCAAAAGACGTTTTGCCGCAGGACGGGCGGGCGGCGAGGATGATGAGGTCGCTTTTTTGCAACCCGCCCAAGAGGTTGTCCAAATCCGCGTATCCAGAAGAGACGCCGCGGAGCTTCCCTTTTTCACGGTGGAGCTCGTCAATGCGTTCAAAGGCGTCGGCCAACACGTCACGGATGGAAGTGAACGTGCGCTTGAGGAATTTTTGGGAGACGTTGAAGAGGCGGCTCTCGGCTTGGTCGAGCACGACTTCTACATCTTCTGCTTGTTCAAATCCGAGCGCAGTGATTTCTGATGCGGCTTGGATCAGGCGACGGAGCGTGGATTTTTTTTGCACGATGTCCGCGTAGTGGACGACGTGGCTCGCGGTCGGCACGGCGTTGGCGAGGCTGATCAGTTCTGCGCGGCCGCCGATGAACTCCAGCTCTTCGCGCTCCTGCAAACGGTTGCCGAGGGAGAGCAAATCGATCGGTAAGGATTTGCGATACAGGTCGAGCATCGCCTCAAAGATGCGACGATGCTTGTCCAGGTAAAAATCTTCGGGGGTGAGTTGGTCCGCAACCTTGACGATGGCGTCTTGGTCGAGCAGCAGGGAGCCCAGGAACGACTGTTCCGCTTCCAGGTTCTGTGGAGTCAGTTTTTCATTCAGGGCCATGGCGGCATCTTAGGTGGAGGGTCGGGGGGACGCAACGGTTGATGGATTGTGGAAGAGAGTAACGTTTTACGACGCAAGACGAGCGTCTTCTGCCGGCGGAATAAGTCATGGATGTGACGGTCTGCTATACTAAGGAGCGATGCCCCCTGGACAACGGTCTTTGATACGTTCAACGCTTACGGTCATCGGTACCATTATCGGTGCCGGGTTGTTTGGGTTGCCGGCGATGTTTGCGCGTTTGGGGCTTTGGTATGGTTCCTTGCTTTTTGTGGGGATGTCAGCCGTCGTCTTGGTGACGCACCTCCTCTTGGTTGAGTTGACCTTGGCGGAAAAAATCCAGCGCCGCATGCCCGGGTTTGTCGCACGTTGGCTCGGGCCGTGGGGCGGACGCGTGGCTGGAATCGTGTACCCGGCGCAGATCATCGGCGCGGACATCGCGTATATTCTCCTCGGTGGTGCGTTCCTCGATCTTGCCGCACGTCAATTTGGGATCGCCATCCATCCGATCCTTTGGCAGTGGTTGTTTTGGGTCGTCATGGCCTACATCGTGTATCGAAATTTGGCCTTTGTCGCAAAGGTCGAGGCATGGGCGACCTGGCTTCTCTTGGCCGCTCTCCTCTCGCTGACGCTGCTGATCACGCCGCACGCTGTCCAGATGGTCCCGGACCTTCAGGTCGGGTCATGGGTACTCGGATTTGGGATCATCCTGTTTGCGTTGACCGGGTTTACGGTGATCCCGGAGGCGGTGGAGCTCGTCGGGAGGAACCGGAAGCTTGCGTGGCTGGCCGTGTCGGCCGGGACGCTCTTTTCTGCCGTGGTGTCATGGTTCTTTGGGGTGCGGATGTACGAAGCGACCGGAGGCGTGCTGACGGACGCCCTTGCCTACATCAGCGTCATCCCGCCGACGTGGTTGTGGCTCCTGCCCGTGTTTGGGTTCCTTGCCGTCGCGACGTCGTTCATCACCTGCACGGAAGATTTCCAGGCTTCACTTATGTATGACCTTGGGTGGGACGAGCGGGCGGCGTGGGGTGTCGTCGTTGGAGCGCCGCTGGCCATCTCCATGGTCCTCAAGCAAGAGTTCATCGCCATCGCGAGTTTTGTCGGTGCCGTCTTCGTCGGGACGAGCGGGCTCCTGATCGCGCTTGCTGCCGCGCGGCTCGGAGCGTTCAGACGGCGGCGGTTTTTGCTGGTCGGCGGTGTGGTCGGTTCCTGCGCGTACGTCTTGGGTATTGTCCACGCGGTGCTGCAACCTATCCTATGAACCACGTTTTTTTTCGCGCGCTCCTCATCTCGTTGCCGCGCTTCCTCCTCCTCATGTTTTTGCTGGCGGCGCTGCAATGGGTTGAGTGGTCACCGTTGCCGGTCTGGACGGGGGTCGCTTTGTCCTATGTCCTCCACTTTTTACTGACCTATCTGGCGGCGCGTTGGGTGTTTGCGCGACATTCACCCACGAGCCATGACGTGTGGGCAACGGCCATTATCCTGGTTGCGATGGAGCTTTTGTTGGAAGGGCTTGCGTTGATGCTCTTTATGAGCGCTGACCTGTCTGACGTGTTGCGCCAGTACGGCTGGGTCAGCCTCGTGATCATTGCGATGTATGTTTTGGCGACGGTTGGCGCTGCGGCTCGTGCAACCCGCGTCCATGTTAAACAAGTGATGCCAGAGGGGCTGGAGGGGTGAGCGGGAGGTGCGTCAGCTGAGTCAGATGCGTCAGTAAACAGCAAAGAAAAAGTATGGACGGAAGATCATTTAAGGAATTGATTGTCTGGCAAAAATCTTTTCTTTTGGCACGGGAGGTCTATCAATTGACGAAACATTTACCAAAGGATGAACAATACGGGCTCACCTCACAGCTTCGAAGAGCCTCTGTTTCAATACCGTCGAATATCGCGGAAGGAAAACAACGTAAGACACGTAACGATTTTCTGCAGTTTTTACATATCGCGGACGGCTCGTGCGCCGAACTCGAGACCCAGCTCTTGCTTGTGAAGGATATCTATCCAACGCTTGATGTACGGGAGGCTCTCGGAATTTTGAACGAAGTTCAACGCATGCTCGGTGCAATGATGAGTCGTGTCTCGGATTCCCGCTGACGCACCTGACTCAGCTGACTCCCGCTGACGCACCTGCTTTGGATAGCGTTACGACGTTTTTGAGCAGTTGCGCCACCGTCATCGGTCCTACGCCACCCGGAACCGGGGTAATCCAGACGTCCGTTGATTCGAAAGTAGCGAGGTCGGCGTCGCCTCGGACTTTGCCGTCTGGCATGCGTGTCGTGCCGACATCGATGATGGTTGCGTCCGGTTTTGTCGTCCCTGCTTTGAGAAAACCTGGGCGGCCAATCGCGATGACGACGATGTCTGCTTCGCTGAGCAGGCGCTTGTCTAAAGCGTCAGGCTGGAAATAGCTGACGACGGAGCCGGCGGTGGTGAGGAGGCGGCGGAGAGGTTCGGCAAACGTATCAGAGTTGGCAATGAGGACGGAACGGGAACCGTTCACGCGCGCCGGAGCTTCGTTGATCAAGCGCAAGATCCCTTCATGTACTGGCGGGATGATGGTGCCGGTCCCTTCGAGGAGGCGGCGGACGTTGTCTGGATGGAAACCGTCAACGTCTTTTTTGGGATCCATGGCTTGGATCACGTGCTCTTCGTTGATCGTAGGAGGGAGCGGGAGTTGGATCAGGATGGCGTCAACATCGGGATTGATATTCCAACCCACTACCACGCGGATGAGGTCTTGCTCGCTGGCCGCCGCGGTCCATTCTTCGACCAAGACTTTGATCCCGGCCTGTTCTGCGGCTTCGCGTTTGAGTTTGACGTAGAGGTGGGAGGCCGGGTCATCGCCAACCAAAAGGACCGCGAGCGTTGGGATCCGCGGTAATTGCTTGACGGTTTCTGCCACTTCTTGGCGGATTTTGGCGGCTAAGGGCTTGCCTTCGATGCGGTGCATACCCGGTGTTACAACTTCGAATAATAAGCTATTAATCTTTTTGCTAGAAATCGACGACCTCTTGTGGTTTTCAAGTAGCCTTCTCTTCGTAGCGCGTCCTCTTTATTTAAACAAGCTTCAAAGTAAATGAGTTTCATTGGCAGCCTCGCTTTGGTTGCAAAGCTTAATCCTTTGCTGTGCTCTGCCAGGCGCCTTTTGAGGTCATTCGTGAAACCAACATAGCGCTGACCGTCTTTGAGGCTTTCAAGCACATAGACGAAGTATGTGTTCGAAGTTGTAACACCGGGCATGGCGCGACGATACGGTTTTTTCGCTGACTTGTCGAGAGGGCTTACGTCTCGTACACTCCAATCCTTATGGAAGCCGTCGTCCCGCAACACCTTGCCATCATCATGGATGGGAACCGCCGTTGGGCTCGGGAACGGGGGTTGCCGTCGTTTGAGGGGCACCGTCAGGGGTATGAGACGCTCAAAAAGGTTGGGGAGTGGTGTTTAGGTAAAGGAATTAGAACGTTGACCGTGTTCGCGTTTTCAACCGAGAACTGGAAACGCGCCGCAGAAGAAGTGTCTTTTTTGATGGACTTACTGGAAGGCGCGTTGCGCAACGAAAAAGCGTATTTTTTGGAGCGTGGGGTTCGGATCAAAGTTGTAGGACGGCGTGAGGGCTTACGTCCCTCGATCCAACGGGCCATTGAGGAGATCGAGCGTGAAACAGCGGATAAGCATCAGATGACGCTCGCGATCTGCCTTAACTATGGAGGACGGACGGAGATTGTTGATGCAGCGCGGCAGTTGATCCAGGACGGTGTGCGTCCAGAGATGGTGGATGAGAAGTCTTTTGCTTCACGTTTGTACTGGCCAGACATGCCTGAGCCGGACGTGATTGTCCGGACGTCGGGTGAAGAACGCCTGTCTGGATTTTTGTCCTGGCAATCGGCTTATAGTGAGTTGATTTTTTTGGAAAAACATTGGCCAGCAGTTGAAGCGGCGGATATGGATGGCGTCGTGGCGGAGTACGGGCGGCGACAGCGCAGGTACGGGACGTAAATCACAACGCTCCCGAGCTCGGGAGCGTTTAAAAAAGTTTTTATTTAGGGACAAAATCAGAGGTCGAATTCCTCTGTGTCTTCAAGGACTCCCTTGGCTTCATCACCAACCCCGTTACCATCAAACAGCACGAGGGCGATGAGCGCTTCGGGAAATTTGGACGGGAGCGCTTTGTAACAGTAGACGCCACACTGGTCTAATCCATCCTTCGAGAGGATGGCCAGACAACCGCCACGGAGCGCATAATAGATGGCGCAGACGGAATCATCCTCCTGAGTGAGTTCGTGAGCGGTGCTTGCAAATGTAGGTTCGGACAGCGGGTGATCGAGACCGTGTTTGTGTAGGTACTCGAGTCTGCCTTTTGGAAAGCCTCGATAGAGGAATTTATCACTGAGCAGTGCCCTCCTTCGGAGTAGCTTGATGATCTTCTCTTTCGCTGCATCATTGTCGAAATCAGCGTT
The DNA here is from genome assembly GCA_964521235.1 of uncultured Gammaproteobacteria bacterium. Taxonomy (GTDB): domain Bacteria; phylum Patescibacteriota; class Patescibacteriia; order 2-12-FULL-60-25; family 2-12-FULL-60-25; genus CAZFRH01. The sequence goes on along the minus strand of CAZFRH010000001.1, from coordinate 22,303 downwards.
AGAGATAGTGATATTCAGGCTTTTCATTGATGCCTACCTCCAAGATGGAGTTAAGCAGTTTTTGATCCTTATGTCAACCCTTTTAACGTACCCTTGACTTAGTCTTTTCGGGTGTCGGTTTTGGGTTTACACTTTGTGGATTATGAAACGGCGAACCTACGTTTTCATCACTGGAGGGGTCATGTCAGGGGTCGGCAAGGGGATAGCAAGCGCGTCGTTAGGCGCGCTTTTGCAATGTAGGGGGCTCAAGGTCACGGCGGTGAAGATCGACCCGTACATCAATATAGATGCGGGGACGATGAATCCGATCGAGCACGGCGAGGTTTTCGTCACACGGGACGGGTATGAAACGGACCAGGACATCGGCAATTACGAACGGTTCCTGAACGAGGATATTACCAGCGTCAACTATATGACGACCGGTCGTGTCTACCGGGCCGTTTTGGCGAAGGAAAGGGCTTTGGAATACGGGGGCAAACAGGTGTTAGTGGTGCCACATGTGCCTCTCGAAGTAGTGTCACGGATCAAGAAGGCGGCATCAGAGGCTGATGCCGATGTCACGATAGTCGAGATCGGTGGAACCGTTGGTGAGTACGAAAACCTCATTTTTCTTGAAGCGGCGCGCATGATGCGTGTAGAGGCTCCTCGTAACGTATTGCTTGGGCTGGTCAGCTATTTCCCGGTTCCTGGCAGCTTGGGGGAGATGAAGAGCAAGCCGACGCAGCTCGCCATCCGTGCGGTACAGGCAACGGGTCTGTTGCCAGACTTCGTGATCGGACGTTCGAGCGTTCCGATTGATGCGCCGCGCAAGGAAAAGATCGCCTTGTATTGCAGCGTCCGACCGCAGGACATCATCAGCGCACCTGACGTGCACTCCATTTACGAGGTTCCTTTGCATTTCCACGAAGAAGGGTTGGATGATCGGGTCGTGGAAAAATTGAACCTGCGTGCCAAAAAGACAGACCTGCGTACCTGGCGTGACTTGAACCGACGAATCGCGAAAAAGAAAAAAGCGGTGCGGATCGGCTTCGTGGGTAAATACCTGTCCACGGGTGATTTTGTTTTGACGGATGCTTATTTGTCTGTGTTGGAGGCCTTGAAACATGCCGCCTGGGCGATCGGCCGTGAGCCGGAGATCGTCTGGATCAATGCCGAAGAATTGGAGACACGTAACAAGAAGCGCATCACAAGCATCATGAAGGGGTTGGATGGGATCTTGGTGCCCGGCGGGTTTGGGACGCGCGGGGTCGAAGGAAAGCTCCAAGCGATTCGGTATGCGCGTGAAAAGAAGGTCCCGTATCTTGGATTGTGCTACGGGCTCCAATTGGCGACCATCGAGTTCGCGCGCCATGTCCTGGGATGGAAGGACGCGAACACGACGGAGATCAACCCAAAGTCGCGACATCCGGTGATCCATTTGATGAACGAGCAGGAGGAACGGATGAAAAATGCGGACTACGGCGGAAGCATGCGGCTCGGAGTGTATCCGTGTGTCTTGAAGGATGGATCGAAAGCGAAAAAATTGTACGGCTCAAGCAACATCATGGAACGCCATCGGCACCGGTATGAATGCAACCCGGAGTATCGGGAAGCGCTCGCAGCCAAAGGGTTGATCGCAAGCGGCATGTCACCGGACGGCGAGCTGGTCGAGATCGTCGAGCTGAAAAACCACCCGTTCTTCATGGCCTCGCAGTTCCATCCAGAGTTCCTCTCCCGCCCGTTTCGACCGCACCCGATGTTTTTGGGGTTTTTGAAAGCAGCAGCAAAACACTAAACGAAAAACCGCACCCTTGCCGAGAAGCGCAGATGCGGTTTTCGGTGGGGTGCGGTGAGTCAGTTGAGCAATGGATCGCGCTCGTTTCGTGCCTTGCGCTCGAGCTTGGCCAATGCGAGCTCGGACTCAATGAGGAGGGTCAGCTGATGCTGCCTGACCTCTCGTCGACGGTCGCGACGTTGAGCGCCGAAGATACGAGCGCGCATCCGCGACTCTTTCTGTTCCTTATCATTCCTTTTCATCCTGACCTCCTTTACGTTTGGGTGAAAAGCGGGCGTCGTTTAGGGAGGTGGACGATGAGATGCGGCGAGTCAGTCGTCGTGGTCGCCGAGACTTCTTTCGAAGTCCTCTGCGCAAGCTTCGAGATATTCTCGCTCTTCGAACCTTCGCTCGTCGTCGAGAATGGCGTCGAGGAGATCCGCGCTCAGTCGCTTCCGACGAGCTTGTTCGGGGTCGAGGTCGGGAGGTGGTGGCGCGTCCTCCGGTTGCCTGGGGTCTGGCCCTGTTTGCCAGTCGGGCTGGTACAGGTCGTCGTAGCCATCGGGGTCGCACATATCCTCGGGAGGATCGGCGTAGCGTGGTGCCTCCGTGACGGGTGCCGTGATGGTTACTTGAAGGCTTCCGGGCTTGCTGATGTCGAGGATGCCGTGTGGCTCGAGTCGCCATGGACCACCGTCATCCGCGCTGGGCAGCGTGTTCGCAACGAGTGCGTCATGGTCGCGTTGACGCGCTTTTCGCATGCCCTCGAGCATCTTCTCGAACTCTGGATCGTTGGTTGACGGCAGTGGCTTGCTGCTATCGGTCATCTTGCTCTCCTTGCGCTGTAACTTTGGTTGGTGAGGTGAAGGAGCGTGGAGGAGTAGACTACTACAAAATAAGGGTTTTGTCAACCCTGAACGGAGGCCTTTGGTTAACGAAAAACCGCACCCTTGCCGAGAAGCGCAGGTGCGGTTTTCGGTGGGGTGCGTGCGCTGATGCGTCATTCAGGGTGTGAAGCTTCGAAAGACGACAAGGAACGCCAATGCTTCAGGGGAAAGACCTCCGAGCTGATCGTTCGCTTCCCGACAGGTAGGGCACTGTTGAAGGTGATTTTCTGCTTTTGTTGTCATCTGCCGTTGTTCGCAGCAGGCTGACAACATTTCATCAAATGACTCTTGGCAAACGTCCGGAAGGGGGTTGGTCAAATCGTCCTCCTTTTTTTCTTGCTTGTTACGCTTCCTTCTTGATTGGCACCACGTTCGCGTATTTGGCGCGTTTGATGTGGCCGGTGAAGCGGCGGACGAGTTTGGTGGTGTAGCTCACGATGCCGTCCTGGGTGGCAAAGAGGGTGTCATCAGAACCCATGGCCACATTTAACCCGGCGCGGATTTTGGAACCACGCTGGCGGACCAGGATGTTGCCGTTCTTGGCGTATTCGCCGCCAAACTTCTTGACGCCAAGGCGCTGGCCTTGGGAGTCGCGCAGGTTAGATGTAGAACCGCCGGCTTTTTTGTGTGCCATAGATAGGGGGGAGAAGCGTCAGGTGCGTCAGCAAGAGTCAGAAGCGTCAGCTGGAGCACAGACTGAATGACGAGAGAATACGGAAAATTGGCCGGCTTGTCAAGGCTTGCTCCGGGGCGTACTCTATCGCTAACTATGGCCAAAACCCGCGAAGACCTCAAAGCTGATATCGAGCGCGTCCTCGTGGTCTTACGTGAGGGGTTGGCTATGCATGGCGGGAATGTCGAGCTCGTGGATGCCGACCCTGACTCTGGCAAGGTTTCTGTCCGGCTCCAGGGTGCGTGCGTCGGATGCCCCATGTCTGAACTGACCCTCAAGGCCGGGATTGAGGATACGTTGCGAGAGATGGTCCCGGAGGTGCAAGAAGTGGAACAGGTGATCTGATCCGAGCCGCATGGATTGGAGCGCCTGGGCCTTTTCTGCCAAGCTCGCATGGCACCACCCATGGGTCCGGTGGATGTCCGTGGCGACGGCGCTCGTGTTCGTCGGTGCAACGAGCCTGTACCTGTGGCGCATCGTCCCGGCGGCGCGCCAGGGCGGTGCGGCGGTCATGCACTATAATATCTACCTGGGGATAGATGACGTGCGTGCGTGGCCCTGGGTGTTTGCCTGGCCCCTGCTCTGGCTCGCGGTCACCGTGACGGACCTGATCTGGGCGTACGGGCAGTACCGTGAGGATCCGCTCGTTTCCTACGCCTTGGTCGCCCTCGCCTTCTTCTGGGGATTTCCGTGGGCCAGTGCCCTCTTTTACTTAAGCCTTATCAACGTATGATCGCCGAACCTTTTTTGGTCGCCCGTCCCCTCGCGCTTGCTGCCGTGACGTTCGTCGTCACGATGATCAGCATGCCGCCGCTCATCCAGCTCTTGAAGAAGCTGCGCATGGGCAAGAGCATCCGTGATTCCATCGCCGCGCCGATCATGGCGGCGTTGCATAAGGGGAAGCACGGTACACCGACCATGGGCGGGATCGTGATTTGGGGTTCGGTGCTGATGGTGGCGCTCGGCCTTGCGGGGGCGTGTGCGCTCGCCGGTGAAGGTGCCTATGCGTGTGACGTGTCGTTCTTGTCCCGTGGGCAGACGTGGTTACCGCTTGGGCTCATGGTTGCCGCGGCGCTCGTCGGTCTTGTGGATGACTATTTGAATGTCCGGCGCATCGGGTCCAAGGGAGGTGGGTTGCGTGAACGCCATCGGCTGATTTCCTACGGGCTGATCGCCGCGTTGGGTGCGTGGTGGTTTTTTACGAAGTTGAGTTGGGACCAGCTCCACGTCCCGTTCGTGGGGACGTATGAGATCGGGTTGTGGTACATCGCGTTTTTCCTCCTCGTCATCATCGCCACATCGCACTCCGTCAACGTGACGGACGGTCTGGACGGGCTTGCGGGCGGCTGCTTGATGGCGGCGTTCGGTGCCTACGCGATCATCGCATGGTCACAGGGACGTTACGATCTGGCGACGTTATGCGCCGCGATCTTAGGCGCTCTCATCGGGTTCCTCTGGTTTAACGTGAACCCGGCCTCGGTCTTTATGGGGGATACAGGGGCGATGTCTTTAGGCACGGTTTTGGGCGTGGTCGCGCTCATGACCAACCAGCCACTCCTCCTCCCCTTGATCGGGCTGCCGTTTGTGATTGAAAGCGCCTCCGTCCTGTTGCAATGGACATACCGGCGCGTGAGCGGGGGAAAGAAGCTGCTGAAGAGCGCCCCTTTGCACCACCATTTGGAGGCGGTTGGGTGGGGCGAACCGAGGATCGTGATGCGTTTTTGGATCCTTTCCTTTGTCTTGGCGGGCATCGGCGCCGTGCTCGCGCTGCTTGACCGTTAATGTCCATGCGACAAAGCGTCCGGGAACGGTTTGGGAACCTTGATCCGGTCATCGTCTTCTTGACGTTTGGGTTGGTGGCGCTTGGGTTGATCTTCCTCATGTCGGCGACGGGTCCGGTCGCGTTCCAGCGCGCGGCCGGTGACAGTTTGTACTATGTCAAACGCCAACTCTTGAATGGGGTGCTGCCTGGCATCGTCCTGTTCCTCTTTTTCAGCCTGGTGGACTATCGTGTCTGGAGAAAGGTGGCCCCGGTGGCGTTGGTGGCGACCTTTGTTTTGTTGATGTTGGTATACATCCCGGGACTTGGGGTTGAAGTTGGTGGCGCGCGCGGGTGGATCCGTGTTGCGGGGATCAGCATCCAGACATCGGAGCTCGCGAAGTTCAGTTTCCTGATCTACCTGTCCGCGTGGCTGGCGGAACGGTCCAAGGGAGAAATCCGGCAGTGGAATGAAGGCGTGTTCCCTTTTTTGCTGACGCTCGGCGCGGTGGTGCTGTTACTTGTCTTGCAACCTGACACCGGATCAACGGCGGTGATTGCCGGCATGTCGCTCGCGCTCTTTTTTTTGGCGGGTGCGCCGTTGCCCGCGGTCGGCGGCTTTTTGGCGGCGGGTGCGGCGGGATTGTTTCTCTTGCTACGCATCTCTCCTTATCGCGCTGAACGCTTTTTGACGTTCTTGCACCCAGAGCTTGATCCGCAGGGGATCGGGTACCACATCAACCAAGCGATGCTCGCGATCGGAAGCGGGGGATTTTTGGGAGTGGGGTATGGCCACTCGCGACAGAAGTTTTTGTATTTGCCAGAAGTCGAAGCGGACTCCATCTTCGCGGTGGTGGCTGAAGAGCTTGGATTTTTCTTGTCAGCCGTCCTTTTATTGGGGTTCGCCTTCTTGGTTTGGCGCTGCCTTTCCATTGCCCGCAACAGCCGCGACCGGTTTGGTGCTTTGCTCGCTGCCGGCGTCGCCGCTTGGATTGGGGCGCAACTTCTGCTAAATGTAGGTTCTATGACCGGGCTCTTGCCGATCACGGGCGTGACCATGCCCTTTATCTCCCACGGCGGATCGTCGTTGGCGGTCTTGTTGGCCGCTATGGGGCTTGTGGCAGGCATCCCGCGCCACGCGTCAGAAAGGACCGTATGAGAGTCGTTTTTGCCGGCGGTGGGACGCTCGGGCCGGTGACGCCGCTTTTGGCGGTGGCCCGGACTTTGCGGCGGTTGAACCCAGCCGTCCAGATCGCTTGGATCGGGACTCCTGGCGGCCCGGAACGTACGCTCGTCGAGGCGGAAGGGTATCGGTTCCTGACGATCGCCGTCGCCAAGTTCCCGCGGTACCCAAGCATCTATTGGCTTACGTTCCCGTGGGCGGCGTGGGGGGCGTGGGCGCGTGCCAAGCGGTTGGTCAAAGAGTTGCGCCCGACCATCATCGTTTCTGCCGGCGGTTTTACGGCCGTGCCTGTCTGCCGTGCAGCGAAGCGGCGCGGGATCCCATGCATCACGCACCAGTTGGACGTCCGTCCTGGGCTCGCGAACAAGATCATCGCGAGGACCGCGGCGCTCGTCACGACGTCATTCCCCTATGTAGAACCACCGTTCGAGGGCGCCAAGACAGAATGCCTGCCGACGCCGACACGGTTTTTTCATGCCAGGCTCCCCAGCAGACATGACGTGCTGCGGAGTTTTGGTTTGTTGGAAGACCGTCCGACCGTGTTGGTCATGGGCGGAGGGACGGGTGCCGCCTCGTTGAATGAACTCATTGATCGGGTCCACGAATCGTGGAAAGGGAGATGGAACATCGTCCATCTGACGGGACGGGGCAAAGAAGGATCGCGGTACGAAAAACGCGATCCACGGTATGCGGTGATGGATTTTGCCGGTGAGAAGATGTTGGATGCGTATGCCGTTGCGGATGTCGTCATCTGCCGGGCAGGCATGGGGACGTTGTCAGAGTTGGCGGCGCTGAAAAAGGCGGCCATCGTCGTCCCGATCCCGGAGTCGCACCAAGAAGAGAACGCGAAGTTTTTGGAAGAGAGGAAGGCGATCCGCGTCGTCGCGCAGACGGATCCAGCGTTTGACCAACGAGTCGAACAGGAAGTGGGTGACTTGCTCGCATCAGAAAGTTCACGCCACGCTTTAGGCGAACGCCTGTCCGAAGTGTTGCCGACGGATGACGGGACGGCGTTGGCGGAGAGGGTTATGCGCGTCGCGGCAGGTTCGTAAACAGCGGGCGGTACATGTCGTCGTGGATGGAGATGGAGAGCTCGTGTCGTCGTACGCGTTCGCAGAATTTCACGGGTGCGCGTTCGATCACGGCGAGCGGACAACGTTCGGCGCCTTCGCCCATCGTCAGCACGGCTGCGGCCGCCAGGCTGTCCGGGATGTCGACGCGCGAGAATTTGAATGGGCGGTTAAACAGGTCTTTTTTGCCGACGTAGTCTTTGATCCCCTTGAATCCGGCATACCCTAATGACACGCCCGTGACTCCGGCGCGGAGTGGCATGGTGCGGCTGTCGGTGATGAGGACGCCGAACTCTTTCAGCTTGTAGTGTTTCTTCAGTTCCCGTCGGAGTTCACGGGCGGTGCGGTAGCTGTCTTTGGGGAGGAGGATGAGTTTGCCGTCGGCGTTTGATTCATCAATGCCGGCGGAGGGCATGACCATGCCGTCCTTGATGGTCAACCAGACGTACTTGGTCGGGATGGCCCATTCGCTTTCTTGCTTGATGAGCTCATCTTTCGTTCTGATGTCGGAGGCCATCGCCGTGCGGCATTCGGCCAGCGCTACGATTTTTGAGGTGACGACGAGGATGGAACGTTCCTTCAGCCGCGGGAGATGTTCGATGATGAAGGCGGGCAGGTCCTCGCCTTCCTTGAACAGGCGCGTGCGGATAGGGCGGGTGATCATAGGGTTTCTTTTTCACGCAGGAGTTTGATTCCAAGATAGGAGAGCGGAGTGTAGAGCGCGCCCATGGCCACCTTGTACAACCACCAGGTCAGGATGATGCCGATGAGCGTGCGCCAGGAGTAGACGCCGGCGAAAGCGATCAGCATGAACAAAGCCGTATCAAGGAGCTGCGACCAGAGGTTAGACAGGAACGAACGCAACCAGAACTTCTTTTCACCTTGGCGTGTACGGAAAAAGAAAAAGGTCACGACGTCTTGGTACTCGGCGACCGCGAAGGCGGCGAGGGAAGCAAGTGCGATGCGCGCGGAGATGCCAAAGACCAGGTCGTACCCTTCTTTGGCCCACAACCCGTCGGCTGACCAGGGCAACCAGAGGGAGAGGAGAGAGTAGAGGATGAAGAGGGCTGTGCTGATGAAACCGGCCAGCACAAATCCTTGGGCGATCTTTTTTCCGTAGACTTCACCGATGACGTCGGTCATCAGGAAGACGACTGGAAAAGAAAAGACCGCGACGGACAGGTGCGTGCCAAACACGAACGGCATGAGCTTGAGGCCGAGCGTGTTGGCGGCAAAGAGAGAGGTGAGGTAGATCGCGAGGGCGATGGTCAGTTTTTTGAGTTGGGATTCGGTGAGGGAGTTCATAGGAAGCTAGAAAATAATAAAACCGCCCCGATAGGGCGGCGGTGCGTCATGCAAACCTGTCCCTATCGGTGAGATGGGGCCGTGGCCAGGGTAAACCCTGACCAGGTTTGGATGCGGCGATTCAACAACATGAAAAGAAAGATAACAGAAGGGTCACGGAGAGGCAACGGATTCTGTTAAGCTGTCAGCTAGTTCGTGACGAAGTTGTTTTTTAAGAAAACGATGACCAGCCCCACTTTTTAAGAAACGTTCGCGGCCGAGAGCATCGAGTTTGTGTCTATAAGCTTCAAAATAGAGAAGCTCCCAGGGGCGACCTGTTCTTGTAGAGATATTATTACCTTGGTTGTGGGTTTGAAGACGGTTTTGGACATTTTCCGTGAAGCCTATGTACCAATGAAAATGTTTTAGACTTTTGATGAGATAGACGTAGTACATATACAACTCCGTTCCACGTTTCAGGTTTGGTGTCAATATTTTGGCTGTGTCGTGTATTTTTGGCTGTGCCACGTGAACAACGACGTATTGAACTCATCGGCCCCGTAAAGACTTTCTGGCCATGCCACGTGAACGACAGCGAAACGGAGCCCCGTAAAATCCTCGCTGCTGCTCGGATCACGGGGCACGTAAAAACGACAGCGTTCGGCTGTCGTTTTTACGTGGTGGGACCGGCGGGGATCGAACCCGCGACCGTCGGCTTAAAAGGCCGCTGCTCTACCGACTGAGCTACAGTCCCACGGTGGTTGAGTTTAAGCGTGTTTGATCTTAGCCGAAAATTGTGTAAGAATCAAGGCTATGCGCATTTTCATGCTAGGGGCCAAGGGGATCCCGGCACATGCTGCCCCAGGAGGGGGTGGGGTGGAGCGCCATGTGGAAGAGGTGTCAGCGCGCTTGTCCGAAAAGGGGCATGAGGTGTTTGTGTATGTCCGTTCGTATGCGACGCCGAAGCGCTTTCGCACCTATCGTGGTGCACACTTGATTCGCCTCCCGTCACTACGCACGAAAAATCTCGCCACCATCACGAATACGTTTTTGTCGACCTTGCATGTCCTGTTCCAACCGGATGTGGATATCATCCATTATCATGGCATCGGCCCTTCTACGCTTGCCTGGATTCCGCGTCTCTTCAAGCCGAACACGAGCGTCGTCGCCACGTTCCACAGCCGCGACCGGTTTGACCCCAAGTGGTCGTGGTTTGCTCGGGCGTACTTGGCGTTCGGTGAATGGGCCTGTGTGACCTTCCCGCACGTCACGATCGTGGTCTCGCATGTGTTGCAGGTGTTTTGCCGCAAGATGTATGGCAAAGAGACGGTCTATATCCCAAACGGTGCTGATGTCCCTGCTTCTGCCGGGAAGGCGGCGCTGAAAAAGTTTGGTTTGGAACCAGGGAAATACTTTTTGGGCGTGGGGCGGTTGGTGCCGAACAAGGCATACGACGTAGCGATCGAAGCGTATCGCGATGTGCAGAGCGATTTGCCGCTCGTCATCGCCGGAGATGCGGAGTATGCCAGCGACCATGTGGAGCTGCTGCAAAAACTGGCCAAACAGGACAAGCGCGTAAAACTGATCGGCTTCCAGTCTGGTGAGACGTTGAATGAACTGTACGAGCATTGCTATGCCTTTGTGCAGCCGTCCCGTTCGGAAGGCCTTTCGACGGTGACGTTGGAAGCCATGGCGCATGGCAAGGTGGTGATCATGTCCGATATCCGTGAACATCTGGAGTTGGTAGACCATAGCGGCATCTCCTTTAAGGTTGACAACCGCGAGGATTTGGCGGAGAAGATGCGTGAGGTCCTGGCTGATCCTAAGATGGTCGAAGAGCGGGGAGCGCGTGCGGCGCGCCACATCGCCAGCCGTTATTCTTGGGATTCGGTCGCTGACCGTCTTGAACGCTGTTATGAAACCCTCCACGCATCAGCCTTTTCTGCCCGCAGCCGAAGCAAGGCGGTTAGTCACGCGACAAAGTAAACAGGAGGCAGCTCGCCGTGAGTTGCTCCAACTCGCGCAGCGCTTGCAAGGGTTAAGCAAGCGCGCGATTTTTGCGATGCACCGTGAGGACCAAGCTGATGGTGACAAGCTTTTGAAAGAGGGGTTGAAACTCGTCTCGCTTGGACAGAAACAGTCAGTGACGGTCCCGGTCATTGCCCAGGATGGGGCGTGGCGTGCTTCGCGTGAGGAGTTTTTGGAAGCGCGTTTGCTCGCGTCGTATTTGCAGGAAACGTCTATCGCTTTTTTGAACCAAGAAGATCCGGAGATCGTCATCGGCGCTTTGTCGGACCTGGTCGGTGAGCTGGTCCGCCAGGCGGTGATGGAAGCGGTGAAAGGAAACAAGGAAGCGGTCGAAAAGATGTTGTCCGTCGGACAGCAGGTTGTTGCTACGTTGCTTGAAATGGATTTGACGGGATCTCCGCGTTCTAAAGTTGATCAGGCGAAATCGCATTTGCGCAGACTTGAAGACATTCGTTACGATTTGGCGATGCGCATGGCGTTATGAGAGTGCTGATCCTTGGGCTTGGGCAATATCCGCAAGGTAGTGGCGTTGCGGCGGCTTTGTATTTTGCAAAAAAGAAGGATGAGGTGATTGTGACGGACTTGAAGGATGCTTCCGCTTTGCGTGACAATGTGAACCAGCTGAAGAAGTTCATGAACGTGCGGTTGCGTTTGGGACGTGAGGACGTGAAGGATTTGGACGGCGTCAGCCTCGTGGTCCGGAACCCACGAGTCCGCGACGATAACCCGATCATCCGTGAAGCGAAGAAGCGCGGCATCGCGATTGAGTCGGACGTTTCCTTGTTTTTGCGCCAGTGTCCGACGACCGTCATCGGTGTCACCGGGACGCGTGGGAAGAGCACGACGACGGCGCTTCTCGCGGAGATGTTGAAGGCGTGGAAGAAAAAGAAGGTGTGGATGGGCGGTAACATTCTCGTCTCGCCCCTGACGTTTATGCGCCGCGTCAAGGCGGATGACCTGGTCGTGTTGGAGTTGAGTAGCTGGCAGCTTGAGGCTACGGGGTCCGCTGGTTTGTCACCGCAGATCGCACTGTGGACGAACTTGATGCGTGACCATTTGAATACCTATCCAGACATGGCGGCGTATGCGGAGGCGAAAGCGCAGATTTTTCGCCACCAAAAACCGGATGACATCGTCGTGTTGCCAAACGACAAAACGTTTAACGCGTATGCACAGAGTGCGCCTGGACGGGTTGTGCGCTTTGGAAAGACGACGGGTGCTGAAGCGAAGCTGGTCAAAAGCGTGAAGATGAAATTGGAAGGGGCGCACAACATCGAGAATGCTATGGCCGCGACGGCGGTTGCTTTGGAAATTGGTGTTCCGGTGTCTGTGATCAAAAAAGTGTTACGCACGTTTGAAGGTTTACCGAACCGGCAAGAGGTGATCAGGACGGTGGACGGAGTCACGTACGTCAACGATACGACATCTACCACGCCAGATGCGACCATCGCGGCGCTCAAGCGGTTTGCCGGAAAGGGGATGGTCCATTTGATCTTTGGCGGGGCGGATAAGGAGTTGGAGTTTGATGAGGTGGCGAAAGAGGTCAAGAAGAAAAAAGTCAGCGTTACCGTCCTGTCTGGGACGGCGGAGAAGAAGATCGTTCAAGCTTTCAAAAAGACCGGAACTGACTTCGAAAAAGCGGCAAGCTTGTCCGTGGCTTTGGCTTTGATTGTGAAAAACGTGAAAAAAGGCGATGTCGTTCTGCTTTCTCCGGGTTGCGCCAGCTTTGGGATGTTTCAGAACGAATTTGACCGTGGAGAGCAATTTAGGGAGTGGGTGAAGAAGATTTAGGACTGTTTTGTTTTACAAGAAATTGCCTCCCTGTTAACCTCGAATCAGCACATTTGGAGGTGTGACATGGGTGCAGCAGCTCTGAAGACGTCCGGTCGTGCGGCAGAGGCCTTGAGTTGGTGGAACGGACAGTTCACCGTCGAGGAGACTGACCTGCTGTTCTATACGTGCCGGCCCCCTGTTGAGGTGGCCAAGATGCTCCGTCAGCTTGGCGCGAATCCCAGTGACATCTCGCAGAGAAAGAAGGAAGCGAAGAAGTGGGCGGGTTTCTACGTGCCAGGTTGGGGCCGGACCTTCGGTTTTCCAGGTCACGAAGGGGATCTGATGCCACTCTACGGTCCGACGACTTGGGCGGAAGCCGAAGAGTTCTACCTGGGGAGTGCGAGGGCTGCGGCAGATCGGAGAAGAGAGCTAAGTAAGAAGCTCACTAAGGTACTGTTGAAGCTACAGAAGGTAATCGGGAAGGTTGCGCAGACGCTCGAATACGTCCACCAGGAAGGAGTCCTCGGGCGTTGGATTTTGGCGGTGCGTGCTGCCGTCATCGACGGGACGCTTCCGCGGCGGGAAGACTACTAATCTCCTTGAGAGGAACCCCCTGGGTTCCTCTCTGACGTTTTAGGTTTGTCAAGTCCTTTTTGGCTTGACTTTGCGGCAAAACTTGGTTTTGTGTGGGTTGACGGACTTGGCGATTCTTTCTATACTCATGGCCGATTTATGGAAGGTCCTGACCAAAAAAAGTCGCTTCTGTCCTCGTGGGAGGCGGTTGGTTTTGTCTGGGAAGTGTTTGCGGCGATAGCGGTGCCGACGGTGTTGTGCGCTTTGGGTGGCCGTTGGCTCGACCGTCGCTTTGAGACGACGCCGGTGTTTATGGGCCTGGGCCTGGTCGTGGCAGTCTTGGTGTCCGGTGTCCTGGTGTACGTCATGGCGAAAAAGTTTAGCGTCAAGATGAAAGCGTAACGGTATGGCAACGATCCCCCACGTCCCGATTGCTGCGGAAGTCATTGCCCATGTCGGTGACTTTCCGATTAGCAACACCTTGGTAAACTCGACGATTGCCGTGGCGTTTTTTATCATCGTCGGCTTGATCGTCAAGCTGATCACGCGCGAACGTCCGGGTCGTCTGCAAGCCGGAGCGGAAATGTTGTTGGAAGGTCTGCTCAATTTTTTTGATCAAGTCACGCACGATCGTGCTAAAAGCCGCCGTTTTTTACCGATCGTCGGCACGCTCTTCCTCTTTATCCTCGTTTCCAACTGGATGGGGTTGTTGCCAGGGACGGGTTCGATCGGCGTCTGGTTGGAGCTGCACGGCAAATGGGAACTTATTCCGTTGCTCCGTCCGGCGAACAGCGATTTGAACTTGACGTTGGCGATGGCGCTCGTCGCCGTGGTTGGGGCGCATCTGATGGCGGCGATCACGCTTGGCCCTTGGGTGCACTTCAATAAGTTCATCCAGATCAGCCCGCTCATCAAAGCGATCGTGTCCCTCAAGCCGACAAAGATTATGACGGCCGCGGTCGAGTTTGTGGTCGGGATCATTGAAATTTTCAGTGAACTTGCTAAGGTTGCGTCACTTTCCCTGCGTTTGTTCGGGAACATCTTTGCCGGGGAGGTGCTCATGACGGTCATTGCGGCACTGGTCGCTTGGTTTGTCCCGTTGCCGTTTATGGCGATTGAGCTCTTGGTCGGCATTGTGCAGGCCACGGTTTTTTCCATGCTGACCCTGGTGTATCTCACGGTGCTGTCGTCAGCGCCGCATGGGTCGCATGAAGAGCACAAAGCGGAACACGCACACGCCAAGGCGTGAGAGGGGACGCTGTCTCGCGAGAGGTAGCGTGCCAACTCATTCTTTGCAGGAACACGGACGACGTTAAAACCCAACCCTTTTCTTCGTCGAAACCGTCTCCTCATCTCTATGGACGCTGAATCCCTTAGCTTGATCATCAAGGGCGGAACGATCGCCGTTGGTGGCATGGTGCCTGCGTACTCCATCGGTAAGATCGTGGCCAAAGCCATGGAAGCGATCGGCCGCAACCCGGAAGCGGGTGAAAAGCTGTTCGTCCCGATGTTGCTCGGCGCCGCCTTCGCGGAAGCCATCGCCATTTACGCGCTGGTCGTCGTGTTTACCTTGTAATGTGATTTGAACCCGTGGGGGTGGCGCGTGTCGCCCCCATCCTCCAAACCATATGACTGAAGCTGTGACCCAGACTGGACTCCTCGAGACGCTTGGCTTGAATGGCAAGCTGTTTATCGCGCAACTCGTCAACTTCAGCATTGTGCTGCTCGTGGTGTGGCGCTGGGTGTACCGCCCGCTCTTGAAGGCCATGGACGCGCGTTCGCAGAAGATTGACCAGGGCTTGAAGAATGCAGCGGAAGCGAAGCGCTTGATGGCGGATGCCAGCGAGGAACGTGAAAAAGTCATCCGAAAAGCGAAGACCGAGGCGCGCGCGATTTTGGAGACCGTCAAGGCAGAAGCGGATACGGAACGGGCCAAACGTTCGGCGGAGCTGCAGGCAGAACTCGACAAGCAACTGACCGAAGCGCGCACCCGTTTAGCACAAGATAAGGATGCGATCATGGTGACCATCCGGTCTGAAGCGGCGGATTTGGTCGCGAAGGCAACAGAGCGGGTGACGGGCGATGTGATCCAATCAAAAGAGCACCGCGCGTTGATTGAGCAGGCGTTGAAAGAGACGTCACGCGTATGAAAGGGACAGAACGCGCCTTGATCGAAAAGATGCTGGCCCACGTCCTGCAACGCGCAACGACGCCTGATGATGTGCGCGCGACGCTGCGTGCGCTGTCCCATGCGGCAGAAGTTTTTTCTTCTTCCGAAAAGCGTTCCGTCTTTCAAGATGCGCTGATGCGTGAACAGGATGCGGGGCGCATGTTGGCCACGCTCGAGCAAGCGATCAAGCAGCCGCTCGCGGTCGTGGTTGTGCATGAGCTGGCCAAAGCGCGGGCGCTTGGCGTGTTACCGCGTTTGCTCGAACGGTTGCGCGGGGTCGCGGCGGATCGGGGGATCGTCCGGTTTGCGCGGGTCGAAGCCGCGGTCATGCCGAGCCGTGAAGAGCATGTGGCGCTGCAAGCCAGTTTGGAGAAGCGTTGGAACGTCCCGGTCGAGCTTGAGATCGTGGTCCGTCCGGCGTTGCTTGGCGGCTACCGCCTCCGTTCGCTCGATTGGATGCTGGACGCGTCCGTGCTGGGCCGGATCCGCCGCATGGCTTCTGCGCTGACGGAACGCGCCGCTGTTTAATCTTCCCATTATCCTATGAATGCTATGAGTAAAGTAAACGTTACCGGGGCGCACGACATCGTGCAGTCACTGGCCGCAGAGATCGAAGCGTTCTCCTCATCGTCCGCCATGGCGGAGGTGGGGACGGTGCTCGAAGTCGGCGACGGGATCGCTGCGTGTTCTGGCCTGCGCAAGGTGCAGAGCATGGAAATGGTGAAGTTCGAACACGGCGCCATCGGGGTCGCGTTGAACTTGGAAGAGGACGCCGTCGGCATCATGCTCTTGTCCGGCGTGGACACGGTCGTGGCTGGCGAAGAAGCACGCGGCACGGGCAAGCTTTTGTCCGTCCCGGTGGGTGACGCGATCGTTGGACGCGTCGTGAACCCGCTCGGCCAGCCAATTGATGGGCGTGGTGCGATCGAAGCCAAGTCAGACCAACCGGTCGAACGTGTGGCTTCAGGCGTCATGGCACGTGAACCGGTGAGCGTGCCCCTCATGACGGGCATCAAGGCGATTGACGCCATGATCCCGATCGGCCGCGGCCAGCGCGAGCTCATCATCGGCGACCGCCAAGTTGGGAAGACGGCCATCGCCATTGATACGATTTTGAACCAAAAAGGGCAGGGGGTGACCTGTGTGTACGTGGCCATCGGACAGAAGGCGTCCAAAGTCGCGAACCTCGTGTCCAAGCTGCAAGAGAAGGGGGCGATGGATTACACGGTTATTGTCTCGGCGAGCGCGTCTGATCCGGCATCCTTCCAGTTCATCGCGCCATACGCTGGTGTGGCTATCGCTGAATATTTTATGGCGCAGGGGAAGGACGCGCTCGTTGTCTACGATGACCTGTCCAAGCACGCCTGGGCGTATCGCGAAGTTTCGTTGCTTTTGCGCCGCCCGCCAGGCCGCGAAGCGTATCCAGGTGACGTGTTCTACCTCCACTCCCGTTTGCTTGAGCGGTCTGCTCGTCTGAACGCGGAACATGGTGGCGGTTCGATCACGGCGTTGCCGATCATTGAAACGCAAGGTGGTGACGTGTCTGCGTACATCCCGACGAATGTCATCTCAATTACGGACGGGCAGATTTATTTGGAAAACGATTTGTTTTACCGCGGCGTGCGTCCTGCCGTGAACGTGGGCTTGTCCGTGTCACGCGTCGGTGGTGCGGCGCAGACCAAGGCGATGAAGAAAGTCGCGGGTTCACTCCGCCTCGACTTGGCGCAGTTCCGCGAGTTGGAAGCGTTCGCGCAGTTCGCGACGGACATGGACGAAACCACCAAAAAACAGATCGAACGCGGCCGCCGCACGGTTGAGATCTTGAAGCAGGGCCAGTTCACCCCGATGTCCATGGAAAATCAGGTGGCGGTCTTGTACGCCATCACCAAGGGATACGTGGACCAGATTGCGGTCGAAAAAGTGCGCGAATGGGAAACGGGGTTGCATGCGTTCTTGCAGCGCGAACACGCTGACCTCCTGTCGAAGCTCGCAGAACGCAAGGCCTTGGATGAGGAGATTGAGAAGGATTTGAAGGCTGCGTTGGAAGGTTGGAACAAGGAGTTTTCAAGCTGACGCATCTGTAAGCTGTTGCTATGCCCATCCCCACACGTCTCCTGAAGCGCCGGATCAAGTCGATCGGCGGGACACGCAAGATCATGCGTGCTATGGAGCTTGTGGCCAGCTCGAAGATGCGCCGTGCGGTGCAAATGACGCTCGCCTCGCGTCCGTATACGGCCCTTTCCGTCCAGATCGCCAAAGAGATCAGGCAGTATGTGCATACGGCGCGACACTTTTTACTCGCTCCACACGTGTCAGAAGGGCCAGCACTTTTGCTCGTCGTTGCGTCTGACCGTGGATTGTGTGGCGGTTTCAACCAGCAAGTGGCGCGTCAGGCGATCACGTTCGTGCGCGAACGGGGCATCCCGTCTGTCCGTGCGGTTGTTGTGGGACGCCGAGCGGAGCAGTCCTTGCGACGCGAAGGGGTTGAGATCATCGCGTCGTTCCCGTCACTCTCCAATGCGCCGTCCTTTGAACGCGCTTCGCCAATTGCAAAGCTGAGCGTCGAGGAGTTCTTGAAAGGTCGGGTGACGAGCGTGTGGGTCGCGTACACGCATTTCCAGAGCGCGCTGTCGTATACGGCGCAGGTCGAGCAGGTGTTGCCCATCATGGAAACGGAGATCGCCCCAGCGGAAGAAGATGAGGACGTGAATGAAGAGCCGAAGCTGCTCATGGAGCCGACGCCGGACGAGGTCCTAAAACGGCTCCTGCCCCGGATGGTGGACATGAAGCTGTATCAGGCGGTGCTCGAATCCGCCGCGTCAGAACATAGCGCACGCATGGTCGCCATGAGGAACGCCAAAGAATCCGCCGGAGAGATGCTCGAAGACCTGACCTTTACCTTAAACCAAGCCCGGCAGAGCGCCATCACGCAGGAGATCTCAGAAATCTCGGCCGGCAAAGCAGCGCTCGAATAACTTAACCCTTCTGACTCCCGCTGACGCACCTGACGCACCTATCCTTACCACTCCCTTGATATGACAAAAGCCACCAACCCAACCAAAGACAAGTCGCTCCTCGCAGAGGGGCGCATCGTGCAGGTCATCGGCCCGGTCGTTGACGTCGAGTTTGAGGACGGCGTGCCGCCGCTCTACACGGCGCTCGTGATCGAAAAAGAAGGTGGCGAGATCGTGCTCGAGGTCGAGCAGCACCTGTCCGCGACCCAGGTCCGCACGATTTCCATGTCTACGACAGACGGCCTCGTGCGCGGGATGAACGTCCGGAACACCGGCGCACCGATCTCCGTCCCCGTCGGACGAGAAACGTTGGGACGCATGTTTGATGTGACGGGCAAGGTGATTGATGGTGGAAAAGCGGTTGAGACGAAAAAATTGTATCCGATCCACCGCGCAGCCCCGAGTTTTGACCAACAGTCCACCAAGGCCGAGATGTTGGAAACCGGGATCAAGGTCGTAGATTTGATCTGTCCGTTCTTGAAGGGCGGAAAAGTCGGGTTGTTCGGCGGTGCTGGCGTGGGCAAGACGGTCATCGTCATGGAGCTCATCCGCAACATCGCGACGGAGCACGGCGGCTTTTCCGTGTTCGCTGGGGTGGGTGAACGTACGCGTGAAGGGAACGCGCTGTGGCTTGAAATGAAAGAATCAGGCGTCGTGGACAAGACCACGCTCGTCTTCGGCCAAATGAACGAACCGCCGGGAGCTCGCGCGCGCGTCGCGTTGACCGGCCTCACCATGGCCGAATACTTCCGCGACGAGGAGCGCCAGGACGTGCTCTTGTTCGTGGACAACATCTTCCGCTTTACGCAGGCCGGGTCAGAAGTGTCCGCGTTGCTCGGGCGCATCCCGTCTGCCGTGGGTTACCAGCCGACGCTCGCGACGGAGATGGGCGCGCTGCAAGAGCGCATTACGTCGACCACGGCTGGTTCGATCACCTCCGTGCAGGCGGTGTACGTCCCTGCCGACGACTTGACCGACCCGGCACCGGCCACGACCTTTGCGCACTTGGACTCGACGGTCGTGTTGTCGCGTAGCCTGTCTGAACTCGGCATCTATCCGGCGGTTGATCCGCTGGACTCCTCGTCTGGCATTTTGGACCCGCTCGTCGTCGGCGAGCGCCATTATAAAGTCGCACGTGGCGTGCAACAGGTGTTGCAGCGCTATAAGGATTTGCAAGACATCATCGCCATCTTGGGTATGGATGAACTGTCTGACGAGGACAAAAAGACCGTGGCCCGCGCGCGCAAAGTGCAGCGCTTCTTGTCACAGCCGTTCCACGTCGCCGAAGTGTTTACCGGCAACCCGGGCAAATACGTCACGCTCGAAGAGACGCTTCGTGGCTTTGAAGAGATTTTGGAAGGGAAGCACGACGACAAGCCGGAGCAGGCGTTCTACATGAAGGGGAGCATTGATGAAGTGAACTAAAGCGAGAAGCGTCAGCAAGAGTCAGAAGCGTCAGTCAACATATGAAACTCCATTTTCGATTAGTTACGCCGGAGCGCGTCTTGATGGACCAGGACGTGGTTTCGGTTTCGTTGCCGACGATGGATGGGGAAATCACGGTCTTGCAGAACCATGCGCCGTTGGCTGCGACCCTGGTCGCTGGGATTGCACGCATCCGAAAAATGGATGGTTCGGAAGAGGACGTTGCGGTATCTGATGGCGTGATCCATGTGGATGAACAGGGGTTGGTCAGCGTATTGGCACAGACGGCGGAGCATGGGGCGGAACTTGACCTGTCAGTGATCGAAGAGGCAAAACAACGTGCGATGAAATTGATGACGCAAGCTGCCGCACAGGATGATGTGGCGTTTGCCGCCGCTGCGGCCGGCTTGGAGCGCGAACTTGCCCGCTATCGCCTTGTGACCAAGCACCGCCGTGGCCACGGGACGACATTGCCGTCATCGAGATAAGATGAAGAACAAGGTTCCTGTCGTCTTTGGCATCCCGATTGAAGGGGATGGCCTTGAGACGTTGTTGAACCGCGTGCGCAACACGCCGGACCGGAAAGCGGTCTGGATCGTGACCGCGAACCCGGAGATCCTTCTTGCGGCAAAAGAAGACCCGTCGTATGCCGCAACCATCAAGCGTGCTGACGTGCGGTGCATTGATGGGTTTGGCTTGCGTTTGATGCTGTCCCTGTCCGGACGGCAGGCGAACCGTGTGACGGGCGTCGCGTTGTCAGAGGCGCTCATCCGCCTGTCTGTCGAAAAAGGGTGGCGGGTCGCGTTTGTCGGCGGGGAAGATCCGGAAGTCGGTTTACGCGCGGCAGCCTTATGGAAAAAACGTTTTCCAAAATTTGATGTGTTGGTGGAGCATGGTGGCAACGTCGGCCAAGACGGGGGGATCGATGAAGCGGGGCAAGAGGCATTGTTCCGGTTGCGGGCGTTTGCGCCGGACATCGTCCTCGCGGCGTTTGGTCATCCGAAGCAAGAACGTTGGATCGAGCGCCAGCGCCAGTTTTTTCCTGAAGCGAAGTGTTTTGTCGGTATCGGTGGGACGCTGGATTATTGGGCGGGCTCCGTCCGCCGTGCGCCGTCTTTTTTACAAACAGTCGGTCTTGAATGGTTGTGGCGCCTCGTGGTTGAACCGCGGCGCTGGAAGCGCATCTGGCGCGCGGTCGTGGTGTTCCCCCTTGTCTTTTTGATGAAAAGGTGATACGTCTTGGGGGCAAGAAAAGGAGATCGCATGACCGGAACGATCAAGCTTCCTTTGCAGGTCGAGCTGCGGCTCTTCCATGGCTTGCTGGGATACCCCCTTGCCGACATCCTTTGCGGCATCTTTTTCTTCCACCAGTCGCGAGCTGAGTTCAGTCGTTTTGACTTAGCTCGTGTGCTTCGGAGCTTGTCTTGGTGGGCGCCGGATGTGTTCACGGCATCCCGTATCGCGAACCTCCAGACGGAACTCGACCATCTCGAGTTCGTGCGCGTGTTGCGTAGGACTTCCCGTGCCGGACGGTACGTCGTAACAGCACACATCTTGCAGCGATATCCGCTTCTGGTTGATCGGCAGCTCCTCCCGCGTCACGAGGCGGCGCTACGCTTTATCGCCAAACGCCTTTGGGACCAACAGCTCGTCTCCTGACCGCTGTCTTCTTGCCCCGTCCGACCTGCGTCGTGACGGGGCTTCGCTTTTCTAAAAAGGTTCACCCCACGGAAGCAGTTCCGTGGGGTGTGAGCGTGTTGCAAACGGTCATCGCTGGACGATGATCGTCGGCCGGTTGTAGATCGAGAGGTTGGCCTCTTCTGCGATCTTGAAGTAAATGGCGATTTCGCCGGCGTGGAAGGGGATGGGTTCCGCCAGCTTGTAGGACCAGTGGGCCACCGTCCCGTCGAGCACGAGATATTTTCCCATGACGACGTGTGGCTGCCAGATGCGGTCATCCGTGAAGCGCGCGACGTCACGGCGCATGAGCGACCGTACCCGCCTGATGAAGGCAGACCACCGCTCCCCTGCCGCCGGCGCGGTCATAGCCTTCGCGATGAGGTAGTGGACCTTGTGGTACGACCGGATCTTGAAGCCGGTGAACGAGAACTGCGGCTCGGGGAGCGACGCGACCAGTTCCTGGAGATGCTCTTGGGCGACCGCGAGACGGTCAAAGCTGACGCTGCCCAGGAACGCCAGATGGATCCGGCGCGATGTCGCTGGCTTCAAGAGGAGGCCTTGGGGCTTATCCTCGGTTGCCTGAAGGGCTGTGTAGAGCCGTTCAGTGGTCGGCTGGTCGAGCCCGAATGAAATGTCCGCGATGATCTTGCCTTGCATGACCCCTCCTGTGGGTTGAGCCTAGCAGCATGCCGGCCATTGTCAACGTTCGACAGGCGGGGGCGTTTTGGTTAGGATGGGTGCCGATATGGCTACACCCGTCCGTGTCCGTTTTGCCCCAAGCCCCACCGGATTTTTGCATATCGGCGGTCTGCGGACGGCTTTGTATAACTGGTTGTTCGCGCGACGGCACGGTGGGACGTTTATCCTGCGCATCGAGGATACGGACCGGACCCGGTTGGTCGAAGGTGCCACGGAAAGCCTGCAAAAGACCTTGGAGATGGTTGGGCTTACGCCGGATGAGGGGCCGTTTCTCCAGTCAGAACGGAAAGACGGGCATTTGGCGTATGCGCAACAACTCATCGAGATGGGGA